>NZ_PXVC01000058.1 GCF_003011125.1 Synechococcus lacustris str. Tous | reverse complement strand
GCGTTCAACTTTTAAAAATCCCCAACTGCAAAGTCGCTGGCTAACGCCAGGTTCCGGTGGATACAAGCAAGTGGATGCAGCTGGTAGACAAAGAATGCTGAGTTTTTTACAACCTGGTAGCTTTCCTATTTGGAACCTCTCATCCCTTTTAGATAACAAAATTCCAAAGGCTGATCTAAAGGGCAAAATTATTTTAATCGGTAGTGTTGCACCCTCTCTTCGGGATRATTTCAACACCCCCTACACCCGTTTTAGTGGTGCGGCACAACTGGCCACAATGCCTGGCGTGGAAGTGCATGCCCACCGCTTAGCAGCCCTAAGCCGCCTAGGGCAGGGCAACCACTACCAGATGAATGTGCTACCGGCTTTCACTGAAACCATTGCCYTAGCACTGATTACAGCCGCTGGCATCGCCATTGGCGAAGGAATTAAGGCCCTACGGCGCAGCGGTTGGRTKYTGCTTAGTGGYGAGCTTTTACTGCTRGCMATTGSTTTTGGCCTGCTGCTTCAAGGCATTTGGATTGGCATCAGCAYCCCCATGACTACCCTTGCCTTGATCACAGCCGCCGGTTGGCTGCGGCGAGGTGCTGCCGGGCARTTACAACGGCGCCAAATCGAACGTTTATTGGGGCAAACCACCTCTCCCGAGGTGGCTGCTGAATTGTGGAAACAACGGGAATCACTATTGGAGGAGGGGCGCTTTCCTGGCAGGGAATTAGCCGTAACGATTCTATTTGCCGATATTGTTGGCTTCAGCCAAGTGGCTGAGGGATTTCAACCGGCTGAAACGCTGCAATGGGTTAATGCCGGCATGGAAAAATTTGTGCAGGTAATCCATAGCAATGGGGGCATGGTAAATAAATTCACCGGTGATGGTTTCCTTGCGGTATTTGGGGTGCCCCTAGCTCAAAACCCCACGCAAACCGCAAACCAAGCTTTAAATAGTGCCGCCGCATTGCAGCACACATTACTTGAATTAAATCAACAATTACTAGCGGAAAATCGGCCTGCAATGAAATTACGGGTGGGCCTCCATAGCGGAGAAGTAATCACTGGCTCCATGGGTAGTAGCGAACGTATGGAATATGCAGTTATTGGCGATGTAGTAAATGTTAGCTCTCGCCTTGAATCACTRAAYAAGGAACGMCAGGTTAATCTCTGCAGGGTATTGCTATCGAAGGAGACCCTAAATCTATTAACAAATCCCGAGCAATGGCAATTCAACTGCTGGGGCAGCTTCCCCCTCAAGGGCAGAGATCAAAGCGTTGAGGTATACGAATTAACAGGTATAAATAACTAAAGTTTCTGGCAGCGCACCGGTARTTGCTCAGGCCAATTACCTGGCAGAGGGTCACCACCTAAAAACTTGCTTATTTCAGTTGTAGGAATGCTTGAACCACAGCTTGCCGCCAGGCGGTTGAGGAGGGTTCCAGATCCAACCCCTTGCCCCGGGCGAATCAAGCTAAGAGCAGGCGGCGAGGCAGTGGTAATAAAACCAAGGGGGTCGCCAGCTAAACCAACTGCCCCWGGGCAAAGGAARGARCTYTCCCAGCGGGTTTCAGCCGTTAAAGCGGGCAGGGTAATTAGCCTCACCCCAGCGGCCATGGGCTCCAACTGGTARGAGCGCAGCCCCTGCAAATTTATTARTAGTGGATAGGTTTGGGCAGCGGGGCCCTCCAAAATGSCAATGGTKGCTGGTTTGCCCTTGGCCACCTCTTGAATATTGGCAGGCAACACCAGGTGGGCAACCAACCTTGAAGTGCATTCCCCCCTGGTGCCTCCCCCCACCCGGCGGCCAGGGAATTGACTGCGGGTGTCTGTTGTTTGGGCAAAGCCAAGGMTTGGTAKCAGTGCTGTGGCGCACAGCGCAAAAAGCAAGTGTTTAAACAAACCCATAATCAACTGCCTGGAACACCCATTTACCTTTGCACARCTTGTTGAATCAAGCCCATGGCCCAACACAAGRGCCGCCGTGATTTAACTCACARCAAGCAGCGCCGTTTGAGCGGTTCTTCACTCAATAAACGCATACCTGCAGCCGTTTCCTCCAGATAACCCCGCTCCCGCAATTTGCTTAGGGTGCGCGAGGTTGTTTCCCTTGATAAACCAGCGATTGCAGCCAGTTCCCGTTGGCCAAGGGCGGGGAACACACTCAACACATTGGCGCCAGATTGGCTGAGGCAAGCCAATTGGGCCAAAGCATTCAAGAGGCGGGTGCTGGCATCGGCTGAATGGATCGCAAAACGGCGATTCAACTCCCGCAAGCGCTTGCTTTGCAATTGGGCAATCGCCARTGAAAGGGGCGCTCGGCTAAGCATCAATTGCCGAAATAATGCRCCTGAGAACTTAACYAAATTCAMTGGAGTGAGGCTGAGCACATCAGCGGAACGCGGTTTTTCATCCAATAAAGYCATTTCGCCGAAAACATCACCAGGCCCAAGCAAACACAACACCACTTCTTCGCCRTCAGGGCTGAAACATCGCACCTTTGCTAAACCAGCACGGATCAAAAAAAGGGTTTCACCCCAGTCGCTCTCCTGCACMAGCAACTGATCTTCTCCAAGGGCACTGGCCAGATGACGCTCCAGCAGCCGCTCTAAATCAGCCTGTTCTAAACTTTCAAATAGTGGGAAAGCGCGCAGCAGTTCAGGGGTGAGGGGAGCGATGGCCATGGCTAAACGGCAAACACAACAATGGCCAGCAGGGTCCAAATTGCTTTAGAAAACAAATGCAAACTTTGATCAACGGGTAAGCGATACAAATTTCGGCACTTGCCCCAATCAATCAACATATGCACAAGCCATTCAGCAAGGCCAAGCAACGGTACCCCAGTTAATAAAGCCACGATCAAACCATGAATTGCACCATGGGCTGTTAACCAATAGCCCCATGGCAAGGAATGGTTRGGYCCMGCGCATTTCTCCCTCGCCATGCGGCCGTTCTGKAGAGCAAAGTCGCCAAGGAAATGCCCCATCAKCAGCAGCAGTAGCAAGTTGATGAACGCCATAGAAAAGCCCTTTGGGCATTGATAAAGAACGATCTGGCGCCAGGATGAGGTTTAAATCTCCCCCAAACGCCATGGCYRCGTGGCTGATCTGCATAGCCGCCCTATTTCTACTGCAGCTGTTCAGCCGCAGCATCCATAGGTTTTGGGGCTATCGCTTCCCCTGGCGCATCAGCAGCGCCGCCCTWTTGGCCYRGGCCCTTGGYGCCACATTTCCAATGTCTGGCGGTTTTGGCCTAGCCGATGACTTGMTRGTGGCCCTTGCAATCACAAGGGTGCTGCTTTGGTTTGGCCTGGAACTATTACCCCGCTGGCGCCTGCTGCCCCATAGCCCGAAAATCCTGCGGGATCTGCTTTTTGTGCTGATTAGCGGTTTGCTTGTGGTGATTACCTTGCAACAGCGGGCCAAGGTAGACCTGCTCGGCATCGTTACCACCTCAGCGGTGCTAACTGCAATTATTGGTTTAGCGGCCCARGAACCSCTTAAAGATCTKCTCGGCGGCCTCAGCYTGCAATTGGAGCAGGTRYTWCGGGAGGGAGATTGGATTGAGGTGGGTGGTTTGATCGGCCAAGTGCAATCGATCAGTTGGCGCGACACCCAATTGCGTTGTGTGGATGGTTCAAAACTTGTTATGCCCAATGCCCGGGTAACCGCTTCTGACCTACGCAATTTCAGCGGTTATGGGCCCCAYGCCAATCGCATCTTTGTGGGCCTCGACTACAGCCTGCCACCGGGCCAAGCCAAAGAACTACTRCTGCTGCTGGCACATCAACACCCACTGGTAYTGAGCGATCCAGCCCCAGTGGTGCGCCTTGCCGGCTTCGACGACAGTGCCATCCGCTACGAATGGCTGGTGTGGCAAGCCAGCTACGGCAACAGCTTGGGATTACGCAGCGATCTACTCGAACARCTGTGGTATGCCCTGGCTCGCCAAGGCCAAAGCATCCCCTATCCCATCCGCGACGTACGCCTTAGCGATGCCAMAAMCACAACAAATACTTCAAATAAAAATGAGATCAAACAGCTACTTGAAGAAACACCCCTGTTTGGCGGCCTTAGCTCAACCCAGTTGGAGGATCTAATCGAAGCAAGCCAATGCAGTAGCTATGGCAATGGTGAAACTGTGGTTGCAGAGGGAGACGATGGTGATTCATTGTTTGTGGTGTGCCACGGSCGCATGGCGGTAAGCCGCTTGCAAAGCAATGGCGARAATTTGGCGATTGCAGAACTAAAACGGGGCGATTTATTTGGTGAAATGACCCTATGCACTGGCGAATGTCGCTCCGCCACGGTKMGAGCTGAAGGGGAGGTGCGCCTATTGGAAATCGATCGCSAAGCCCTAGCCAGCCTTTTAAATGATGATCCAAGCCTGCTCGATCGCATTGGCCTWYTRGTGAGCCGTCGCCAAGCTCAACTACAACAACTTGAAGCAGAAGCGGCAAAAACCCAACAACAAGACCTGCTGCTGCGCATGCAAAGGCTGTTTAAAGCGTGGCTACTGTGAGCCTTTGCGCTAGTTGCCGCAATAGGTCGCGGCTGAACTGAGGGGAGCGATGCAGCAATTCCTCAAAGGCATCGCTTGGCAATTGGAAAGCCCTKAGGCCCTCTGGGCCGGCCAAAACSGTGCGGCTGCGGCTCATGCCWGTRATCACACCCATTTCACCAAGGGTTTGGCCKGGCCCAAGGATCACAACAGATCCCCCTTGGCCAGTGAKGCGWCCWTCACCAGCCAGCACYACGGCAACCCCATCACTAACAGCCCCCTGCTCAATCACCACCTCGCCAGGTTGCCACTGGTGGATATGGCCYTGGCTTGCCACCCAAACCAAACCAGCCGGCAGTAGATCACTAAACAGTGGWGATGAGGCAAGAAAAGGAAATTCCGCTGCATCTTGGTGGGATTGGCCGCCTAATTGGATTTCCAAAAATGCTGAACTAGCCAAACCTTGGCGCGGATTTTGGAGCCTGCGGGCAAGCCTCTCTGGAAATAACTCACGTTCAAGTAGCAATACCCAACCTGCGGTGTCGGGGTCGGGGTCGCTAAAGAGCAAATCCAAGGCCTCTTCCAAGCTGCCCGCTGGCTCCACGCAGCTGGGCAGTGGCTCTAAATTTGCCTGCTGCAATTTTGGAATCAGCAACGCCTCAAGCCCTGCGCAGCGCAATTGCATCGCTAGCAACAGRGGGYGCAACAAGGCRATKTGCTCACTTTGTTGTTTTAGTAGAGCGGCCAAACCAGCCTGSTGATGCCAATCAGCCACCTGCTGGCTGAGCCGAGTTAGGGCTTGTTCCCCCTTAGGGCCAAACTTTGCCAAGGYRCTTTGCCAATTTTCCTCRGCCAGGCCGCAGCTTTGACGGATCTGCTCCAAGCGTTGMTTCAATGGCTYACTAATGCTCGCYAGATCCAGCACCTGCAGGCCMGCAGTTGCAAGCAACTCCTCAATGGCCTCGGTAACCGCTTCCTGGCGTAGATCATTGATCTGGCGTTGGCGMGCATCAAGTTTGAGCAGATTGGGTTCCTCTTCTGCCAAYAAACGCATCGCTTCGTGGTGRTCTTGATCCTCTAGGTGCAGGGTTTGGCGCAGATCCTGGAGTTGCAACAGGGAACTGGCCCGCTCCAAGCGGCCGGAGCGCAACATGTCTGCAATTACACCRCGATAGATATTGCGAGCTTGTTGTTGCCCCACCGCAGGCAGGGCCTTTGCCAAAGTGAACACCTCCTGGGGTGARAGCTCCTCYAAGGAACGACCATCRAGGGCCTGCTGCAATTCAGGTAGATCCTGCAGTTGTTTRCGCAAACTTTCGCTGGTGCTTTCACGCCTRTAGGTGGCCTGATCCCGCTGCCAACCGCGAAAGATCCAAATCGCCGAAACCGTTAATACCAAGGAGCGAATCACTTGGCCGCCATTGGAGCCAAGGGCMCCTTGGCTTGGATCCACAAACCAAAAGAAGCTATTAATCGCCAAAAAACTCGCAATTAAGCGGCAACGGCTGGTAGCCAATGCTTTSGCTTCGCGGCGACCTAACCGCTCATATTGCTTTTGCATCTGGCTTTCAAGCCAGCGAAAMAAAACAACCGACATAGCMGCCGCGAGGCTAAGGGCAATGGGCACCGCCACYAGSGCAGGCATGGGCAACCACGGCTCTATGGGCTSTAGAGCCCGTTGCGGCAGGTTTGCGTCGTAGGCCCATAAACCGTTGCGCAAATAACCAACATGGGCGCTGTAATCGGTGGCGCCAGTTACCATGCGGCGCATTAATTCAAAGAAGGCCAGCACCAGGCCCGGGTAGGAATACCAGGCCCATTCCAAACCTGGTTTTGCCGCCAGATTGTTCCAGAAATGWCGCTCTGCATCGATATCAAGGCAAGGGGCCTGGCAAGCCACACAGGCGCTTTGCTCCTTACCGCTKTCGCCGATGGTGCGGCACATTGATTGGCTGATTTTTGAACTGCCGATGTGGGCAGTGCTGCCCAGGGGGCCCCGCGGACCGGTGAGCACCGTTTGCACTGGCCCCATGGGGCAAACGTATTGACACCAGGCCTTACCGCCATAGGCCCAACCCACCAGCACTGCAGCGCAGAGGGTRAGCAGCAAAAGCACCGCCAACCCAATGGGGCTGCTGTTCACCAGCAACAGGCGCAGGCAAAGCCCTGAGATCAATAAAGACCACTGCAGCTGAATGTGATGGCGCCCCAGCCATGAATCGGCATTCACCTTCACCACCTCAGGTTTGCCGCCCTTACCGAGGCGAGTGCGTTGGCGACCTAAGGCGCGAAACAATTGCGATGCAAAGGCCAAGGGGCAGATGCGCCGCCATAGCTCGTGGCTGAGCAGCACAATCAACATCAAGCCCGATGGCACCACCACACCCCAAAAAAGGCGGTTACCCGGCTGGCGATGCACCGTGCATGAATCCATCCAATCGGCGCATGCCGGTGTCATGCCCTCCGGCAGGGAAATCACTGGAAACAACAAGGAAACGATCAACAGCAACCAGCCRAGCAGCAAAACCCARCGCACMAACCGTGCTTGCGATTCAGGCCAGCGGCTGAATATCTGCATCATTTGCKTTARAGCTGCATTGAAATTAGGTTGCTTTGATGCAGATGACAAAACCGAGTGTTTTAGTTACCGGCGCCTCCAGCGGAATTGGCGCAGCCACAGCAAGCCTGCTGCTGGATCGGGGTTGGCGGGTTTTTGCCGCAGCACGGCGGCTTGAGCCCATGGCAGCACTTGAGGCCCAAGGGGCAGAGCTGTTCCAGCTTGATCTCAGCAATGCTGATTCCCGCAGTGACCTAGCAGCTCAAATAGCAAACCGGGTTGGCGCCTTGGATGCTTTGGTGAAYAACGCYGGYTTTGGCGARGTGGGSCCCCTAGAAACAATGGAATTGGAGAGAGCCCGGGCAATTTTTGAGGTGAATGTATTTGGCCTGATGGGGCTAACCCAACTTTTGGTGCCTGCCATGCGGCAACGGGGCTGCGGCCGCATTGTGAATGTGTCTTCCATTGCCGGGCGYTGGGTAACACCWGGTTCAGGCTGGTATGGCGCAAGCAAATTCGCCCTMGAAGCMCTTAGTGATGCCCTAAGGCTGGAATTAAAAAGTTTTGGGCTACAGGTGGTGATMGTGGAGCCCGGTTTAATCGCTACYAATTTTGGTGAGATTGCTTTTCCTTCTATGCAAAAAGCATTGGAATGCAACATCTACGGCAAAATGATGCGCAATGTGCGCGCCGGCTGGGAAAGGGTTTATCAAGGCGCCTCCTCGCCTTTGCTGGTGGCGCAAACGATTGAAAATGCCTTAACAAAACCAAAACCAGCCGCCCGCTACCGCTGCGGCCATCAATCAATTTCAGTGCTTGCCAGTGAACTACTGCCAACCAGCATCTGGGATCGGCTAATTAGCGCCCAGATGCTTTAACTAAAAAGCCCCGGGGTTACAGGGGCTGTGGAGAAGTTATTTTGTATCACTTGCCAGCTTGCTGCTGCAAAGCCTTGATCTGCGCCTGCTGACTAAGAATCAGCTGCTGCAGCTGGGCCAGGTCAGGTTGAACGATTCCCGCCTGTTGCTGGGGTTGCAGCAGGTTAKTTAGGAGGCCCATACSAAGCTGCGTCCAACCCTGGGTTTGCTGACTCTCGCCCTGCWGKCGGAGCAGCTTGGCCTSCATCAAAGCCAGCTCCTTTTGGGATGCGATTTCCGCCATGCGGATGCGTTCGTTTGCAGCAATCTCGCGATCTTTTACTGCGGCTTCAACATTRGCYTTAGCTAATTCAGCRCTGGATTGARCCTTGGCGGTGAGATGTTCCAACACGGCAGCACAATCTTGGGCTGATTCACGACTGAAATCGGAGTGGCTAGACCTGTTGTCTTGAGTAGAAGAACTGCTGCTTTGACTTGTTTTACTGATATCAGCCTGTGAACCTTTATTGGTGCCGTTGTCATTTCGGCTGATGTCGGAATTAACCCTGCCACTTCCGCCGAAAAGGCCAACATTGACCTTGCCACTTTGCTTATAGGTGCTGTCTTTGTTGTGGGACTTATCCCAGTTATTAGAATTATCAAAATGCTGAGAGCGAGAATTTCTGCGTGTATCGCTTTTYYCCTGAGCCGTATCTCTTACGTTGGCCTGGCTGGCTTGCTCAGCGCAAAACKCCTTATAGGAATCAAGCTCGCTRCTAGCAACGGGTTGGCCGGAACGTAAACGAAAACTTAACTGACGCAGATTTCCAAGCTGAATTTTTTGCGATTCGGGCTTGAAAACGGCAGTGCTTGTTTGTGCAAATGAGGATGGAGCGCCAATCATCAACTGAGCAATGAGGCCGATGGGAGTAGCAGCGGTAAGAACAGCGCGAAGGTTGGAGAAGTTAGTGGCCATGGAAGAATCCTTGGGTAAGTGGAGTGGCGGACGAGCGGTGAGCTCGACTCCGATGAACCCAAAGTGGCAAATCTGTGCGATGCCGTTGATGATCCATAGCAAGCATTCTTATGATTTTGCTCACAGATGTTGTGGAGCAACGAGAGTTGCTTGTTTTCTGAACAACTACTTCAGCCCAGTGCCTCTTGCAGTTGGGCCTTAGCTGCAGCCAATGCGCCTGGCAGGGCCCCTGGATCCCTGCCGCCGGCCTGGGCCAAATTCGGCCGGCCGCCACCGCCGCCGCCGCAAGCTTTTGCAACAACGCCCACGAATTTGCCGGCCTGTAAACCACGTTTGATTAACTCAGGGCCAAAGGCCACCACCAATGTCACCTTGGCTGGCTCAGGCACCCCTGCAAGCAAAACAGCTGCCCCATCCCCGAGCTGCTCCTGTAGTTGCTGCGCGGCGGTTTGCATTCCATCAGCGCCAATGCCATCAAGGCGGGCCACCAAAATTTGATAATCCCCCACGGTTTCGGCCTGGTTCAGCAATGCCGCTGCTTTAACYAATGCCAGTTCCTCCCKGGCTGCAGCTAATGCCTTACCAGTGGCTTTTAATTCCTCCTGCAAAAGCGCAACCCGTTCCAGGATTTCAGTGGGTTGCACCTTGAAACGCTCGCCGAGGGCCTTCACCACCCCATCACGCTGGTTTAAGTAGGGCAAAAGGGCAGAGCCAGCAACYGCTTCAATCCGACGGATGCCTGCGGCAACGCCTGATTCAGCAATAATTTTGAAGGCACCAAGTTCAGCGGTGTTAGCCACATGGGTGCCGCCGCATAACTCCATCGACACACCCGGCACATCCACCACCCGCACTAGATCGCCATACTTTTCACCAAACATCGCCACCGCCCCAGCGGCCTTGGCCTGCTCGATCGCCATCTCGGCCACCTCCAGAGGGTGGGCCTCGCTGATCCAGCCATTGATCAAAACCTCGATCTGCTCGAGCTCCTCAAGCGTTACGGCACGGGGCGAATGGAAATCAAAGCGAAGCCGCTCAAAATCCACCAGCGACCCTGCCTGGGCAATGCTTGGATCCACTAATTGCTTGAGGGCAGCCTGCAGCAGGTGGGTGGCAGTGTGATTTGCCTGGGCGCGGCTGCGGCTAAGGCGATCCACCTGGGCAACTACGCCATCGGCTACGGCAAGGCAACCCCGTTCAACAGTGCCGCTATGCACAAATACACCGCGGTTGCGGYTAACAGCATCAATATTCACTTTTAAATCGCTGCCGGCGGCGCCAACCAGCACACCCCGATCACCCACTTGGCCGCCACCTTCGCCATAAAAGGGGGTGCCATCGAGCAGCAATTGCACTCGATCGCCGGCGGTGGCCTGCTGGGCTGGTTCACCRTTCACCACAAGCGCTAAAACAASAGAAGAGCGCTCAAGGCTTTGATAACCAGTGAAGGTGGTAGCAACAGCGGCGGCGGCTAGCTGATCGATAGCCCCTTGGAGGGTGAGATCAATGCTTACCGCGGCAGCTTTAGCCCGTTTGCGTTGGGCCTGCATCGCCTGCTCAAAGCCGGCTAGATCAACCTTGAGACCCTGTTCCGCTGCGATCTCTTCCGTTAGCTCCAAGGGAAAGCCATAGGTGTCATAGAGCTCAAATGCCTGTTCACCAGTTATTTGGCTGGGCTCACTGGCAAGCACCTCCGCCATCAATTTCTCRCCCCGCTCKAGGGTTTCGAGGAACCGCTCCTCCTCCCGGCTCAGTTCGCCAATAATCGCCTCACGACGCTCTAATAATTGGGGGTAGGCCTCAGCCATTAGGGCGATCGCCGCTTCACCCATAGTGGTTAAAAAAGGTTTGTTTATTCCTAGTAGCCTTCCGTGGCGCACCACCCGCCGCAGCAGTCGCCTGAGGATGTAGCCGCGACCTAAATTACTGGCGCTTACGCCATCGCAGATCAATTGGGTAATTGCACGGGAATGGTCGCCGATCACCTTTAGCGAGGTTTTGGCTTTGGCATCGAGGTTGCTGTAGTTCAGGCCCGCCAACTCGGCAGCGGTTTCAATTAGGGGGAAGATCAGGTCGGTTTCATAGTTATTGGGCACCTGCTGCAGGATCTGGGCCATGCGCTCTAGGCCCATGCCGGTGTCGATATTGCGATTAGCTAGCGGTGTGAGTTCACCCTCGGCATTGCGGTTGTATTGCATAAACACGAGGTTGTAGAACTCGATAAAGCGCGAGTCGTCTTCTAAATCGATATTGTTGTCGCCCAGTTCAGGTTTGAAGTCGTAATAAATTTCAGAACATGGTCCACAGGGACCGGTGGGGCCTGATGCCCAAAAGTTATCGGCCTCATCCATGCGAATAATCCGTTTGGGGTTAACGCCTACGCTGCTGCGCCAAATCTCAGCGGCTTCGTCGTCTTCCCGGAACACACTCACCACCAGGTTGTTTGCTGAAAGCCCAAATACTTCGGTGCTCAGCTGCCARGCCCATTTGATTGCATCTTCCTTGAAGTAATCAGCAAAAGAAAAATTGCCAAGCATTTCAAAAAAGGTTTGGTGCCGTGCGGTGCGGCCCACGTTTTCAATGTCGTTGGTGCGAATGCATTTTTGGGAACTGGTGGCCCGCGGCGCCGGCCGCTGCTGCTGGCCCAAAAACACCGGTTTAAAGGGCAACATRCCGGCGATTGTGAGCAGCACCGTGGGGTCTTCCGGCACCAGGGAGGCACTGGGCACCCGTTTATGGCCCCGCTGTTCAAAAAAAGCGAGGAAGGCTTCGCGGATTTCGGCTCCGCTACGGGGAATGCCGTTACGGGGGATACTTGCCATGGTGAAGCTTCTTAAGCCTGATCAGGCCATGATGCAGCCCCCTATGCCGCTAAGGCCATGAGCCTGCTGCATGCCGTTTGGCTGCAGAAACCTGCTGAACCATGCCTAGCCCTCTGGGCAGATGATTGGCAGGTGGCAAAACCACTGCAACTACACCAGTTACAGCAGGTTCAACAGCACCCCCTYGCCCTTGATGAAGGCCAATTAAAAGCTTGGCTWGGCGAACARCAACTCCTGCCGGAGGGRTTTAGGGGCGAGGAACTGCAGCTGAGCCTGCCCACCCGCAGCAATGGCCTGCCGCTGATGGCTGGTGAAGTTTTACCTAAGCAGTTGGAGTGGTGGCCCTGGCGGGTGGCGGCCCTTGTGGTGCCAGCAGCAAAAGCTGCCCCGTGGCTTAGCAAATTACCCCTGGCGAGCGGCAGCAACCACTGCCTTGGCGATGAACTGTTGTGGTGGAGCCACCTGCAGCGCTGGGTATTGAGCTTGATCGCAAGGGGTCGCTGGCTGCCGGTTGTGCAAAACRGGCAAGGCGGCAAAGCAGAAGCCCGCTGGGAACCACTGCTCAACCATGAGGACGACCGCCGCCGCCTCGAGGATCTAGCCAACCGCATGCCAGSGGTGGTTCTTAGCGCTAGYAGCCATGAAGCAACGGCGATCGCYTGCCAAAAACCAACAGCGGCGCGTCAGCAGGTGGCMGCCATCCTCGCCGTGCTGCTCGATGGCCAATTGCGCGCTGATCAAACAATTGATTCCAGCAAGCTCAACCCCCTGCTCAGCGCCTGGCAGGCGGCCCTAGCCAGCCCCACAGCCAGCCTTGARCTGCCCCCAGAAGAGGGGGAAAGGCTTGCCACCGCAACGGCCCATTGGCGCGAAACAGTGGCGGGACGCATGGCACCAGCCAGGGCCCTTCTGGAACTGCAGGTGCCACCAGAGGGCAGTGAACTGTGGCAATTGCAATTTGGCTTGCAGGCCGAGGCTGATCCCAGCCTGCAAAAACCGGCAGCGGCGGTGTGGGCTGCAGGCRCAGGCAACCTGCAGCTGGGTGAGATTTTGGTGCCAGAACCGGCGGAATTATTGCTGGAGGGCTTGGGCAGRGCCCTGGTGGCATTTGAACCCCTGGCCAGGGGTTTGGAGGAAGCCACCCCTGAACAAATGCAATTGGCMCCAGCCGAGGCCTTTGTTCTGGTGCGCACAGCCACTAACCGCCTGCGGGATGTGGGCGTTGGGGTGGTGTTACCGCCAAGCCTCAGCGGCGGCCTTGCCAGCAGGCTTGGTTTGGCAATTACAGCTGAATTACCAACTGGCACCAAGGGCTTCAGCCTGGGAGAAAGCCTGGATTGGCAGTGGGAGCTSATGATCGGCGGCGTAACAATCAGCCTGAAAGAGCTGGAACGGCTCCAGGCCAAACGCAGCCCCCTGGTGCAACACAAAGGGGCCTGGCTTGAATTACGCCCTGGCGACCTGCGCAATGCTGAAAAATTTTGCGCCATCAATCCARCSCTCAGCCTCAATGACGCCCTMAGGCTCACTGCCACAGARGGTGAAAGCYTGCAGCGCTTGCCCGTTCATCAATTCCAAGCCGGACCACGGCTACAGGCGGTTTTAGAGCAATACCATCAGCAAAAAGCCCCCGACCCCCTCCCCGCCCCTGAGGGC
>NZ_PXVC01000057.1 GCF_003011125.1 Synechococcus lacustris str. Tous | reverse complement strand
GTTTTGATCGCCGCGCCCCCGTTCGGGAACTACCAAACATCAACGACAGGATCAGTTATCCCAACCTGCGGGTTGTGGATGCCGACGGCAGTCAACTTGGGGTGATCACCAGGGAAGCAGCCCTAGAGGTGGGAAAAGAAAGGGGATTAGATCTTGTTTTAGTGAGCGAAAAGGCTGATCCGCCCGTATGCCGGATCATGGATTACGGCAAATTCAAGTTTGAGCAGGAAAAGAAAGCAAAGGAAGCAAAAAAGAAATCACAYCAAACGGAAGTTAAAGAAGTAAAGATGCGCTACAAGATCGATGAGCACGATTATCAAGTGCGCATCGGCCAAGCAGTGCGTTTTCTTAAATCAGGCGACAAGGTGAAATGCACCGTGATCTTCCGYGGTAGGGAGATCCAGCACACMGCCCTGGCTGAGCAGCTGCTYTATCGCATGGCTAAGGATYTAGAAGAAAGCGCAGAACTGCAGCAGGARCCCAAGCGGGAAGGCCGCAACATGATCATGTTCCTTGGCCCCCGCCGCGTTCCACTTAAYAAAGACAAACCGGAACAGCTCACAAARGCGGTGCGCACCCTGCCGATTAGTGCAGCAACAAAACCAGCGGCCGAACTAAGCCCTGAACCTGTAAGCGAGGTGGCACCCGCTTAAAAACGCAATCAAGATTGTCACCTAGCCCATGGGCCACTACCGTGGCGCAGTTGAGCTGCTGTCACACCCGAGCGTGCGTTTTCACATCCAACAGGAAAGCGATATACCGGCTTCCACGCAGCTCTACAACCAGATCTGCTTTGCGATTGCCGCCCGCCACTTCCCACCGGGGCATCGATTGCCCAGTACCCGCCAGCTGGCGATGCAAACCGGCCTGCATCGCAACACGATCAGCAAGGTGTATCGCCAGCTCGAAAATGATGGTGTGGTGGAGGCAATGGCCGGCTCCGGCATTTATGTGCGCGATCAACAAAARCCCAGGGAACAAAAAGCACCCGTTGGCCCCAAGGCGCGCATCAGGCCCGATATCGACCAGGAGGTGCGCCGCAGCATCGATGGCTTACTGAATGCCGGCTGCACGCTGCAACAGGCCCGTGAATTGCTTACCCGGGAGGTTGATTGGCGCCTGCGCTGCGGTGCCCGCGTGCTGGTGAGCACCCCTAGGGAAGATCTGGGGGCATCGATGTTGATCGCGGAAGAACTGGCCCCAAACTTGGATGTACCCGTGCAGGTGGTGCCCCTAGAGGAATTGGAAGCGGTGCTGGAAAGCTCCAATAACGGCACGGTGGTAACCAGCAGATATTTCCTGCAACCGGTGGAGGAATTAGCCAAGGCCCATGGGGTGCGCGCCGTAGCGGTAGACCTAAACGATTTCCGCCACGAACTAAACCTGCTYAAGGAATTAAAAACCGGCAGCTGCGTTGGGCTTGTGAGCATCAGCCCCGGCATCCTCAGGGCAGCGGAGGTGATCCTCCATTCGATGCGCGGCCARGAGCTATTGGTGATGACGGCCTCGCCAGATGTGGGCAGCCGCCTGTTGGCCCTCTGCCGCGCCGCTAGCCAYGTGTTGTGCGATAAACCGAGCTTGCCCCTGGTGGAGCAAACCCTGCGCCAAAACCGCTCCCAGYTKATGCGCATGCCACAGGTGCATTGCGCCGAAAGTTATCTGGGTGCCTCTACGATCGATCTACTGCGTAAGGAGATCGGCCTAACGGCAAGCCCAGCTGCCGAAGAGGTGGATTGATGGAATGTTCAAAAGCCTAARAGCAGATATTTCAATCATCAGGGAAAGGGATCCRGCTGCCCGCAGCAGCCTCGAGATCCTTTTTTGCTAYCCGGGGCTACATGCCATCTGCATGCACCGCTTCAGCCATCGCCTCTGGGGCCTGGGGCTGCCRTTGCTGCCACGCTTTTTATCCCAGGTRGCKCGKTTTTTTACYGGGGTTGAAATCCACCCAGGCGCCCGCATTGGCCAGGGGGTATTTATCGACCATGGAGCTGGGGTGGTGATTGGTGAAACAGCAGTGATCGGTGATCGCTGTTTGTTGTTTCAGGGAGTAACGCTTGGGGGCACGGGTAAACARAGCGGCAAACGCCACCCCACCCTGGAGGAAAACGTGGTGGTGGGTGCGGGCGCAAAGGTGTTGGGCGGGATCACCGTGGGGGCCAATACCCGCATCGGTGCCGGCTCAGTTCTATTGAGRGATGTGGAGCACGACTGCACMGTGGTGGGCGTRCCAGGCCGGGTGATCCATCAATCMGGGGTTCGCATCGATCCCTTGGCCCACTCCCAACTGCCAGATGCGGAAGCCCAGGTGATTCGCAACTTGATGGAGAGGATCGATGCCCTTGAAAATGCSCTGCAACAGGAAAAGCGCGGCAGCGAACCCGGCGGCACTTCCCAAAGYCTGCGCGATCGTGAAATAATMGAATTTCTTGAAGGCAGTGGKATTTAAAAAAAATAATATTTAAACTAAATGGAATCCAAGCTATTGCTCAGGTGATTGAGGCTGAAACATGAACATTGAGTAGATAACATTGCGRCGCATTTGAGTCATCATTTCAAGGAACATATCGTAGCCTTCATTCTTRTATTCAATTAAAGGATCTTTTTGMCCRTAGCCGCGCAAACCAACGGATTCCCGCAGGGCATCCATGCTCTGTAGGTGCTCCCGCCATAGGGTATCAATTTGCTGCAARATAAAGAAACGTTCCGCTTCTCGCATCAAACCACCACGCAATTCTTCGATTTGCACCTCTTTTAAATCATAGGCAATCCTCAGTTGCTCATGCAAAAAGGCCTTTAACTCCTCCATATTTAAACCTTGCAGTTGTTCTGGCTGCAGGTCTTGGAGMAGGTAAACAAACTCCTTCACCTTGCCTGTTAAACGGCTTAGGTCCCATTCCTCAGGGGGMAGTTCTGGGTTTACATAGGCTTCAACAATGTCGTCCATGGTGCGTTCGCCATAACCGAGCACCTGTTTTTTGAGATCTCTTCCTTCGAGTACGCGGCGCCGTTCTGCATAAACAGCMCGGCGTTGATTATTCATCACTTCATCGTATTCAAAAACCTGCTTACGAATGTCGTAGTAGTAGGTTTCYACCTTTTTTTGAGCGCCTTCAAGGGATCGAGTGAGCATGCCAGATTCAATCGGCATATCTTCCTCTACCCGAAAAGCATTCATCAAACCAGCTACCCGTTCACCACCAAATATTCTTAATAAATTATCTTCGAGGGAAAGGAAAAAGCGGGTACTGCCCGGATCTCCCTGGCGCCCGGCCCTACCCCGCAATTGGTTGTCAACCCGGCGTGATTCATGGCGTTCGGTGCCGATCACATGCAAACCACCGGCCTCTCGCACCTGGGCCTGTTCTGCGGCAATAACAGTGTCGTAGTTGTGGCGGATGGCACTAATTACCTCACGCAACTTGAGAATTCCCTCATCATCGGAGGGTGCCTTCTCGGCGGCGCTGGTGATGCGATCCTCTAATTCCAACACTGATAAAGAACGATCACCCCAGAGCTTCACCAAGCGCTGGGCCACATCAGCCAAGGCCGCATCGGTTTCGGCTGAGAGCTCACAGGGAAAYAAACGCCCGATCGCCCTTGCTTCACTGGGGGGTTTTGCGGGATTTGCACTGGATGCAGCAAAACCACTGCTGGCCTCCCGCTGCAAAGGAACAGGTGGCCGATGGCCCTCTTCGGGCCGCACAAGCCGGGGCAGCAGCAGCTCCCGCACCTTCAGGCGGGCCATGTAATCGGTATTACCGCCAAGGATKATGTCTGTGCCGCGGCCGGCCATGTTGGTGGCAATGGTTACGGCGCCAGCCCTGCCGGCTTGGGCAATGATCTCCGCCTCCCGCTCCACATTTTCTGGCTTGGCATTTARGAGGTTGTGGGGGATGCCTTGCTCCTGCAACAAAGCWGATAACAACTCACTTTTTTCAACGCTGGTGGTGCCCACCAACACGGGCCTACCAGCCCGGTGGTATTCAGCGGTTTCCAGGGCAACTGAACGCCATTTTCCCGATTCGCTCTTAAAAACCTGATCAACTAAATCCCGTCTGGAACGGCTGCGGTTCGTGGGTACCACGGCCACTTCAAGCTTGTAGGTTTTTTCAAATTCCACCTCCTCTGTTTTTGCCGTGCCTGTCATGCCGGCTAGGCGSGGGTAGAGCAAGAAAAAGTTTTGATAGGTGATGCTGGCAAGGGTTTGGGTTTCRGGCTGGATTGGYAAAGCTTCCTTTGCCTCAACCGCTTGATGCAGGCCATCACTCCAACGGCGACCAGGCATTACCCGGCCGGTAAATTCATCTACGATTACCACTTCATCATTGCGCAAAATATAATTAACATCTTTAATAAATAGTTCTTTTGCTTTCAGGGCATTGGTAACGAAATGGGCCCAGGGATCGGAGGCACTAAATAAATCGGTMACCCCTAGTAGTTGCTCCGCCTTGGCATAGCCCTCATCGGTGAGGATTACRCTGCGTTGTTTCTCATCAACCTCGTAATCACCCTCCGGATCAATGCCATCYTTACCAATCTCAGCCGAGCGCTCTAAGTTGAGCGCCAGTTCTGCYGCCCTTTGGTATTTCTCCTGGGGCCGCTCCACYTGGCCCGAAATTATTAATGGRGTGCGGGCCTCATCAACCAGGATTGAATCAACTTCATCGATCACACAAAAATTAAATTCCCGCTGCACAACCTCACTAATATCCGTTGCCATATTGTCGCGTAAATAATCAAAACCCAATTCACTATTAGTGGCATAGGTAACATCACAGGCGTAATTTTTTCGCCGCTCMGCTGGGCTCATATCCTGYTGGATCAARCCCACGGTGAGGCCAAGGAAACGGTGCACCTGGCCCATCCATTCCGCATCGCGGCGGGCCAGGTAGTCGTTAACGGTAACCACATGCACACCCTTGCCGCTAAGGGCRTTTAGGTAGGCGGGCAAGGTGGCAACTAAGGTTTTACCCTCGCCGGTTTTCATTTCAGCGATTTGGCCATCGTGCAGCACCATGCCGCCGATYAATTGCACATCAAAATGGCGCATCCCCAGCACCCGTTTGCCTGCTTCCCGCACCACGGCAAAGGCTTCGGGCAGAATTTCRTCCAATAACAASCGCTGCTTTGCTGGGCTGGCKGCGGCCTCAAGCTGTGCCTTAAAAGCARCRGTGCGCAAGCGCAGCTGCTCATCTGAAAGGGGGGCGATGTCCTCCTCCAGAAGATTGATATCACTCACCAGGGGCTGGTAGCGCTTCAGCTTGCGGGCATTTGGATCACCCAGCAACAGCTTGAGCATTAAAGGAACCATTGATTACAACCAGCTTACCATTGCGATTAGGTTCCGAGTCCAGCTAAACCCTTTAATGCCAATGGATTTCAGCCAATGGAGCGCGGGGGTTTTTAATACACAATCAAATCACTATTAAGCGATTGTCTGCACGCCTAATCAGCCATAGCAACCTTTGCTGGCGCTTACCCCTGCGGGACCTACAACTATTGCTCCATAGCCACACCTCCTGGGGTAGAGGAAGAAGCGTTGCAGATTTGCGCTTAATGCTGAGGGAAAGTGCAGCGGTGGTTAGCCTTTGGCAAAACAAGCAACTGATCGGCTTTGGCAGAGCAAGCAGTGATCGGATATATCGTGCTGTGCTTTGGGATGTAGTGGTAACTAACGATCATCAGGGCCTGGGCCACGGCAGAACTATTGTTGAGGCTTTAATAAACCATAGGGCAGTTGTAGAAGTAGAAAGAATATATCTAATGACAACTCAGCAAAGGGGATTTTACGAACAACTAGGCTTTGTTCATCAAGTTAGTCAAGATCTAATGCTATTTAAACGAGGTTAATTTGCCCGCAACAAGATTGAGATCTTGCCATTAATTGCTAAATGTAGCCTTAGCTTTAACAAGCGGATGAAGAGATTCGAACTCTCGACCCTCTCCTTGGCAAGGAGATGCTCTACCACTGAGCTACATCCGCAGGTGCCGTGACTTCAGCGACCTACGGATTGATAATGCACGATCGGGTGCCCTTCGGTCAAACCATGTGCTCTAGCAACTGCTGGTTCAGCTGGGGCGCTGGAATATAGGCATCGAAATCCACCTCGGGGCACGGGATCGGCCTGGCGTGATCAACGACCGCTGACTGCTATGACTAACTGAAACCTTGACGGAAGCAAATGTGATCCGCAACCTGATGGAGCGCATCGACGGGTTTGAAATGGAGCTGGCCGCCGGCCGGCCGCTGCTGGAGCCCTGCACCGGGGCCGCTCAAAACCTCAAAGACCGCGAAATCCCGGAATTACTAGGCGACAACCCTTGGATCACGGGCTGGGCAAAGCCACCACACCCCTCCCGGTACAATGAAAAAATTGATGGCCGCTCCGCCTCAATGCTCAAGCTTCTGCTGGGTGATCCAAATGCCCGCAGGCTGAAGCGCTACCAGCCGATCGTTTCTGACATCAACCTGCTCGAGGAGGAGATCGTCCCCCTCTCAAACAATGAGCTGCGCGGCCTCACGGGGGAATTTCGCAAAAAGCTGGAGCAGGTGGCAGGCAATGCCGCCAAGGAACGGGCCTTGCTCGATGAGCTGCTGCCCCAGGCCCTTACCGTGGTGTGCGAAGATGGCAGTATTTGTAACTACAGTCTCCCGGAGTCGACTCAGCAGTCTTTGGACACCCTCGCCAAAGACCGCGTGAATGCTTGGGACGACCGACAGCTCCCCTTGCTGGAGCTGCGCGACTGCATCGCCCAGGTGAAGGCTGAATACGATGCCGTGGTCAAGCTCGACGAGCAGCAAGTGCGCGAGGCCAAGGTGGAAACCTACTACTACGACATCCGCAAGCAGGTGTTTGAGTACGACGAGGTGATGAACAACCAGCGCAAAGCCGTTTATACTGAGCGGGCCGGGTGCTCGAAGGCCGTGAACTCAAGGCCCAAGTGATCGGCTACGGCGAGCGCACCGTCGAAGACATCGTGGATGCCTACTTGAACCCGGAGCTACCGCCCGAGGAGTGGGATCTCAGCCGTTTGGTGGATAAAACCAAGGAGTTTATTTATATCCTGGAAGATCTCACCCCAGACCAGTTACAGGGTTTAGGCGTCGAAGAGCTCAAGGCCTTCCTGCAGGAGCAGCTGCGCAATGCCTACGACATCAAGGAGGGCCAAGTTGAGCAGCAACGCCCGGGGTTGATGCGGGAAGCCGAGCGCTACTTCATCCTGCAGCAGATCGACACGCTGTGGCGGGAGCATCTGCAGGCCATGGATGCCCTGCGCGAGTCGGTGGGCCTGAGAGGTTACGGCCAGAAGGATCCGTTGATCGAATATAAGAATGAGGTGTACGATATGTTCTTGGAGATGATGACGCAGATGCGAAGGAATGTGATCTATTCGATGTTTATGTTCCAGCCGGCTCCGGCGGCTCAGGGGGCTACGGCTTGAAGCTAATGCGCCTGGGCACACCACATCTTGTGCCTCAAGACCCGCTCAAACAACAGCCCAACCTCAACCTCCGGCTTCCTTTTCGCTAGCCAGCGCACGCAGGGAGTGTAGACAAAGTCGGCCGGAGGCCATACACCCACCGCTGGTATTACCGCGTCTTCCAAAGTGTTCCCGACCTGAAGCGTTAGGTGATGACCGGCTCAGCCCCCGCTTCGATGGGCGTGCTCTGGCCCAGGGAGAGCACGGGCTGCGCCGAAACCGGCAGCCCTGAGTTCCCGGTGGTGCTGCTGGAGGTGGTGGTGATTACGCCCCATCACCGCCTGAGACTGGGACCATCCAATCCGCCCCGGCTGCTGCAGGGAGTTATGGAGTGCGTGCACTGGATCAGCCTGGAGGAGTTGAGCCAGCCGCCCTGATCTGGACACGGTTCTGCTGCCTATGCTTATGCAACGGATTCCCTAGCTCACCGAAGCAGAAATCATGGTGATTGCCGGCATTCCCCTTGAGGAGATCCGCCACACCATGGCTGTACAGGACTGGCTTGCTGAGGGCCGCCAGGAGGGCGAAGCCAAATGCCACCAAGAGGGGCTCCTGGAGGGCAAAGCCCAAGGAGCAGCCAAAGTATCTCTCCCCCAACTCAACCGCCGCTGCGGCCCCTTGAGCGAAACCAGCACCGCCCAGATCCAGGCCCTACAGTGGAGAAGTTGGAAGCCTTGGCCTATGCCCTGCTCGACTTGCAGGGCCCAACCGACCTCGCGGTCTCGCGGGCGGTAGATTGAGGCGATCGGCCTGCTCTGCGACACCCTGCGGCCAGCTCTGCCCTCAAGGGTGAACCAGAAGCAATGGCAGCGCAGGGACTGGTGGACCTGGTGGTGACAATTGGTCATCGCCGCGAGGTCTCTCGCTGGCCTTGCATCACCCCGCCGCTCGCTGCTCCTGGAACACCGGGTTGTTCAGATCGGCAGCCTAACTTGATCGGGGGGTAGGGATGAACCGAGGCAGCCTTGACCAAACAAAGCAACGACACTGGACAACCATCTGCCTTTCGTGCAGCACCAATAGCAGGTATGCATCGGGCCCAACCCAGCTAGATGCGCCTATGGCGAGCTGCTGCGGAGCGCAGAAGGAGTATGAGCTGGGGACTCAGGCCACGATTCACGCAGCCAGAAGAGCGGCTTTGCAGCCTTGGTGCTGCTGATGCAGCGCCAAGGCCGGGCCGGAGGAGTGGCTCCCGGTAAGGCAAAAAGTGACCAGGGAGATAAAGCAATCGCCTGGTTTACTTGTAAATCGTTATCGCCATTCCTGCTTCGCCAATATCTAGTGTACTCGAAATGGTGCACAGAATTGAGAAGCGACAGCATGATGGTCGCCGGCAGGAGAGGGGGAGAAGAACGCCAACACTCTCAGGTCAAAAGGGAGGTAACGAAGGCCATCTAACACGGCTCGCAGAAAAGCAAGGGCTTCGGAGCCGTTGCAGGGGCTTAGAAGAAGTGAATAGCTTTTTGGACAATAACCCCCTAGAAGTACAAGCACCATAATCCACCCCTTCAATCTACTACCCAAAAAAGACCAAGACTAAAGATTGCTGCTTCGAAGCAAATCCAGCCGAAGGCGTTGCTCGATTACGGTATTCATTGAACTTTTGCAACCGCGTTGCTAAGGGTCGGAGTGCCAGATCCACTTCCAAGACTAATACAGCCATGACCAGCCCCAAAACGTTGACAGATACATTCAGACCAAACATAGTCGAGGGCGGGCGAGAAAGCCCAACTGCATGATGCCTTGGCGCACAATACGAATTTAAACCCCAAGACAACAAAACGATTTATTCACAAAAAACAGGAGCCGCAGGTTTTTACACAAAAAATGGCAGGTTCTTACGATCCCTAGCAAGCAGCCAAAGAGCAAGCAGAAGACCCAATAAATTAAAGATCAAAACAACCAAAGACTGATGCAAGTTAACTTGACCGTCCTGCAGGGCTTGGCGCAGAGGGCTTAGAATTCGATAGATGGGATTGAGGTCTGCTGTCCAAGCAAACCGACCAAGATTTTTCTTGTCGTAGAGGATAGGTGACAACAGAAAGCCCAATTGGAGCACAATCGGGACTAGTTGGTAGAGGTCTCTAAATCTTGCACCTAAAATACAAACTGCTAGCGGCACCCAATAAAGAAAGAGCACTACATTGACCAATGGGATCCAGGAAAACAACAATAAGTTCAGAAACAAATCATGCTTGAAGAAGGTAAGGCCCAGAAGAACCATGAGGAAAGACTGAAAAAAGGTTTGAACCTGGAACGCCCACTCTTCAAGTGTATAGAATATTGGATGAAGATTGGTATTCTTTAAGTGACTTGCATTTGCCTCAAATAAGCTCGGAGCAGAGCCAATTGCAGCAGACAGTGTATTCCAAACAACTAAGCCAGTGCCAAGAAAGACCACATACTGTGTGAAGTCTTGCACCTGAAATACAGTTCCATAAACGAGGCTCAAGGCGGCGATGGAAAATAGATTAGACAAGCCCAACCAGAACCCACCCAGGGCTGTTCGCGCAAACCGGGCTCGAGTACGTGCCGTAGCAGTGAACCACCAGGCTCGGCGAGAACGCCAGCCATAGGACAAGGATTCATAAATGCTATTCATGATAATAGCTCAACGCAGATTCCAGAGTTCCATCATATACAATCTTTCCCTCATTAAAAACTAGACCACGTTTGCAGAATTGGCCAAGAAGATCATCTGAGTGGCTCGCCAGCAGTAGGGTTCCAGCGGAAGAGATAAACTCACGCAGCCGATGCTGGGCCCGCTCGAAAAATCTGGCGTCACCTGCTCCAAACCCCTCATCTAAGGCGAGGCAATCATGGGAACCAGAAGTAAGTAGCGAAAACAAAAGTCTTGAGGCCATGCCCTCGCTGTAGCCCTTCACTGGCAAGTGAATGAAATCACCTAGACCCGAGAAGTCTAGGACGTCTGACAAAAAAGTATCAAAGCCGCGAAGACTGCCATGCTGCAAAAGGTAATGAGCTTTAGCAGCTTGAGTACCACTGAGATCAGGGGCCGTGATAAAACTTTTCTGAATCATAGGGAAAACAGGGGAACTAGCCCTAAACAATCCAGAGCTGGGATAATAAATGCCAGATACGAGCCGGAGAAAGGATGATTTGCCAGCACCATTATGGCCAATCAGCGCTACCCGTTCCCCGTGCCTGATAGTACAATTGATTCCCCTAAGCGCCTCTATCATCGCACCACCGCTAGAACGCCTTAAGGCGCCACCGGTTACGGAACGCACCAAAGCAGATTTGAGAGTTCGTGTTTCAGTGGTTCGGACGGGAATCCGAAGCCAAACATCCTGCAGCTGCAAAACGATATCTGGATCATCCCCGACAACGTACTCGTCCCGTCCAGCTTGGCTAAGCGAATGAACTCGCATCAGATAGAAGTATCTTCGGTGGATTGGATGAACCTGCACATAACAGCCGAGTAAAACGGACTGAACACACGCAAGATAATATTATAAGAAAATGACCCGACTGAATTCATATACTTTGCCGTTGAAAAGCCTTGAGTATAAGCATGCCTAAAAATGAACGGAATACACTTATAGCCCATAGCAGTGATAAAATCTCCAGCGGTTGCATTACTTTTACTGATCGGTTGGGACCCCCTAGAAGTCTCAAGTGTGGTCGGGAGGACCAGGGCAATATATCAGTGCAACCTTTGCTGTGAATTCTATATCACATTGAACTGTGTAGCCTTGCAAAATAGGCTTTCTTAATCAACGCATTACGCGCCAATCCGATCCTCTCCTAATCACGCCTCTAAGCTTCAATAGCTTTTCTAAGCAGAGCAAAAAACACACTCGCACAACTTATATCCCTATTACGCGAGGACTGAGGCCAATTCGAAGCTTATATATTAGACGGTAATCTTGTCATACCCTTTAAAAAGTTCGTCAGCAAATTGCCCAACATTATATTTTTTTGCCTGCTCAAACCCATTCTTGATGAGCTGCTCGCTTAGCTCTGGTGTCGACAACATATGTTGCAGATTGTCAGCTAGCGAAATCGAGTCAAGTGGGTCTGTCATGTAGAGAGCCGCAGATCCACAGGCCTCTTTGCAAGGCTGGATCGGGGAGACCACCACGGGAGCGCCGAAGGACATTGCTTCCAATGGTGGAAGCCCCCAACCCTCAACTATCGAAGGGAATACAACGGCCGAGGCTCCTTGAATGTATTGAATCAAGGTACCATAGCTTGCAGAGCGGAGCCACTCAATACCATCCGGCTTGGCAGCAGGCAAATAATCACATAGATCTTCGGTTAACCAACCAGGTTTACCAATAATGACCAGACGCAAGGAGCTGTTTTTCTCTCGAAGCCGCCGGAAAGCATTGAGTGTTGTCTGATGGTTTTTCTTCGGCTCAATGGATCCCACTTGCAAGATATATTTACTCTCACAGGAGGATCCCAGTGCGCTCTGCCTACGATGAGCATTGATCACATTTTCTTGGTAACCAGAGGTAAGATGGGATAGCGGAATAGGCTGATGAGCAACAAATGTCTTGCCGTCGCTTTTGTTACCATAATATATCTTAAGCTGCGCTGCGCTGTAATGGCTAATACAATGGATGCCATCGCATACATTCAGCAATGAGTCGACCAAATCATAGAAGTATGAAGGATCATCAAGGCAGAGCTCAGGATGGCTGATGGGTATAAGATCATGAATTGTGCAAACATTGAGGCAGCCWTTAATAACAACTGGGTATGGAAGCGGGCTGTGATACAAAGGGCGATTGGCATGGCGTCCGCGCATTTGCCGTGGAAGGCTCAGATGAAGAAGCCGCCGATTTAGTTTAAACAATGTGGTTGCATCATCAAACAAGTATTTTGAGCACAACAAACCTTTGCCACGGGTGTGCTCTTCGGCTTCATGGGTTGGCTCCAATATATTATCTGTGGCAGTTTCGCCAAAACATTTTTCTAAAGCTCCACGACACAGTGGATGCGCTGCTGAAATACGCTGAAGGCGGCGCACTGAGGGCCACAAGGATATGCGTAAGAGCTGTATTATCTTCAGCTGCGCTACAAATGCCGCCCTATAAAGCCTGCTCTTTTTAACATGCACTTGGAATATATTAGATCGTGCAAGCATACCGGATCCAGAGGATGATGTAGTTGATATCAAAAGATCAAGAGGCAAGCCCTTTTTGTTGCCGAGCGCAGTAACCAATGATCTACTAAAAGTGCGGATACCAGTTCCTTGCAGGACGAACAACTCAACAGAGTTAACAATTAACGAAAAAGCTATGGGCAATCGCATAGCATTACCTAGGGGAATACAATCGTCAAGTGATTGTATCATAGCCGTCTCGATGAAATAGCATAAAGCCTTGCTCGAGCTATCCCCCCTCTGCCAAGAAAGTTGACGCCTTTTTATTTAAATCACTTGGGGGCTTAATGGAGCAACTTAATGACTGCTTACAGCCTTGCTGTTCAAGCTGATGTACGTAAAAGGATGAGCCCTCCCAATAGGCAGGATGTTCCTCAAAAAGTTGTTGCCTGGGATGTGGAGCAAAGTGAATCAGCTGAATTAGCAGCTCAGCTGGTGAGTAGGGCCTGCCTAAAGGAACGCGTCAGCCGACGCCGCAAACAGCCGCTGATTTTGCATGCCGATAACGGCACGTCAATGCGCGGGGCAACCCTTGAGGTGCGCTTAGAAGAGCTAGGGGTACTCAGATCCTTCTCTGGGCCACGGGTGAGCAACGACAATCCCTATTCCGAATCGTTATTCCGCACTGTTAAATACCGGCCGAACTATCCCAACCGGCCGTTCAATAGCAAAGAAGAAGCCTGCCAATGGGTTTCCTCTTTTGTGGATTGGTATAACCACCAACACCGCCATAGCGGCATCAAATTCGTTACGCCTCAGCAAAGGCATAGCGGCGTGGCGATAGCAATTTGCAAAAAGCGTGCTGATCTTTATGAACAGGCCCGTCAACGCCATCCCCGGCGGTGGACAACAACCACACGCTGTTGGCGGCAACCAGAAG
>NZ_PXVC01000056.1 GCF_003011125.1 Synechococcus lacustris str. Tous | reverse complement strand
ACTTGGTGATGATGGCCGTCCGCTTAGCACTGCTGATTTCCTTGATCAACTGCGCATTCACCCCGTTTACGGCTTTTTATTTCAGCAGCGTGGTGCCATRACAATGGGCAGTGGTGTAATCAATCCAGGCCTAACTGCAAATCCATATGGCGAGGTGCTTAATCCACAATCAATGAGTGCAACTGAGTTATATCGCGCTTCTTTTGCTAGCCCTACAGCATTAAAAAGAGCCCTAGCACTTTAAAAACAAGTAGTGCAAATAAAAAACATCAACTTTCCTTTTAGAGTGAGTTGAAAGAGATGTTTCAGCTGTGCGGTGCACTTACATCAGATGTGATGCAATGAGGCCATTTGCAATGAGCTAATCCTTTGCTACGCATCAAGATAATTGTTCGGTGATCTGCTGTATGCGTCTATTCCCTTGCATGGCTTCTTTAAGCAGCTCTTCCCAGTCATCTGGCGGATGTCCGCTGGCCAGCATGGCTTGAAAAACTCGATAGGCATCGCTTTTGCTGCCGTAGGCGCGCTTGCTCTGCTGGTCATTAACCCAACCGAGCACGATCACCTTTGAGCGGCTGTGAAAGCGAAAGAAAAGCCTGTATTGCTGGAAGAACTTCGCCCTGCGCCACTGCCGATACTCGTTTCCAAGGGTTGAACCCTGCTGAAACTCCTTGCGGCTGGGCTCCAAAGGGATGTCGTGGAGTATCAACTTGGTTATCGCCGCTAGGTGCTTACTGGCGGCTTTGCTTCTGTACATCTGGGGATCCTTTTGGCGGAGAGCCTCTACTTCGGTTATTAGCGCCTCCAGCTGCTCAAGGAATAGCGGGTGCGCGTACACCCGCCAGCCGTTGATCACTACTGCCGCTTTATCCGTTTTGCCTGACATCAAACTGTGTTCCTGTGGCTAACTCGCCCGCGTAGTCACCGTTATCTGGCAGTGGTGCATCGAGATTCACCTCAATCCCACCCACCAATTCCTGCAAGCGGCCCGCCAGATCCGCAGTGATGGGTTGGAGGCGCTCGGGATGGGCGGCGATGTCGTGCTGCAAAAGCGCCAGGAAAGGTGCCAGCGCCGGATCGTCTTCTAATTGCTCAGGGCAGAAGCGCTGCAGCACCACTTCGCCGTTGGCGCGGATGGCGTAAGAGATCCGATCACGCTTGCGCAGCCCCAAGGCCCGCCGCACCGGCTGCGGCACGGTGGTTTGGTAGCGGTCGGTTAGAGCCGATTGCACCTCTTCAATCGGTGACTCACCAGCTGTGGCGGCCGGAGAAGAGGCGTGGGAAACAGCCATGGGACCAGCTAAGAGCARWWCATTAATAGTAATGCAGCTGCATTACTATTAATGTTCYGCGGTGCCTCACCCCACCAGCTGCTGGCTCAGGTGTACTGGTACGTTTCCTGACAGTTACCGCAACTGGCCTGTTACGCGATTACTGGCACTGAAGGCAAATAAAACCGCCTGTGGGAATTATCTAAACTATTAATGTTCGTTCCGTGATACCACAAGTTAAATGTTCTAATCGCAATTAAATAGCATAGAATTGAATTAGGCTACGGTAGCAACCTTTGAAAACTTAAAGCTAATAACTTGATCATCATAGTCACGATCCCCACCACCAGATATATCTTCCAATCCATACTTATTTTCTCCAAGCATTTGGAAGTGACTTATGCCATCCTTGTTGGCAGCAGCAAAAGCAAAGAAGATATCTTCATTCACCAGGGCAAAAGGAGCCAGGTATTGGCTCTCCTGCAATTCAAATGAACGAGTAGTAGTTTGCATATTACCCACCTGCAAACTATYAAGCCCATTCACTCTATTAGCAGCGCTCAACGCCACCGTGGTATAACCCTGTTCCCCTGTGCGCAACAGTGCACCGCTAATTGAATCTTTTACAGTGCCCTTATCATCAACAGTTCGATAGAAACCAGTAAGCGCATCGTAGGAGGCTTCACGGGCGATTTCAACATTTCCACTAATAACTTGAGAGGAATTAAAGGCTGTAAAATTGAGCACAGGGGCAAAGGCCTGATCCTGGGCTATCAATCCATCAAGCTCTTGCGGGGTACTTAGCAGATCAAGGGAGAGATTAACACCAGTACTGGAAGAGAAGCTCACCGATTTGGAAGAATTAGTAGGTGCATTAGCAGTCAATATACGTAATCTAGAATCAGCTGCGACAGTAATATCTTCAAGGGAAGCATCAACCACTTCTACGATACTAATTGATTTACCATTAACTAACTGAATCCCAGCTTCAAAGGAGATACCTGATGGCAACATAACATCACGATTCTCCAGGGTAGTAAATARGCTTATAGCCTGTGATTTAAGAAGGGATAGATTGGCAGCTATAGAAGCAATTCCAGAACCGCTGGCAGGGTCCGTCACCACATAGTACAAATGATTGGCAGTAGTAGCTGCACTAGTTAATTTTGCATTCAGCAAGAAGTTAACAGGGGAAATATTACTTCGATCACTTACCTCAACACTATTAGAACTATTACGATTCATGATGGCATTGGCAATAGTTGTGCCAATAACGCTGGGATCTTCAATTCTGCCATTAATGATTCCATCGAGATCACCCTTAGAGCCGTCCTTATATTTATAGACAACAGAGTCAACAACTCCATCCCCATCAACATCATAAACAATACCGCCAATCCCATTCGTTGGATCAAAGTTAAATGGCATCAAAGCACCTAACTTATCAACAACATAAAGAAGCATTTGCTGATTGGCTATGGGCTTACCATTTTGATCCACCAATGCTAGATCGCCAGCAATCTTGGAAAGCTCGAGGTGAACGCTTGCATTGCCATCGCTATTGGCCGCTACATTGAAATCAATAGCAATATCGCTAAGTGTAACGTTAYTAGGCGCAGAAGCAGTAAGAACAGTATCAGTGCTGTTATAAGTAATATCATCATCAACAGATCCAGACGCAGATGAATTTAGGTTATTTAAATCAAATGACTTCTTACCTGCCTTGGCTAAGAGCTTAATAATAGCTTTCTTGGTGTTAACTTGGAGCTCCAACTCAACCTGATCATTACTCTTAACATCTAAATCAAAATTAGATATACCATCACCAATTGAAAAGATTTGTGAGCGTACTGTAGAAGCAGATAGCGAATCGTCAGCATTTTCACGGCTCACAACCTTGAGCTTCAAAGCAGTTGACAAGCTAGCCAGCTTGGCCGGCTTATTAGTATCTGCGCGAAAGCCTATAGAAATTGTATCGCCAGTGGAATCATCGGGATCAATTTGCAACTCAAGACCAGAAAGTACAGGACGACTTTCCTCGGAATTAATTTCTGGTTCGAGCAGCAAATTGAACTCTTTTTGACCCCGATCGATTAGTTCCGCCACCTCGAGGCTGACGGTAGCCTTGCGAAGGGCCGCAATGGCGTCCGCATAAATGGGAACAGTAATATCCACTTGGGCTTGGCCTACATCAAGGCGCACCAACCCCGCAGCTGGTGTGTAGTGAGATCCTGGCTCGGCCGAGCTATTGCTGCTGGTAGAGACATAACTGATGACTTGACTGCGACTGACGTCAGTGCGGCTGATGCGGAAGCGAGCAACACCAGAGCCTGGGGTGGTGCGGTAGGCGGTGATCGTCAACCCATCGCCAAAGATGGTGCTTCCAGCAACCTGCGAAGGGGAGGGGGAAACAGCATCAGGGGACGAAAATGATTCGGCAGGAACAGAATTCGAAGCAACAGATTCGGACTCGCCAGCAGCACGAGTGGTGGCGATGAGTGCCGAGTTTTGGACGCCGAAAACTGGGGAAGCAACACTGACCTGATTGCTGAGCCAAGTCGATGCGATTTGTCCCTCGGGAACTCGGACATAGACCAAGGTTGGATTGCTGGTACTTGAGACAGCAGGGCCAGCCGTGTAGGCATACCAGAGGCTGCCACCAGAACTCGTATCAAAGGATTGATTACGACTAAACTCATCGCTGAGGCTAATAAAATCGAGGCCATCAGGAGTTAAGAAGAGGACTCGATCGGGATTGATCGCATTCACTGCAGCCGCATTGAAGACAAGCGTATTGGCGCCGTAATCGATCGAGTTGATCAGCTGAATATTCTTGAGCTGTGTGCCACTGAAGATTCCTGGATCCGGGTTAATACTGTTGTAGATGCTGACGGAAACTGTGTCGGCGCGACTGGCATCAGCCACTGCCTCCAAAAGTACTCTCTGACTATTGGCTTTGGCAGGAATGGCCAGGATCGAGGCTGTCTGCTGGTTTGCAGCAGCGGATGCGGAGGGGCGGCTGCTGAATGGCTGGAAAGAGCTSTTTGGAATTGCATCAGCCAGCAGGAAGGTAACCTGCTGGTTGCTGGCGATGTCCGTGGTATTCAGCAGCAGACCAGAACTTGTTTCACCTACAGCTTTGGGGATACTGCTGAGGCTGATACCAGAGGAGTTGCCAATAGTTTTCAGAGCAATATAGTTCCAGTTCGATGAGATAGCAGGATCTTTACTCCCCGGTGAAAATATACTAGTGTAAAGCTGTTTATTGTCCATTCGGGCCATGTAGGTAGACCCGTCGAATTCTGTCAACGCCAGAGAACCGTAGGCAGGGAAAAGATCTGCCACCTCCCAATAGTATGGATTGTATAGATCAACAAACCCATCGCCAACGGCATTGTTGTACTGGCGGAAGATATCGCCTGAGGTAGCGTCTACGTAATAGATGGCCAATCCCTCGGCGCCATTCACGGTTTCGGCGATGGCGGCCAGCTGTCCGGAACCGTTTTTGACTTTCGTGGCTGTTGGGGGGCTGTATTGAATGTCCTGGTAGAGAATTTGTGGATCACCCCACTGATTAGTACCATAGAATTGCGTGACATAAACAGACTGATTTAGGCCCACATAGGCCAGGTAGAGATCACCCCCAGCAATCGCCAGAGACGGTGTATTATTGCTAGTTATCACGGCCGGCAGCTGTTGCCAGTCGGCCCAGCTCTGCCCCCCATCAGTGCTTTGCGTCCAATAAAGGTAAGAATCTAAACCGCATCGAGCCATATAAATTGTGTTGCCATCTCTCACCATCGCGGGGCTCTGATTTGATGTTCCGCCGTTGGCTACTGGCGTCCACAGGGGAGCATCTGAGCCTGTTCCTGCAAAGTTATAGCGCTGATCGGCGTTGCCTTCGAGCTGCAGACTGTTGAAGCCAGCACCGGCGTCGATGCGGATGAAGGCGTAGTCCTTGATGCTAATGCTGTCATCGCCAGCGCCGGTRTAGATCACATCCTTGCCGCCGTTGCTGTTCACCTGATCGGCACCCTGGAGCGTATAGATCACATCKGCTAAGGGGGTGCCGATCATCACATCATCGCCGGGKGTGCCCACCTGGGAGGCGATGTTGAGAAAATCRCCTCCAAAGAGGGCATACTGATTGTTGACGGATTTGCTGGAATCGGAGGGATCGGARACCAGCATGTCCATGAAGCCGTCRCCGTTGACGTCGATATTGCCGTCGAYTGAGTAGCCGGCSAGGGATKGYTGGCTGGGTTCGGTTGCTTGGACGTCAACTGGGGCGATCTCGATTTTGTTGGAKGMAYCAACTCCGCTGGCCATGAGGACRCCGKCCTGCATRTAGAGGGGGATCAGCGACTGCTCAATTGATGAACTGCCGTATCCATACGAGTTGGAATAGAAGAGGCCTGCGCCCGAATACTGACCAACAGAGGAATTGGGTTTGAAGCTGTAAAGAGCATCGGCGGCATATGGATTTACTCCATATGCGTATAGTCGGGCCTGGTCGGTAGCCAGGGATATATTGTAAAAGAAGCTATTCTTAGCAAGATAAGAATAGGAGTMAAACTTWTTCGATCCGGAGCTTGAAGCTAGCAGGCTACTTTCTTCAGTTTCCTGGGCCGTAGCCAAGACGATATTGTTARCATCGCTCATGAAGGMGAGGACAGYGCGMCCCTGGAAAGTCACGGCTGAAATAGGGGATCGACTCMWRAAAGARTTGCCATYTTGATCCTTCAGGATCCCGCTGACGCCTKWRTAGGCTGATCCGGYRYYGTYYAAACTGYTSCCCCATTGRGGCGAWKCWGAATCAGGATTGCTGCTGTAGAGATATCGGACTTCGTATTTATSCTTTRAGTTGCTGCCGACATTGTTATTGGATGGAAAGTAAAGCGCCAGCCGGCCTTCCTCGGCGAGGAGGGTTGGGGTCTTGTAATGGGTGGTTTCTATMGTGGTGCTGGTGCCATCACTGCTCTTGATCTGGTAAGAAATCCAGGTGGTACCAGGATCGCGGGGGTCGGCCTGGGGATCGTCGGGATGGGCGATCCAGATCTGGTTTGATTGATCGCAGTAGGCCACATACAGCTGACCTTTGTAATAGGCAGCACTGGGGGATGTGTTGTCTGACTTGATGGGACTTTCAGTGCTCGTCTTYAGCTGGAACTGTTGCCAGCCTCCCACGACAGAATCRTCCTGSACRGCGGACCARATGYCGTAGCTGTTATTGGCGTTAGCTACCACTCCAGAGAAGAACATTTGGACCTTGCCGTAGCTGTCAAGCACTGGAGACGGTGCCGACTGCGATMRAGCTCCAGCAGGATTGAGCTGTTKRTCTGTAGAAACATTCATCGAGTCAACGTCGCCGCTCTCGTAGCTGAGAAGCGGCTGCAGCCAGCTCTGCAAMAGCGGAATCTCGATATTGCTGCTGGTGKCTGTRATGTCGTTGATCTCGCTGGSGTTATAGGGGTTGAGGGACGATCTCAGCTGGTCGAGGCGAAACGTATTGTTGGCCTTGTCAACGGGGAAGAGCGATCCATCCAGTAGAACGGTTTGTAARGCATRGGGCTTGGCGCTGTCATCGCCATAGGCCGGGCCCAAGGGCCTGAGGGCCAGCATCACATCATCCACACCATTGCCGTTCACATCGCCAGCGGCACGGATRCTCCAGAGTGCCCAGCTCTGTTGATTAAYTCCATACAGMGTGGTTGGTGTATCGGCTGCCAGAAAGTCCAGCCTGCCGTCGCCGTTGAGATCGCCGTAGGAACCGCTGGTGTTGAGTGCCAGCTGCCCCTGGCCACTGGCGGGGCCTAGGGCCTGYTGACTCTGCGCCGCGGTTTCAAAGAAYTTGGTGAGCGARYTCGGGTTGCTTGYRGTAGCGGTGAAGCTKSCGAGGGTCTGGTCGCTCTGGCTGGTGATGCGTGTGATGAGGCTGCTGCTCTGRSCGCTGATRSTGAGCTGGGGCAGGCGGCCGACGGAGGCTCCGCCGGTGAGGCCGGTGCTGGCTGCGGAGCTATTGGTCGAGAGTGCCGCAGCGAGCTGCAGGGTCTGGGTGGAGGCGTCGGCTGTGTTGGCATCCAGGAAGGCATCGCTGGTGCTGGCGCCTCTGATCAGGCGCACGCCCGTCTTCAGTAGAGGGGATCCTGCAAGCACCATGTTGTTGGTGGTGATAAGCATGTCGTTCAGGCCATCGCCGGTGATGTCGCCAGCAGCGGTGAGGGTGGAGCTTGTGGAGGGATTCGCCTGCTGCTGTGCTAACCAGCCACCGTTGCCATTGGGCAGCTGCACCGTGGTGTTCAGCCAGGTCAAGCTGTCTGGATTGCTGAGCGCAGGCACAGCGTGGAGTTGCACCTGGTCCAGTTCGCCCGTGCTGTTGCTGACGCTGCCCAGCAGCAGGCTGCCATTCACATTCAGAGGTGTGGTCGCCAGGGATGTGCTGACGCCGCTGCTGCTGGCCAGGYTGATGCCCTCCCATTGCAGATTGGCCTTGCTGGTGTCGATGCTGSCGTYRGCATTGATCACCACACCGTTCACCGGGGTGCCATCGAGCTGGAGGAAGTTGAGCCGCTGCAGGCTCACGGAGCCATCKGTGTTGCGATAACTGAGGCCAAGCCCGGTCGCGGTGGTGTTAAGTCCAGCCGATGTGGTGCCCGATGCATTCGCATCGCCGGGGCTGAAGCTGGAGTTGAGCGTGAAAGTGCGACCACCGGCACCAGAATAGACATTGATCGTGCCGCCATTGTTCACAGCCAGCACCGGCACCCCATTGAGCAGGGTGGCCGTGGGGGCGGCCGTGGCGGTGATCGCCTGGAAGCTGCTGCCGCTGTTGTCGCTGCGCTCAAGCAGCTGCTGTTGGGGCAACCATAGGGGTGCATTGGTGCTAACAGACACGGTATTGGCCCGGCTGGTATTGGCCACGGCCTCCAGCAGGACTTCCTGGCTGCTGCCGGAGGCCGGCACGGTCAGGATCGATGCTGTCTTCTTCGTAGCGCTGGTGGAAACGGATGCGCGGCTGCCGTAGAAGCTGAAGTCGCCGGATGCAGCAGGCAGAATGTAGGTGGCCTGCTGGTTAGTGGCGGTATCCGTGCTGTTCAGCAGCAGACCGGCACTGTTGCTGCTCAGGCCGATACCAAAGGTGTTGCCTGTGTCTCGCGAGGCAATATTGTTCCAGTTGGTTGTAGTGCCCGGATCATTTCCGGCCGAGGAGGCGATATAGGCAGTTGTACTTGGTGCACTTGGAGTGCCACCCGGATAGGCGAGATAGGTCGCTCCGTTAAACGTCGTAGCAGCCAATGCCCCCGATGCGCTGTAGCCAGGTGCATAGTCCTGCGTGCCCAACTTTATGGCCGAGCTATAGGTGCTGGTTGTCAGCGGAGTGGCAGAGAAAGTGCGGTAGATGGTGCCTGTCGTGTCATTTGCAACGTAGTAAATGGCCAGCCCCGTAGTACCGTTCACAGATTCGCCGATGGCCACGGCTCCGTAGCCCTGCTTGGCAGTCTGATTGTTTAAATAAACTTGATTCTCCCATTCATTCCGAGTAGCATCCTTAAGCTTCGTAATGTTAATGAACTGATTTCCCTTACCCAGATAGGTCAGGAAAAGAGCGCCATTCACGATCGCCAACGACGGAGCATCCTTGCTGTACATTCCTGTGGGGCCTGTTGGCAGCTGTTGCCAGTCAGCCCAGCTCTGGCCGGCATCGGTGCTCTCGGTCCAATACAAGGTGTTGTCCGAAGCCAGGCGAGCCATGTAAATCTTGTCGCCATCTCTCACCAATGCAGGGTTGAATGCTGATGCTCCTCCGCTGGCCACCGGTTGCCAGAGGCCATCCGGGTTGGTGCTGATCGAGCTATAGAGACTGCCATTACCCACATCAGTGCCATCGAGGCCCACCCAACTGATCGAGAGTGCGGAACCATCACTCAGCAGCTGCGGTCTGAATCGACTGCTGAACACAGTGGTGCCATCGCCGACGGCACTGGGGTTGCTCCAGGCGCTGGCTTCGCCGATATTGGGATCCCAGTTGGCAAGGGTGAGTTGATTGTCGGGGTCCAGATAGGCGAGATAGAGCTTGTCCTGATGCCAGGCCAACGAGGGGCTATTCCAGCTCTTGAAGGAAGTATTGGCGTCCGTCAGATTTGTCCAGCCTGCCCAGGTGTTGCCGCCGTCACCGCTTTGATTGAAGTAGAGACTGCTATTGTCGTACCCTTTGACGACACAGTAAATACTGTTGCCAACAGCCAGAAAGCTCGGAGCCACATTCGAAAGACCGCCATCCGGATTCACTCCTGGCAGTTCTGTCAACGGGGTGTTGGCCGGCTCGGGATTGCTCGCTTGTCCCGTAAGACCATTGGCTGGATCCCCATCGGAGACGGGGGCGAGATAACCAAAGCCTGCTCCCAGCGGCAGGATCGTGCTGGCTCGCCCGTAGAGGAGGCCGGTTGTGCTGCCAGCACCGGCATTGCCCTGATCTGGCCTGCTGAGATTCGTCTGCAAGAACAGGGCGATGTCGCTGAAGCCGTCGCCGTTGACATCGCCMACGGGGATSACCTCAGTGYYAGAGGCGACCTGRAATGTGTARTMGTTRTAGGCRTAACTGGCAAGAATATCTTGGGTATTGGCACCCAGCTCGATCCGCACGGTGTCGGTGAATATCCCAGGTTGCCGTGAGAAATAATCACCATAGCCGTCRCCATTGAAGTCGCCGMKCGAGCGCAGCGWRCCTTGGGTCTGGCTGGCCAGACCGTCGAGGAGATAGCCGGTGTTGCTGGCAAGTTTCTGCAGTTGCAGACTGCCGATGGCTTCGAGGTAGGGGTGTCCGTAGGTGAGATAGGCCTGRCCGTTRATGCCGGAGCCCAGCKGGATGTCGTTATTGCCGTTGGCATCCACATCGCCTGCTCCGAAGCTTCCCTGGCCAGTGGCGGCTGAAACACCATGGCCCAGCTCTGAAAGGATGGCAGTTGTGAGTGGGCTGCCATCGGCAAACGTGAGCTGGCCGATGCTGCCAGGCTTCACACTTCCCACAGCCGGATTATGGCCGCCAAGGAGAGGGCCGCCACTGAAATTCTTGCCTGAATTAGTAGTCAGGCTTTGAATCAAATGTTCGTTGCCAAAGACCGCATAACCACTGCCGGCACCCGAGGAAGCGTTGGGAGCCTGGACAAGAAGATCCTCGTATCCATCGCCATTGGTATCGCCAAGATTGACGAGACCAGTACCAAACTGATCAAGGTCTTCCGCTCCATAGAGGGTCAACCCGCTGGTGAGATAAGCAAGATACTGATTGTTGCCAAGCTTGTTTGGAGTCAGACCAACGCCATTTGCGCCAAGATTTGTGTCCTTAATCCAGGCAGCAGCACTGCTGGGTTGATCGAAAGGCTGGCTGGTGTTGATCAGATAGACAGAGCCGGGACCGCCGGTGCTAGGGGCACCAACAGCCAGGATGTTCTGCGAGTTGCTGTTGGTGCTGTCTCCGAAAGCGAGGCTGGCACCAAAGTCTGTCGCTCCGCCGGTATTCCAGCCATTCGGACCATAGAAAGTTGCCGAGGCGTTGCTTGGATTCAAAGGGCCTGGGGTGAGCCCACTGGCTGTATTAAAGAGGTAGACACTGCCGACAGCCGCGGTCTGGATGGCGGAGTTGTTGTCTGCACTCGCCTTGGCGATCGGTTTGGTCTGCAATTCCTTGAGCGCCTGCATGTAGGTGCTTTCTTCGTTGGCGAGATCGCTCTTCTTCTTGCTGGTGTTGTTGCTGATCACATCCGCCAGGGCCTTGTTATCAGTRCCGTCGCTTGTGACGTAAACATCCACACCTTCGTCAACTGTCTGCTTGGTGGGCAACATCACTTTGATCAATGCGCCCTGGCCGTAGGGTGCCGAGGGATTTTTATTGCCAGCTTCCAGTTGAWTCACTGCCTCGGTACCGCTATACAGCAGCGATGCCTCCACCCCCGGAGCACCGATCGCCAGTTTTCCGGTATCGGAAACGGCCAGCGATGCGCCAAGCTGAGCTCCCCAGTAACTGGACGCAGGYCCRCTGACATCATTGGTGTCTGTGCGGCCRGCGAKGCCRASRGTCGGTTTCGATAAAGATTGATTTCCCGACGCAAAAGCAATGCTGGTACTCTTATACTGATARACAGCGCCGATCGGGASCGACTCCGCATCGGCTCCTACCTKGCGTGAATAGTTGGGTGCTCCGATATAGAGRGTTTTCGAAGTGGAATCAAAGGCCAATGCCCAGCCRAAAGCTGATTGGCTAGAATCTTCTTTGCTGCTTGTTGCAGCAGCAGCAGGGGAAAGCACCAGCACATGGGATCCGGCGTTATCAGGGCTGGCCAGATTGAGTGTTGAATTGGCATCTGGATTGTTAAGGTTGTCCTTGATCCAGTTGCCATCGATGATCACCACCTTGCCGCCGCCATTGGCGGACGGTGCACTGATCACCAGATCCAGCACACCATCAYCATTRATGTCTGCTACCAGCATCGTCTGGGCAAAGTTCTGGCCCCAGCCGAGTGTGGGATCCGCCTTCACCAGTAGCCCGCCGCTGGAGTTCTGATGAGTTTTGTCGTTCAGCAGGGGACGGTTGGGGGCTTCCGGTGAGAAGTTGCTGTTGGCMAGTGCATTCAGCCAGGTGTTGGGCGCATTGGCGGCATCGTCGGTGACAGCCTTGTGCTCTGCTGTCTTGGGATCGCTGCTTGTAAAGTTGCCGGTGTATTGAATCCAGGCTCGCCCGGCAGGGTCGCTGATCGCATTCGCAGAGCTCGGCTGGGCAACCRCCAACCAACCGCTRTACGTTTTGYTGGATGCCGAGCTGGATGCCGATTCAAACCAGCCATAGGCCGTCGATTGCCCAAAGCTGGGAGCTGGCGATGGGGTGGCCGGGCTATTGGCCGCCAGCTGGGATGAGGCGCTCTTGAGCACAACACCGCTGTCGATGTATTTGAGCTGCAGCGGTGCGGCTTCGATGACAGCAGCCGTAGCCAGAGCCGTCGTTCGCTTATTGATCAGCGTCTCGGCTGGTGAGCCTGATGCCGTGCCTTTGTAAGCATTGAAACTCTGGCTGCCATATGTGTTAAATCCGTCAATGGTTGTGGTGTAGTCCTGGGACTTCCCAGCTGACGCATTAGAGTCACAAACGGAAATCTTGATTTCCGCTTTGTAGATCATGCCTTTGTCAAGTTCGCCCACATCCGCAGTATTACTAGGCTTCCTRGAAATCAGTAAATTGAGCTCGGGGGCATTTGAAAGAAAGGTGTAGTCCAGATTGGCACTTGTCGCCCTGRGCTGCAATGTGGCCAGAGTGGTGGCCTGCCCCATCAAGACTTGTCCTGGGGACAGCACCCGGATTACTGGATCACCACCTTGATCAGGGGCAAGAGTGACCGTAATCGTTTGGAGAATATCCCCGCCAGGGTTGAACTGCTGGTTAGTTGTTCCATTTGTATTGGTCCAGATATTGCTGGACCAATCCGTCGGCTTGATGGGGATCACCAGATCCTGTGCCAGCGACGAAGCCGTGGCGCTGGGGATGGTGGCCTGCGGCTGGAAGATTGGGTTCAGGGGCGCGGCTTCAGACCAACTGCCGTTGAGTGAGGCATTGCTCGTGGGGGTGAAGGTGGARCTGAAGGTGGCGAGCAGCGCGTTGTTGGGATTGACATCGCGGGAGCGCCAGTGCTCGGTGATCGCTGATTCGATAGCGCCAGGATTGGGGGTGCCTGCTGTTGCCGGATAGCCCAGCTGCTTGAGGATGGCTAGGGCATCTTGCTGGGTCGGTTCAGGCCAAGCACCACTGGCATTTACCGGCAGCGGTGGCGCCGGCAGCAGGGCCTTGTTGTAGAGCGCAAACTGATCAATCACCCCACCGGCATTGTTCGGCAGCAACAGGGCAGTGTCGTTGATGTTGGTGGCCAGGTAGGCGTTGGCAACGCCAGGCTTCGATGCCACCAGCTGGTTGTCCACATAGAGGCTGGCGGTGCCGTTGTTGCTCGGCACTTGGGTCTCGACACCGTTGATGGTATAGGTCCGGTAATCCGGCAGGTAGCTAGCCACCACGTAGTGCCACTCACCATCGCGAAGATCATCCGGCAACGGAATCTGGCGCGTGTCGCTTGGGGTGGTGGCAGCTGATGTGATCGAAACTTGATCGGCAACATCAAATACAAGTTTGCCTTCGCCATTCACCGAAATGGCAGGGCCCGGTGAAACGGCAAACGTCAGCTCAAGGCCGCCATATTGTTCAAAACCTGATGTTGTACTCGTACCAGTAACTGCAGGATCCAGGCTGAAGGCAACCTTGGCCGAKGCGTAGTTTTCCTGATAGTCCCAGAGGGCCTGGAACATGTCTTTGAGACTTTGATTTTTGCCCGGATCGCTGGAGAGCTGCCCATCTCGGGCAAACACCAGGCCGCTGTTCAGCAGCGAGCTGGCGGTATCGATGCCGACGGCATTGAGATTCGAGACCGGCAGGCCGGTATC
>NZ_PXVC01000055.1 GCF_003011125.1 Synechococcus lacustris str. Tous | reverse complement strand
GTTGCCTAACTCTATGGAGCAAAGCTGCCCCCTGTTGGTGGCTTTGCCTAGAGTTAGTAGCGACATAACCAACAAATCCGCATGGCCACTGAGCTAGCCAGCCCCCAAACCCACACAGGTGTTGATGGCAAGGGCATTTTGATCACCGCAGCAGCCATGAAGCAGCTGGCTGCCTTGATGCAACAACAGGGGGGCGACCAGGTTTTGCGGGTGGGGGTGCGCTCAGGCGGCTGCAGTGGCATGAGCTACACCATGGATTTCATCTCTGCCGCCGAAAAGCAAGCCGATGACGAAAGCTATCTCTATGAACCAGCCGGTGCACCTGCCTTCACAGTGATCTGCGATCCCAAAAGCCTGCTCTACATCTATGGGATGCAACTGGATTTTTCCTCAGCTTTGATCGGTGGTGGTTTTAATTTCAGCAACCCCAATGCCACCCAAACCTGCGGCTGCGGCAGTTCATTTGCCGTTTAATTCATGGATATCCCAATGGATATACCCGCAGACGTTGACTTGGTTGTTTTATTTGGCTCACGGGCCAGGGGTGACCACAGCAACAACAGCGACTGGGATTTAGCCATTCGGTTTAACAATTACCCCCAAGGACCGATGCGGCTGCTGGAGCTAGATCAAGTGCTTGCTGAAACCATTTCTTGCTCAAGTGATGCGATTGATCTAATTGATTTAGATCAATCTTCTTAYCTACTGCAAAGGATGGTGGCAGAAGATGGCAAGCTTTTATTTGAAAGGCAGCCCGGTTTATTTATGAACTTCTGTTCGCGGGCGATCAGGCAATGGGCAGATTGGGAGCGCCGCCAAACAAAACTTTCGCAAGAAAGGCTCACCCCAGCAGCATGAGCCCCCTGAAAAAAGTTGTTCTTGAACGCAAATACGAACATTTGCTTGAGTTGCTTGATTTATTGAGCGCTGAAGCAAACACCTCCCTAGAKGRATTTTTAATTGATCGGCGCCAACAACTGCTGGTGGAACGTTTGCTTCATCTAAGTGTTGAAGCAGCAAGTGATCTGCTTCAACATCTATTAGTTCAGAGCTTTCAAAGCAAACCGCAAACCTATGCCGACACTTTTTTGCTGGCTGGCCAGAAAGGCTTGATTTCCATATCCCTTGCCCAACGGCTGGTGCCTGCGGCTGGTTTACGCAATCGACTCGTTCACGACTACGAAGCCATTGATCCCAGCCGCATCCATGCGGCCATGGCTATTGCCGGGCGAGATTTAGGTGAGCTAAGCGAAGAACTAGCACCCCTAGTGCGGCAGTTCATTTGCCGTTTAGAACAGTGAACAATTGCCGGGCGATCCATGAACGCARCTAACGGGGCTTCCACCTTTGAGCAGGCGCTCAGCAGCTACCAAAACGGTGCGCCTCTGCCGCAAGTGATCGCAAGCTTTAAAGAGATCACCCAGCAGGCCCCCCGCCAAGCAGCCGGCTGGACCTGCCTTGCCTGGCTGCAACTGCTAAATGCGGAAGTGGAAGATGCGCTTCATTCAGCTAAAACCGCTGTAAAAATCAATCCACAAGATCCCCAAGCCCGCATCAACCTCAGCCTTGCAATGCTGGAAAACGGCGCCAAAGGGGTGCGGGAACACATTGAATTAGTGAARCGGGTGATGGCCTTTTCGCCTGAATTGAGCCGCGAACTGGAGGCTTCCATCGCCGATGGCTTACAGCGCAAACCAGGCTGGCCTGCCTTAGAAAAAGTAAAAGCCTGGCTGGCTGCTTGAGATGCGCCTGCTGCTGGTAAGCAATGGCCATGGGGAAGATCTCAGCGGCGCCCTCCTGGCCCAGGCCCTGCAACAGCAGGGTGCAGAGGTGGCAGCTTTGCCCTTGGTGGGTGATGGCACCCCCTACCTAACGGCAAGAATTCCGGTGCTGGGCAGCACCCGCAGCTACAGCACCGGCGGCTTGGGTTACACCAGCGCCGCCGGCAGGTGGGCAGAAATTTTGCAGGGGCAGGTGTTTTATTTGCTTAAACGCAGCCKGCGGCTATGGCAGGAAGCGCAGCGGGCCGATGGCCTGGTGGTGGTGGGTGATGTGATCCCGGTGCTGCTTTGTTGGCTTTTGGGTAAACCAGTTGCCACCTATTTAGTTGCCTATTCCAGCCACTACGAAGGCAGGTTGCGGCTGCCTTGGCCCTGTGGTGCCTGCTTAGCAAGCAAACGCTTTAAGGCAGTGTTCAGCCGTGATGAACTCACTGCTATTGACCTCAGCCAGCAATTGGGCAGAAGTGTGCAATTCCTCGGYAATCCATTTATGGAAAAGGTGYTKGCTAATGCCRATGCATCAAACAACAAGCAGCAGCTGGCCCTATTGCCGGGCAGTCGTTTGCCGGAGGCGCTCAATAACTTGGAATTGATGTTGAAGTTGCTGGAGCTATTGCCAAGCAGGGCTGGCAACTGGTGCTTCCAGGCGGCCCTTGTGGCAGAACTTGATGCCACAGCCGTGGYGCAATTGGCTRMRGGCCGGGGCTGGAGTTGCAATGGCAAGGTTTTGCAATGGCAAGGGCTAGCACTCGAACTCTGTTGGGGCAAATTCAATCAAGTGCTTGCTGAATGCAGCGTTGCCCTATCGATGGCTGGCACCGCCACGGAACAGGCGGTGGGATTAGGAAAACCGGTGTTGCAATTAGCAGGCCATGGMCCCCAATTCACGGCAGGCTTTGCCGAAGCCCAACGCCGTTTGCTGGGCCCGGCTGTGTTTTGYGCCCCCGGAGCGGTGGGCGCAAGCCATACCCTYGAGCAATCGCTTGATTTATTGCTTGMTCTAATCGAAAAACCAAATGCAGCCCAACAAAGCATTTGGCGGGAGGAGGGCAAAAAGCGCTTGGGCAGCGCGGGGGGCACTGCCTCCATGGCCGCCGCCATCTTGAGGGCCCTGGGCGAATGAACAAACCAAATCCRCTGAAATTGTGGCTTGATCGCCTGCTGGTGGCGAATGTGTTTTTGGTAATCCTTGCTGCCATGTGGTTTCTCGGGGCAGTGGCCCTAGAAACCCGCCAGGTGCATGGCCCGTTAAGCCTGTTCCAAAGGCTATGGGAACCGCTGTTTACGCCAGCGATTGGCTTGCTAATGGCAGCGGCATTAATTAGCGCTGGCTGGGGCTGGTGGCAGCGGCGAGGGCCGCTGCTAAATCGGGATAGCAAAAATTAAAACCCTGTTGCTGCAAACGTTCAGGCAACACTTTTTGGCCTTCAAGCACCACGGCAGCACCATCACCCAAGAGCAATTGCAACAGGGGCCCTGGCACTGGCAAAAGGCTGGGGCGGCCTAGGGCCCGGCCTAGGGCCTGGCAAAACATTGCCATCGTTGCAGGGTTGGGGGCAGTGGCGTTGTAGGTGCCGCTGTAGCTGCCATTGCTAAGGGCMTCAGCAATTATTGAGCAGTAATCACTGCGCTGAATCCAGCTCATCCATTGGCGGCCAGAGCCGATGGGGCCGCCAAAACCAGCCCGGAAGATCGGCAACATTTTGCCTAGGGCCCCACCATCGGCCGCTAGCACGATGCCAGTGCGTAAAACCACCAAACGACAGCTGCTGGGGATGGCCGCCGCTRCTGCTTCCCATTCGCTGCAGAGTTGGCCTAGGAAATCAGCGGCGGCGGGGCTTGCTTCGTTGAACACAGCACTGGGGCTGTTGCCATAGAAACCAACGGCCGAACCACTGAGCAGCACCTGGGGCGGCGTTGGGCTAGCTGAAATCGCCGCTGCRAGCATTTTGGTGGTGTTTATGCGGCTGCTGCGCAGCAGCGCGCATTGGCTTGGGGTCCAGCGTTGTTCGGCAATCGGCTCCCCCGCCAGGTTCACCACCCCCTCCGCCTGGTTTAGGGCCTGAGCTAGAGCTGATCCGGGCTGCCAACTTTCAGCAAGGGCTGGATTACAGCGAATSAAATCAGCAGCTGGATTCCCCCTGCGGCTTACGAGGGTGAGTTGATGGCCAGCTGCAGCTAGGAGCGGCACCAATTCACGGCCTATAAAACCGGTGCAACCAAGCAACAACAACTTCATCACGGTTTAAGTAACTGCTGCGGAAGCTAACGCCAACCACAGCCGATTAGCCTTGGCTAAGCAATGCCACAAACCATGGCTGATAGCTTCAAGAAAGGCGCCTTGGTGCGGGTAAACCGCAAGGCCTATGTGGGCAGCCTGGAAGCTGCCGCCAGCGCACCGGAACCACCCGCMTAYCTGCTGGARGGGCCTGGTGAGGTGCTGCTTGTGAATGAAACCCATGCCCAGTTGCGCTTTCGCAAGCCGGTGCCTGATGTGTGGCTGCGGCTGGATCAATTGGAGCCCTATGCCGGCACTTGAGCCTGCAGGTGGCGGCGCCTTTGGGCAGCCTCCCGCAACATCTCACGGCCATCCCGYAAACAATCATCCACATAACCGGCGCAGTAGCGCTCCAGCTCAGCAACGGCATCCTGCACACCACTGAGGCAGTGGTAGAGGCTGAGGCCAAACGCCMTAGCTACCGCTGGGCAGGCATGGGAGCGAAATAGATATTCCACCTGCTCGAGATGGCCGCGGCTGCGCTCGAGGTAGGCAGAAAAATCAGCCATCAACTGATCGTCGTAGGGGTCGGCGGCGAGGGCCGTGAGTTCCGCATTGAAAGGTTCTAAAACCTGGGCTAACAATTGATCAATGGGGCCATACACCTGCTGCAACCACTGCTCTAGGGCCACATCACTGCTTTTAGGGATGGATCGCGCAGGAATGGGTTGCGATGCGTTGTAAYTACGCCTACTTTCCTGATTGCGCAGCAATTGCCAGGCGGCATTGATGGCAATGATCTGGGCCGCATCTTGGTTRGGGCCCCCCTTGGCATCGGGATGGTGTTGCTTTACCAAAGCCCTGTAGGCGGCTTTTATTTCAGCTGTTGTGGCCCCGCGGGATACGCCTAATACCCGATAGGGATCCACYGCAGTCATGGCATGGCATCGCTAAACATCGGTGTGCTGAGGTAGCGCTCACCAAAACTTGCTAACACCACCACTATTAATTTGCCAGCCCATTGGGGCCGTTGGCCCAGCCTTAATGCAGCCGCCATGGTGGCGCCACTGCTCACACCACTAAGTAAGCCCTCTTCCCGCGCCAGGCGCCTACCCATGGCCATGGCATCGGCATCACTCACCTGCATTACCTCATCGATCAAATCAGCTTGGTAGTTGTCTGGCACAAAACCAGCGCCAATGCCTTGGATGCGATGGGGACCTGGGGCGCCACCACTGAGTACGGGGCTGCCACTGGGTTCCACTGCAATCGCTTGGAAACTTGATTTGCGCTGCTTCAACAGCTGGGCGCAGCCGGTGATGGTGCCACCGGTGCCAACACCGGCCACGAGGGCATCAATKCGGCCATCGGTATCAGTCCAGAGCTCTTCCGCAGTGCTGCGGGCATGGATAGCTGGATTAGCTGGATTAGCAAACTGCTGCAATAAATAGGCATTGGGCAGCTGCTCCGCCAGGCTGCGGGCCCGTTGAATTGCCCCTTTCATGCCCTCCGCCCCTGGGGTGAGCTCCAATTCAGCTCCATAGGCCCGCAGCATGGCCCGCCGCTCCTGGCTCATGGTGTCTGGCATCGTGAGGATTAAGCGATAACCACGGGCGGCCGCCACCATGGCAAGGGCAATGCCGGTGTTGCCGCTGGTGGGCTCCACCAAAACGGTGTGGCTTGGGTTAATAAGGCCATTGGCTTCTGCATCGAGCACCATGGCAAGGCCGATGCGATCCTTCACCGATGCGGTGGGATTAAAACTTTCTAGTTTTGCTACCACCTCAGCAAGGCAACCTTCCGCCTGGGGCAAACGGTTGAGACGCACCAGGGGGGTGCGACCCACAAGTGCTGTGATGTCAGGAGCAATTGCCATCGAAGGAGCTTGGRATAGGGCCATTCTGCTGGGCCAACCGCTGGGCAACTGTTTCGATCAAGCCAGCCCAGTTACCCCGCTGCTGCAAACGGAATAAACGCACACTTTGATACCAAGCCATATGCGGGCCKGATAGGCCATAACGCCATTCAGCCCGATAGGGCAATAAMCCCCAGGTGGGTACGCCGAGACCTGCGGCGATATGCAGGGCGGTTTGCTGCACGGTGATCACCAGATCAAGGGCAGCGGTGAGGCCTGCGGTGGCGAGCAGATCACTGCCGGTGCCAGCAAAGTGATGCACTTTGATGCCATGGTTTTGCTCAATGGCAGCCAATTCAGCTGGGTTGTGGCTGTATTGGAGGTTCAGCCAATGGCAACCGGGTTGCTGCAGGATCGGCAATAACTGCTCCAGGGCCARGGAGCGTTGCATGCGATTRGCAAGGGTGCCGCCCCCCTGCCAGGCGATGCCAATTTTGAGRCCAGGGCCTAARTCAGCCAGGCGTTGGCGCCAGGGTTCMACTAACTCTGGCGGGAGGTTTAGGTGGGGTTTACGGCCAGCGAAACTGCTTTGATCTGGSCGATAAAGCAAACCCAAACTGCCGATGCTGCAGGCCACATCCAAGCTGGGTAGCAAGCTATCTGGATAACTGGCGGCAACGGGCAGGTGGGGGAAGCAAGCCCCCATGAGGGGCACTAGCCGTGGCGGCAAGAGCAACTGCAAGGAACCWGCAGAGCCATTGAGATCAGCCTCAAGATCCGGAAGCATCGAGGCAAACATCAAGGTATCGCCGATGCCCTGCTCGCCATAGAGCAAAACAGCACTAGCTTTAATCGCCATCTGGCTCTGTAAACGCTCTAAACCAAGCAATGGCAAGCCCGGCGGGATGATTTGGGCGCGATCAAGGCTGTAGTAGCGCTGTTCATAGAGCTGCCACCCCTGGCGCCAGGCGCCTGCKGCCAATAGGGCRCGGCCAAAAGTCCAGGCCCAATTGGGGCAGGCCGCCAACTGGGGCAAATGGGGCTCCAGAAGGCTTTCCACCTGGGCTGGCAACAGCTGAAATATCAGGCTGTGCAATGCCTGCAGTTGCTCATCAGGGGGCAAAGMACCCGGCATTAGGCAKCTGCGCAGGCTGCTTTCGGCCGCTTGATAATCACCCTGCAGCAATTGGCACCTGCCCTGCCAGAGCAGGGAGCTGGGSGCTGGCAGCTGCGCCATCAAGCTGGAATCATGCAGATCCCAAGCCAGATTCCTTAGGGCATGCAACACCGCRGGATGCTGGGGCCATTCGCTAWGCAAATGTTGGGCCCAATTGATAACAGCATKTAGATCAAGGTTTGCCTGCAGCAATTGCAACCATTCCAAAGCAATCGTTTGATCAGCTAAGAAAGCTTGTAACCGCTGGCGCAGGGCTGGGCTACAGCTGCCTTCATTACGGCGACGTTCGCAGGCGAGGGCTAATTGCAGCAATTCAACGCTGTCGCCATGGTCGAKCAGCACCCGATCAAKGCAGGCTTGGGCTTGATCAAGCCGATCTAAATGGAGATTACAAAGGGCTAGGGCAAGGCCAAAATCAGCGCTGGGGGGCTGGGGTTGCCGCTGAAATTGAGCAAGCAAATGCTGTTCGGCGCTTGCAGCCTGTTGCTGGGCGCATTGCTGCTTTGCAAAAGCCAAAAATTCCATTTTGATCAGAATTTATTCATCAATAGCTGGGAACCATTAAAAATTGAACTGGGTTTTAAGCACAGCACCCCAACTACTACCAGCGCCAAGGCCATCGGAATTWGCAGTGGCTGATATATAAAAAATGCCTGGGGTGAAGCTRATGTTATCGCTTAATTGAAATTGATACCAAGTTTCAAGGGCGATGGGCATYGMAGCATCACTATTCCAACYGGATCGGTTGGTTTGCAGTGCGGGAACTCCACCAACACCAATGCCGGCGCTGTTGCCTTTAATGAATAGATTATTGAAATTTAAAGCGAGCATCCAGCTATTTAGCTGCGCCAAATCACCAGCTGATGTCATTTTAAYGCCTAAAACACTGTTATTAAATCGAGCTTTTACGGCCCCGTGGCCATAGGCAGCCGTAACACTGAAATCAKYACCGATTTGATKGGCAATGGTAACGCCAAGCTGATTTGCTTCGTTGAGGCTGGCATACATAAAAGGCGTGAGGGCAAGCTGAGTTCCCACTGCACCCATGGAATTGTGTCCGCGTTCATAGGCGTAGTTAGCAGTAAATAACCATCTGCTGTTGCTGCTCTGCCAGGCCAGCTGTAGGGGRATCCTCAGGCGGGTGTTAGCTGAAAACCAACCTTGCGCCATAATGTTATTTGCATCTGGCGACACTGCATCTGCCTCATTGGTGAGATARCCAATGCCRAATCTAAGATTTTTCAAGGATAAAAAATCCAATTGGAATGGCCCGTAATTAAAACCAGCGCCACTACCTGTATAGGAAGGCAGCACACCAGCGGCGCTACTAAAGAATTCAAGCAGGGCAGATGGGCTATAAAAACTACCGCGGCTTGGCAGGAAGCCATCTTGGCCTAAACGAACYCCTAGGGAAAGATTAAWAGAGTTATTAAGCGGAAAAGCATAAAAAAGCCGATCTAGAAATACAAAGGGAGTGGCGCCATTGGGCCAMTCAATGGTGGTGCCATCGTAGGCAAGGCCTGCGGCTGGATTTGCTGTGCGGGCAGCAAAGCTATAGATGTTGTTTGAACGCACCCTTATTTGTAATTTATCAACCCCAGAAAAACTAGTATCAAAACTCAAAGAAGCATCATGGGAAAAAGTGAAGGCRTTATTATCTGCCACGTAATTTTTATTTGTATTATAAGCAGCAAGATTACGTATAAATTTAGTTGCTGCATTTTGCACATAACCAACCCTGCGCTGATCTTCCGCCAAGGATCCATATTCAGCAATCAAATAATTAAGTAAGTTGTTGTAGATGGTGGGATTTGTAACCAAGCCACCAGGGGTAACAACTAAACCAAGRCCAGCACCACTGAAATTATCAACCGTATTACCCGCAGCATTAACGGCTTGATAATTGCGTTCAGCGCTRGCTGCAATTGAGATCGGATCATATACACCGATCGGCTTAACAACTAAATTAGCGGTGTTGTTGTAGTAAGCRTAATTTTTAACGCGACGCGCCTCATTTGCAAGGGCCACCAGTGCATTTAAATCCTTTGGATCAAGCAATATTTTGCTGCTATTGAAATCACTACTGCTGGTGCCACTGGTGGTGGCGAATAATGCATTGGTGCGGCCGTAGCGATCGAGCAGTGGAATTTGATTGSCTTGTAGTGGCAGGTAGATATTTGTAGCGGGCATCAAATATTCCAAGCTGAATGAAGWGCTTGCCAATTGAACAGTTTGCTTAAAGCCAGAATCTGTAAATAGGCTGATGCGGGTGAGTTGCGCTTGGGTTRGCGGGCGGTTTGTGCTGGGATTAATTAATAGATTTTGGCCAGAACCAACACCTTGCATCACGTTGCTAGAGGCCGGTTCAGCAAAAGCGTTGGTGSTGCTGCTGGAAGTGGTGTTKATRTWATTTGGTAKRTAACCAGTCCAGGTGGTGCTGAATGCCAATTCACGGCTGAGTTTCGCTGGCGYAGATGCRCGATAAAAAATAAAWGCTTCCCCTTGGCTTAGGGGAGAWTCGATCATATTAATAGATCTAGGTTGCACAGAAGCAATTGAACCATCGTAGGCGCGATGGCCATAGAGATCAGCAAGATTAGTAAGGGCGGAGGCTTGGCCAAAATTGGCATAACCATTATTGCGATATGCATTACCAAGAACAAAACGCACCACCCCAGAYAGTTTGGAAGTAGTTGAAAAATCAGTTAACTCAGRYTCCTGTTCCTGTTCAGCATAAACAGAAACAGGAGCTGMRCTAATAAAYAAAAAKATCGCYARGAGRTATTGSAAYTTCATGAAAAATTGGCAGAAAAAAGCCCCTCCAAAGGAGGGGCTGGGAGTGTGTGAAAAGTGAATTTGATTTAACAGTGAACTAAACCAGATCAGAAGTTGAACTGGGTTTTGATCACGCCGCCCCACACATCGCCGCCACCGATGCCATCGGAGTTGGTGGTGCTGGAGATGTAGAAMAYACCAGGTGTAACGCTGATATTGTCTGTTACCTGGAACTGGTACCAGGTTTCAATGGCGGTAGGCATGCCACCGTCTTTGTTCCAGCCGGAGCTGTTGCTCACGAGTGAAGGAACACCACCGATAGCAAAACCGGCGCTGTTGCCTTTGAGGAACACGTTCTTGAAGTTGAGGGCAASCATCCAGCTGTTCATTACAGCGGAATCGCCAGCATCAGCCATCTTCACACCCAACACGCTGTTGTCGTAGCGGGCGTTAACRGAGGCGTGGCCGTAGGCGCCGGTGATGCTGAAGTCTTTAGACCACTGGTAAGCCAGGGTGAAACCAAACTGGTTGGATTCGTTGAGGCTGGCATACATGAAGGGGGTGAGTGCTAACTGAGTACCCACTTGACCCATGGAGTTGTTACCGCGCTCAAAGGCGTAGTTAGCAGAAGCCAACCACTTCTTATCCTTGCTCTGCCATGCAAGTTGAACAGGCAGACGGAAGCGGGTATCAGCACCAAACCAACCTTGGGTCATGGTGTTGGAGGAATCAGGTGCCACGGCATCGGATTCGTTAGCCAGGTAGGCAATACCGAAGCTCACGCCTTGCATACCGAAGCCTTTACCGCCCAATTTGCCCAAGGACAAACCTACGCCGGTACCGGTATAGGAGGGGAATACACCAGCTGAGCTGTTGAAGAATTCAAGCAGCGCATCTTTGGTGTAGTAGGTACCACGGGTGGGTAATGAGGCCTCTTGAGGTAAGCGGGTACCAACAGTTGCTACTGCGTAATCGCCAACTGGGAAGCGGTAGAACAGCTTGTCGATGAAGATGCCAGTTCTTGAGTTGTTGGGCCACTCAACAGTTGCACCGTCGTAGGCAAGGGCAGCAGCTGGATCAGCAGCACGGCCTGCAAATGCGTAGGTGTTGTTGGCGCGGATGCGGAACTGGAACTGATCTTTACCAGTGAAGCTGGTATCGAAGTTCAGGTAAGCATCATGGGAGAACGTGAAGGCGTTCTTATCAGCAACGTAGTTTTTGTTGGTGGTGTAAGCAGCCAAGTTGCGAACGAACTTAGTGGCTGCATTTTGCACATAACCAACCTTGCGCTGATCTTCACCCAATGAACCGTATTCAGCCAACAGGTAGTTGATTACGTTGTTGTAGGTGTTGSTGTTTTGAACGTAACCACCGGGGGTTACGGTTAGGCCAGCGCCACCGATTGTTGTAGCTGCACCAGCGGCAGTTACAGCTGTGTAAGTACGGCTAGAAGCATCGTTGATGTTGATGAAGTCGTACTGGTTAGCAAGCTTGGTAACTGCACCAGCCTTGCCGTTGTATGTGTAAGTTTTTACACGACGGGATTCGTTAGCCAAGGCMACCAAAGACTGCATGTCTTTGCGATCAAGCAGGATCTTGGCGTCTGMRTAGTTGCTGCTRGTGGAGTTACTGGTTTGAACACGCAACGGAGTGGTGTTGCCGTAACGATCTTCAAGCAGAAGCTCATTGCCGGTTAAAGGCAGAGCGGTGCTTGCGTTAGGGAGCAAGTACTCGAGAACCCTGTTCTTGGTTGTGGGCGCAACACCGGTAGGGGTGGTGGGCACTGCAACTGAGCTGTTGTAGCCATCTTTGGTGTAGATGGAAGCGCGGATGCGRTTAGGTGCATAGGGRGTRCCAACAGTGCCRCCGTTGAGGGGGTTAGCAATGGTGGTGCCRGGGATGCTGGGGTTAACCAACAGTGAGTTCAGAGCTTTGTCTGATCCTGAGATGGTGCCGCCGGGCTCAGGTGTGAAACCKGTCCAGGTGGTGCTGAAGGCCAGCTGACGGGCCTGGGGAGCGAAGGTTTGAGCGGGCTGATAGGTGGTGCCGGTTGTGGCAGCGCCGTTACCRCCAGCGCGGTAGTAGTAGTARGCCTCACCCTGGCTGAGGGGGTCGGCGATCATGTTGGTGGAACGATCYTGGAAACCACCGGTGGARCCGTCGTAARCGCGCTGGCCGTAGAGCTTGGCGGCGCCCATGAGACCCTTGGCTTGGCCGAAGTTTGCGTAGCCATCGCCACGGTAAACATCGCCCATYACRAAACGCACCTGACCCTTGAGTTTGGTGGTGGTGGAGAATTGRGTKGCTTGCAGTTCGCCAACTTTGGCTTCTAGGCCGTCTACACGGGCCTTGGTGATGGCGAGTTCTTTTTCGAACTCCTTCATCAGGCGACGCAGTTCGTCGGTAATTTCGGTAACGCGATCAAGGCAAGCATTRAGCAGAGCAGCAGCTTCCCAACGGGTCATCGCCTGGCCACCTTTGAAGGTGCCATTGGGGTAGCCAGCTACACAGCCGTAGCGCTCGATCAGGTTGCTCAGTGCCTGGTAAGCCCAGTCGGTGGGCTTTACATCAGAAAACTGGGTGATGCTGGTGACCTGCTCGCTGGAAGCGGCGTACTTGTTAACGCCGTCCATGTTGAGCTCAGCRGCCATGGCGCCCATGGGGGCAACCAAACCGAGAGCGGCAGGTGCCAGCAGGAGTTGCTGGAATAATTTCATGGAGTCCTCACACCAAATAAAGAGGATGGGTATCGGCTCAAAATGAACAACAAAAGCTGTTCACAACAAACCAACTTGCACAAATTACCTGGTTTTTTGTTTGTGGGGAGCATTTTCAWGCCTTCGGTAGGCACCCCCTGAGGCGTCCACTGSYAGCYAAACCGAGGGGGCCAAGGGCCCCCAACGGTTGTTTAGCTGTAACTAAGCAACGATCAGAACAGGAAAGTAGTTTTCAGCACACCGCCATAGGCGCTGTTGCTGCCGCTACCAGCTGGGTTCGTAACCGTAAAGAAGGCAGGTGTAACGCTGATGTTGTCGGTAACTTGGAATTTGTACCAAATCTCCCAAGCAAAGGTGCTTTCATCCGTACCTAAGAAACCATCGTTTCCAGTTACRAATGTTGGCTGACCAACRGCYGTACCAAAGGTGTTGCCTTTGATCAAAGCATCAGCCCACTGCAAACCCACATACCAAGATTGGCTTTGGGCATTTGCGCCCTTTTGGTTTGCTTCCACRCCCCAGATTTGGGCTGCCTTCTTAGCGCTATAGGAGTTGGTACCCCAACCAGCACTAACAGATGGCACCCAGCTCACATTGCTTGGTTTCCACCAGCCACTAATCGCAAGCGCATTCACATCAAATTGGGTGAGGCCGGCAAATGGGTTGGTGGCCTTTGGTGTGCCAACWGGGATATAMCCCAAGCCACTGGTGCCGTCGTAGCCACCGCCGCTTTGAGAGTAGGCATAGGCAGCAGTTAGGTTCCAATTTGGCGCGGTGTAAGCCAGCTGCACYGTGCCGGTGCCGCCTGAATATTGATTCGCAATACCGCCAGGATYAAGGCCCGCTGRACCYGCGCCAGGGGTTACACCAAGGGCAGGATTCGCGCCGGAGTAGCTCGATTTTCCATTAACTGCTACGTAGCTAGCGCTGAGGCTGAAACCATCCTGGTTCCACCAAATACCTCCACCAGCTCCGAGGGCAGATGTATATGTTCCTGGTGCACCGGCGTAGGTAAAGAAGTCGAGAATCGTGTCRGCTGGATATTGGCTAGGCCACACCGCCAACATGTCGTCTTGACGCACCCTTGGACCCGCCGTAACGGTGAAATTTGAGCCGATCGGGAACTGGTAGAAGATCCGATCCRCACTCCAAATGGTGCCAGCTGATGATTGGTCGAATGCCACCTCAGCGCCGAGGGCAGGGTAGGGATAACCACTCCAAATGCTGTCGGAGAAGTTACCGGCCCGCAGGCGAGTGCGCAGTAAATCCTTACCCGTAAAGCTAGTATTTAAATCAAGTCTTACGTCGTAGTTGAAACTAACGGCCTCACCGAGCGGCACATTACCTTCCAGCAATCCCTTGAGGAACTTACGCGCTGCTGCTTTTACCGTGGGGTTCTGTTGCTGCAG
>NZ_PXVC01000054.1 GCF_003011125.1 Synechococcus lacustris str. Tous | reverse complement strand
GGCTTATTGAACTGTGTGGTTTTAATTGGTCTAATGAATTTTTAACTCCAGATATAAAAGATAAATTCATTAAATTTCAGAAAAATATCCTTAAATCTGACGCCGCAGATTTTGCTTCTAGTTCTGCTTTGAATCAGTTTTGTATTAATATAGCAAATAAAATTCAAAAATARTTATTCTATTTCTTATTGTTCTGCAATTGGTTTACCAACTCTTTCTTGGTTTTAATGAATTCCCTTAATGCTTCTAATGCTGTTTGCGTGAGGGTTTTATCTTCATAGGCGCTATATAATTTTAGTGCCTTGTGCAATTCGTCTGATAGGATTATTGTGAGTCTTTTTGTCATTTTCTTCTGGCTAGAAGATATTCACGTAGGGCTGCAACTACAAGCATKGTAATTGTTATCTCTTCTGCAGCACAAAAAATACGCAATTCTTTGTGGAAGGATTTGGAAATCATTAATGATAGTTTTTTTGTCTCTTCGYRTTCATCGGAAATGTTATTRATAATGCTGCTTTCATCAATTGTAAATATGGTTTGACTATTGCTTTCGCTTTCAAGAATAGAACTATGGATTTCTTTGATGTTGAAATTCATTTTTGTGTGTTGGAATGATTGATGTTTTAATGCTTTAATAATAAGTTAATGGTTATGAGTGTCAAGTAAATYCTTCAGCTATTGCTCATCACTTARTCATTMTARCCTTCCGTAATTGATTAAAGCAAGTATAGCCCTCTACCCCCCCCTATTTGGGGGGGTAACAAGGTTCTTAATACGGGGCTAAAAAGTRTCAATAGTTACACTTTCGCCCTAGATCAGCAAGAGCCCGATCTCGGTAGGCGCCATAGCGTTCGCGTTTRTCGCGAATGCGAGTATTTAATTCAGGCAAGAGGCCGAAATTAGGGGGCATTGGTTGAAATTTAGCTGTGGGTGCTTCTGCGATGAAATGGGTTAATGCACCGATCATGSTGGTGGCTGGYAGTGAAATAGTTTCCATTCCAAGGGCTAGGCGTGCKGCATTTGTKCCTGCTAGCCAGCCGCCTGCCACTGCTGCTGCATAACCTTCAGTGCCAGTGATTTGGCCTGCCGCCAATAGATTTGGCCGTTGGCGAAATTGCAGGCTSGCTTCTAGTAATTGGGGTGATTCAAGGAAGGTGTTGCGATGCATCACGCCAAATCGCACAAATTCGGCGTTTTCTAGGCCTGGRATTAAGCGCAACACTCTTTTTTGTTCTGCCCATTTGAGGTTGGTTTGRAARCCMACYAAATTCCAGAGGCGGCCGTCTTTATCTTCYTGACGCAGCTGCACCACCGCATAGGCCCGTTTTGCCCGGCGCACATCTTTATCGTTTAGGTCGCCCCAACGGGGATCCCAAAGACCGATTGGTTTTAGGGGGCCGTAGCGCATGGTGTCTTCCCCGCGGCGCGCTAACTCCTCGATCGGTAGGCAGCCCTCAAAGAAGTTGGCACTTTCTTTCTCAAAATCCTTAAGTTCCGCCTGTTCTGCATCAAGTAACGCCTGGCGGAAATGCAGGAATTGCTCTTTATCCATTGGGCAATTGATGTAATCAGCATCGCCTTTGTCGTAGCGGGAGGCGCGAAATGCCTTGTTTAGATCAATGCTTTCCCCTGCCACAATCGGGCTRGCGGCATCAAARAARTGGCACTCATCCCTTCCTGTGAAGCTGCGCAGCGATTCAGCTAAGGGTTCACTGGTGAGCGGCCCGGTGGCGAGCACAGTGATTTGTTCAGGGCCCGGCAGGCTGGTTTGCTCACGGCGTTCAATGGTTACCAGTGGATGTTGCTCTAGGGCGCTGGTGAGGGCGGCGCTATAGCGGCCGCGATCAACGGCTAGGGCACCACCAGCTGGCACCGCATGCTGATCWGCGGTGCTGATAACGAGAGAACCAAGTTGYCTTARTTCRTGTTGCAACAGCCCYGCGGCCCGATCACTRGCTAGGGCGCCAAAGCTATTGCTGCAAACAAGCTCWGCAAATTCACTGCTGTGGTGRGCYGGWGAGCGCCGCAGCGGACGCATCTCCACCAAGGTAACYGGCACACCTGCGCGGGCCACCTGCCATGCAGCTTCAGTGCCAGCSAGGCCRGCACCGATCACAAGCACGTTCAATTGATCAACCGCGGGATCGCCTTAGCAGTAGTTGCAGCTGACCAACGGCAGCACGGCCGATATTGAAGCCAGCCCAGCCCACTGCCAAAAGGATCGGTGAGGCAACTAAAACAAGCCGAAGATCCATGGTTCAGGCGGGTACTTACAGCTACTKATCTTAATTGTTCGCGGCGTGTTTTTCTGCTAATTGGCGGTAATTGAGGGCATGGGCGCGCTGGGCGCTGATTTCACTGGGGCTTTGTTGCCTTTTTAGCTGAGCTGGGGTGCCCATCACCACCGCTGCAGCGGGTACATCTTTCGTTACCACTGCCCCAGCTGCCACAAGGGCATCTGCGCCAACCGTTACGCCATTCAGCACAATTGCACCGATACCGATCAAGCAGCCGTCTTCCAAGGTGGCGCCATGCACAACAGCGCGATGGCCAATGGTTACTTCCCTACCGATGCGCACCGGTGCATCTGGATCACCATGCACCACTGCCCCATCTTGGATATTGCTGTTGCTGCCCACCTCAATCGAGCAGAGATCAGCCCKTAAWACGGCCATGGGCCAAATGCTTACCCCTTCCGCTAGCCGCACATCGCCGATCAGCACTGCATCGGGTGATACCCAAGCAGCAGCACTGAGGTTTGGCTCAGGCCAATAATTTAAAGCTTTGTTTGCAGAGTTCACCCATTGAACTTACACTAAAAACCCTCTAGGAGTAGAATGGCAGGTTGTTCTGAGCTCCTACAAAATGCTGAAAGTTAATTTAGGTTTGCTCAAGTTCAATTCATTRTTTTAGTGGTTGGACGTGAGGTTTTGGCTTTGCAGCTAAAACGCAAACTTTCCGAAATTGATTCAATTGTGGATTRATCTGTAGCTCATTGTGTGTGGGATTGAACTAAAGTTATGCCCATTGGTATGCAATACGTAATTGATTACATTCAAGGCCTGTTCTTACTTATTGGTGAGCTTCAGGAGTCTTCGCTGGTAATTCAGCTACAGCCACTCCYCCCAGGCGACCAACCACCGGCATGGCAAACAASCTTTCCACCGGCGGACGGTGCGGCCCCTGATATCGATTAGGTGCTTATCAAACAGAGTTGCTTATCAGTGCTTAAAACAGGCTATTGCGGGCTGGTTTAGGCCAAAAAAAAGAGGGCCGGGGCCCAAGGGTTGGCATAAGGCTGTCAAAACTTGATATTGATCACAGCAAGACAGCTAGTTCGCTAGCTAAACCGCYAACCAAGCATCCAATGCTTCGGGGCCATCGAAATCAAGTAATGCYTCTGCCAGTGCTTCTAATTTCTCCAGTGGTAGTGCCCTTACCGCTAGTTCCTGTTCATGGCTTAGCTGGCCGCAGCGGCGAGGTAATAAGCGCAGCACTAGGGATTGGGCTTCTTGCTGGAGACCTTGATTCAGGCCTTGATTAAGGCCTTGATTAAGCCCAAGTTGCAAGCCCCTCTTTTCTCCTTGGCGTTCACCTTCCTTGAGACCTTGTTGGCGGCCTCGGCGGGTGTATTCCGCAACAGCTGCTTGATAGGTAACCGAATCATCCAAAATTCCCATGGTGAAATACGCATTGATTAGTTCTTGAGAAAAGCCTAGCCCTGCCAACAGGTGGCAGCCACCGGCAATTTCCTTTYGCAGCACTGGGTTTTTGATTGCTGCTACCCGATCCGCCACCAGTGCTAAGTGYWCAGCATCAGCGCTGGCCGTATTGGCTGGCCTGGCTAGCTGCAAYAGGGTTTTGTAAATACAAGCCATCAGTTTTTGTATGGATGAATTGCCCTTATTTGTATTGCTCTCGGTTTGTTTATTTACGTGCGCTTTTGCATTTGAATTACTTATCAATGCAACGGGACGYCGTCGTATTGAYCGGCAGCTCGATTGATGAGCCTTGCCTTCAATACCTGCTTATCTGTTGAATCTACTAACTAATTGTTTCATTGCAAGRCCCACAAGTTCAGTTTTAGACTTAACACCTGCCTTGCGGCGAATAWTTTTTATATATGAATTAACTGTGTGATAACTGAGTTCAAGCTCTATGCTTATTTGTTCATTAGTTTTTCCTTCAATGATCCCATTAAGCACTGATTGCTCTCGGCTTGTAAGTATGTCTTCCAATCGTTTGGGAATTGTTAKTTTATCAAATGTTTTTGCTAMTCTTTTGGCTGTGGGACCAAGGTAGAAGTGATCAGTGCAAATACTTAAGAAAGCYTGCCTGARGGGRRAGYTTTGTTCGCCGATRTCAAGTTCATGAACAATWGCGTTTGCTTTTGTTTGTAGAGCCAGCTTGAGAYTYGAATCTATACTACTTAACACTATGCAAGTTCTAAGKGTTGKGMMTAATTCTTTTGCTTTTACTAYTAAACTAAAACCATCACCTTCCTCGAGTTGATCACTGCAAATTAGTAAACCTGGCTGATGTTTTTCTACGGCTTCTAAGCTTTCAAGCTCAGTGGTACAAGCACTTTTGAGGATATTAGGGCGTTTAAATTGGCTCATAATACCAATTAGGCTTAATTTAGACCTAAAAGCAATAGTTATCGTGGGTTTKATACCACTGCTGAGGAACCAGGAAGCCRYTTCCCTTCTTCTGGGTTCAGCAGAATCTCGTAAAAATAACAGGTCCATMACCTTTTAATAATAGCACRCTCTAATTGATTGTAGCTTTGCTGAGTAAACGATGATAGCGTTGAACTTTTTGGTTAGAATTCACAATAATGGAATTGYAGTCATTTGCAAYYATRCAATTCAARTTAMCATKTTGTTTRATTTCAATTGTGTTCTCAATTAAACATTTAAGAGAAGWAAGAGTAGYTAGTGATGAGTTCTCTAGGGCAAGAGCAATCCTGGCAAGCCCTAAATTTGAGCTACTTRATAAGTCTTCGCAACAACTATCAATACATTCATTCAATAAWCGCATGCCCTTTTTTGCCGTAAGAAAATAAATTTTTTGACGAGATTGTTTGGGATTACTTAAACGCCTGATATAATTTTTTTYTATCAGCTTGTTTAGCACCCTTGAAACATGAGGCTGATCAAAATTAAATTCTGATTGTATATCTATGGATGTGCAGCCTGGGTATTGGGCAATATGAAGAAAGCAATCGGATTCTGAGGATGAAAGAGATAAAAATTCTTTYTTRAATTTTCCTGTTAGCGCAACTAAGGCRTCTGGCCGCTCCCTGTGTGGCATTAAGAGTTGTCTTCTAGCTTCTCTATTTTGTACTCTCAAATTCGCTGCCGCGTCCCATTTCAGCTCCCCCCACCCTTCAATAAGGGTGGGGGGAGCTGAAATGGGTATATWTCGCTACGGATTGCAGCGTTTTTCCCTGGCCAGTGCTCAATKGGCATGGATTAAGGGGGGTGCTGCGTGATACCTTCAACTCTGCCCAARCGGGCACTTGGGTCGCTAGCTCAGCGGTAGAGCATTCGGCTTTTAACCGATTGGTCCTGAGTTCGAATCTCAGGCGACCCATAATTTTTTCTTTGCTACAAGAGCAGGCGGGTCTAGACGSCTKAYTTGATGGTTGGTTGSTCTTGGAGGTTGCCGCTYACGTATTTRTGCAACACGCTGCTGATCAGGGTTTGATAGGGGACACCCTGATCCTTTTGGCCCGTTGCCCGGGCCGCCTCACGCAGCGTTTGGATTACCCCAGGGGTTTAGCTGTTGCTCTTCTGCATCGAGTTGGATGGCGGGGTTCTGTTSMGGCATCGCTGTCGTCCTCKGTTTGGGATGATCGTTTTCAGGAACAAATGTTCAGCTGTTTCCACGTAAGGCACTAGGTGGACATAGCCCTCGAGTTGAACCACCAGGACCCGTTGGCCTGGATAGCGCTGCTGRTTAGGGTGCTCGAACACATYYAGGAGCTCACCGGCTTCGATGGCCACCACCACCGATTCAAAGCAGAGCTGCCTTTCGGCGWTGAGCTGGACAYAGCCATTCTGTGTKCCARATGTCTTCATTGCGGTTGCTTTGGTTTGAGCCAGAGGCGGCAAGGATCACGGCTGGATCGCTTCCCGCTGCTGCTCTTCAGGCCGTTGCCGCTCCATCACGAATTGGTCCTGARTTCGAATGAAAATTAGCTATAAATACTAAATAAAGTCCTTCCCAGTGATCMACTTCAACAAAGACGACGTTGAACGMCTGAGCCGTGGCAAATCCAGCCGTTCTAAAATTGGCAGTAGATCTACTCCGCATCGGCTCACGCAAARAGAACGAATACTGTTTGAAGCAGCACAACGGCAGGGATTTCTAAAAGTTCCTGCTTCTGGAATWCGCCCAAATGTATTAAATATCTATCGGCTTTGGTGTGAAGCTGAAGGTAGAGAATTTATTRTAAAAAATASTAATTAAGCTTAAATATGGCAGCTGAGCAGCCAACCGGTGCCGGGGCCTTCCACTTCCCAGCGRGGTAGCCAGTTTTTCCAGCTGTATTGCTGGCTGGCACCATTTTGATTTGCCGTGTAACCACCATTCAGTAGATCAGCTTCCCCATTGGGGTCGTGGTGGATTGAATGGCTATCGCTAAATCCAATCAATACCGACCAATGGCCGCCGCCACTTGGTGCCTCCACGGGCCCTTGATGAAGCCAGCCCACCGCCACTGGCCTGCCGCCATTGATTTCAGCTTCTAGGGCGCTGCGATCACCATTTGTGGYGAGGTATGCAGWTAARCCAAGGGAATGGAGGGTTGTTAATTGAACCTGGGCKGATGTTGTGTCGCCAAATTTTGCCCGAATCGCATTGTATTCATCATCATTTGCTACTTTTCCCCAATAACGGGCAAGCATGGCGCAACTACTGGAAAAACATTCGCGGTAGCCAGTGCCACTGGCATTGTCGTTTTGGTTTTCCCATGCCACAGCCAATGGGTTGCCAAAACTGGCAACAGCAGCGGCTGAAAAACATTGCCGCCAGGCYGCAGTTTCTGTGAGAATTTCTGGATCAGCAGCAATTATCGCCAGGCGCAATTGCTCGATGCCATCGAGTTGCTGCGGTTGCGCCTTCCAGAAGTCCCAGAATTGCCGCCAACGCTCCGCCGTAAAAGTGGTAGCTGGATTGCTGATGATAGGATTTTATAGAGCAAGTTTAATTTAGGRAGGGCWAGTGCTTTTGTCTAATAATCTGRAWAAACTACYGTTAGAAAAAATTCCAGATTTTTGCCGGCGYTGGCAAGTGAACGAATTTTGTTTATTTGGTTCCGTTCTCAGCGATAATTTTGGTAGCAAAAGTGATGTTGATGTAATRGTGCAGTTTGATCCAGCGGCCKGCCCCACCTTTCTTCGGATTGAGGCTAGTCGTAACTATTTGCGTCGCAATGAAATACTTTCCTCTGCCCAGGTTGTATATGCAGCGTGATYTATACCTATGGCTATAARYTTGGAAGATGCGCAGCAATTGCAAGAAAACTGGCTGGCTCGCTTRGCTTTTGGGCCTGATCGGGCCAGGGCCCGTTTGGTTCATYTGTGGAGYGGTATTTTTCCGGTTAGTTGGCGACAATTACGCAGCGCAAATCAATTACAGCAACAMTTGCAAACAATTGAAGAACATTTGAATTCAGATTTTAGTTCATTATTAACTGCAATGCTGCTGGATCCAGCCCTGCAGATTTCCTTAAATGGCCTGGCGAATAAGCGCGGYAGGCCAAATGAAAATTTAGCCCGTGAATTATTAGAATTATTCAGCCTTGGTGARGGTAATTATAARGARTTTGATGTKCAAGAAACTGCCCGTGCCCTCACCGGTTACTACCTAACACCTGAGGCTAARTTAGGGCTTGATCCCCWTCGCCATGACARCGGCCWRAAAARTATTCTTGGTAAAACWGCTWMTTTTAATGCCRTMAGTTTRGCYGCCTGGTTAGCGCAACAACCKKCYACTGCCTTGCATATTAGTAGCCGCCTTTGGCGTGGATTAGTTGGAWCATTACCSGCAAAGMAAMGATTATTATCWGTGGCWAAACAATGGCAAGATCAAAAACTTTCTTTGGCTTGGCTGCAYAACACATTAATAAATTCTCCAGAGGCAATTGCTGCYCGCGGAAAAAAARTAAGTGATCCAATTTTGATGATCAGCCGCAGCTTGGCTCTGCTTGGYAGYAGAAACCAAGAGGCCTTACAAATCAGCCGAGTGCAATTAGCGCGCATGGGTCAACCGCYATTGGATCCCCCATCGGTGAAGGGTTGGCCCATTAACGAGCAATGGCTAAATCTACGTTGGCTGCAGGCCCGTCGCCATGGTTTAACCACACTAGTTGCCAATGAAGAAGTTTGGAATTCAAGGAACCTGCCGCCTATGTTATTGAGCTCCTTAACGCCAATACCACCCTTGGGTTTAACACTGCCATCTGCTGCTTCCCGCACCAACATTGCTCAGTTATTTAAAGATCCAGTGTGGCAACTTTCAGCATAAATAAAATGAAACGTAGATCACTATTTGGTTTATTTGCTACGGCAACTTTTGCACCGGCAGCTTTCACCGCAGCTGCGCTGGCAGGGCCGAAATCCGGGCGTGTTTTGGTGCTATTGGAATTGCGGGGCGGCAACGACGGCCTTAATACAATTGCTCCATATCGTGATCCCATTTACCGCCAGGCAAGGCCACGGCTTGCCTTGGAGCAACCGCTACCCCTTAGTGATGGCCTTGGTTTACATCCATCCATGGCGGCAATTGAACCGTTGTGGCGCGAGGGCAGGCTCAGTTTTGCCCTTGGCTTGGGTTGGCCCATGCCAAATCGCAGTCATTTCAAAGCAATGGATCAATGGGCCACGGGTAAAGCATCAGCAGAGGGGCCCGGTTGGCTTGCAGCCGCCATGGACCAACGCCWTATGGCAGGRCCCTTAGTGGCATTAGGGCCAGCTGGTTCCAGCAGCACCGAAGGTGGAAAAGCGATGGCATTGCAGGTGGCAGCTGAAGCTTTAAAAAAGCAAAATTCCGCCCAATTAAATCCCCAATTAGCGGCAGCAAATCCTGTTCTAAGGCGCATGTTGGAATTGGAATTAGCAGGCGCCCGTGAATTGGAACGGTTGCGTGAGGGGTTACAACCATCCATAGCCGGCCTTTCAATACCAAAAACAGCCCTCGGCCAGCAGGTTGATATTGCTTTGCGTTTAATTGCTTCACCCAATTGCCCGCCCGTAATAACCCTTGCCCAAGGCGGTTACGACACCCACGCAAATCAAGCATCTGCCCATGCTAATCAATTAAAGCAATTAGCTGATGCCCTACAGGTTTTTGATCGGGGCCTTAAACAATTAACCAAAAGGCCCCAGGTAACCCTGCTTGCGGTTAGTGAATTTGGAAGGCGTTTACGTGAAAATTCATCAAATGGCACCGACCATGGCAGTGCATCCATCGGCTTGATCTATGGCGATTTTGTGGGCAGGAACTTGCCCCATCCTTTTATTGGTAAATATCCCAGCCTTGATCAGCTMGACCAACGCGGTGATTTAATCGCTAACCTAAGCCCTGATCAACTTTACAGGCAAGTTCTGAATAGTTTATGGGTTTAAATAAAACAGCCTGGAATGCTTCCGATTGCCCCGATCAAAGCGGYCGCGTTGCCTTAATTACMGGYGCAAATAGTGGCTTGGGTTTAGAAACAGCAAGGGTGCTTGCGGGCCGTGGGGCAACGGTTYTRATGGCCTGCCGCAGCCGTGAACGGGCTGAGCAGGCGCGCCAACAGCTGCTGCCAATAGTTGATGGTGGTGCCATTGATCTRGTGGAACTAGATCTAGCTGATTTGGCATCGGTTCAAAGGGCCGTTAGGCAGGTGGAGGATTGCTATGGCCGTTTAGATYTATTAATCAATAATGCAGGTGTGATGGGTTTACCACGCACGCTTACCCGTGATGGCTTTGAGTGTCAATTTGGCATCAATCATTTAGGTCATTTTGCTTTAACAAATGCCCTTYTGCCTTTAATGCAGGGCCGCCCTGATGCAAGGGTTGTTAGCGTTAGCTCGGGAGCTCAATATTTTGGCCGCATCAACTTCAATGATCTCCAAGCTGAAAAAAACTATGATCGTTGGAAAGCCTACGGGCAAAGTAAGCTTGCRAATGTGATGTTTGCCGTTGAATTGCAACATAGGTTGAGTTCATCAAATTCCAATGTGCAATCTTTTGTTGCCCACCCAGGWGTGGCCCGCACCAATCTGCAACCAACTTCAGTGGCAGCTAGTGGTTCAAGGCTAGAACCCCTGGCCTATCAATTAATGGCACCCTTATTTCAAKCYGCTGCCATGGGTGCTTTGCCACAGCTTTTTGCCGCCACTGCAAAAGAGGCAGTTCCCACTTCTCAATACGGCCCTAATCAATGGGGTGGCATGCGYGGTTGGCCAACGGCGGTGCCAATGGCACCCGCAGCAAAAGATTTAGAACAACGCAAAAAATTATGGGAAATCAGCGAAAAACTATGCGAGTTTAACAATTAAATATATTTAAATATTTTATTATTTAACCCGCCAATTGTTAATCTTTTTAATTAATTTTTGATGCCAGGGTGTTATGTCTGTTAAGKGTGTGGGCTCGATATTAATTGTTTGCTCCAGTTCTGATCGCAGCCTGCGCAATGTTGGTATTAATAGCAGTGCTAARATTAAACTAAATAATAATATATAGGGTAAWATAGTKATCAGCCATACCGTTGCGATGGCGGCACCAGCAATTTTAAGGCCATTTGCTAGCCAATTTGTTTTTGTTTTGCCGGGTAGTAATGGTGGCATAGCTGATCAGAGTTAATTAATCTACAAAACGCTTATAGAGCCAGCGCACGAAATTTCCCACCACTGGCACCGGTTCAAAGGTTGGGCCRATAAAATCAAAATAGTCGCGATGATCACAAATCTTAGCTTCTTGATTAAATATTAAGCGTGTTGTGCCTGGATAAATAAACTCAATTCCTTTGATCTTTAATCCCATCTCCCATTCCACAAATGCCCGATCGCCATCAATTGCAATGGCACCCGGCAGCAAATAAATATCATCACAACGCTTGATTAAACCCTCYTGGGCCGCKAKRTAAGCCTTGATTCCATGGCGTTCCTGGGTGGGGTCGCTGAAATGCACATCTTCCGCRTAKGCTTCAAGCCATTGGGCTTCACTGGGGAATGGAGCTCCATAGGGCTTGGTAAATAAWGYTTTAAGAGCAGCAGCATCCATGGCATCAAGCACMTATCAACACCAACCCTATTGCTTTTGGCAGCAAAAAGAGAGCAAAYCTAGAAATTAAYGGCCAATAACAGCCATACCAGCCAACCTATGGCTGTATTCATTTTTTCCATGGCAACYCCTGGCATTTCGCTTGTAACAGACATCCTCGTGCCCTTTTTRTTCAAGCTYCTAGGGGCTGTTGCCCTTTGGATGGTGGGGGGGTGGCTRATTGGTTTTGCCCTGCGTTTGCTGCGTCGCATGCTCAACCGCGGCAGCCTYGATCCCACCTTGATCGGTTATCTACTAAACATCCTTGGCGCCCTTTTGCGGGTGGTGTTRGTGGTTGCCATCCTTGGTTTCTTTGGCATCCAAACAGCTAGCTTTGCTGCCCTTTTGGCCGGTGCTGGTGTAGCGATTGGCGCCGCCTGGAGTGGCATGTTAGGTAATTTTGCCGCTGGCGTTTTTCTGCAAATCTTYAGGCCAATAAATAAGGGTGATTATGTGGATGCAGGCGGTGTGGAAGGCACCGTWGATGAAGTGGGCATGTTTGTTACTGCGATTACCTCACCCGATAATGTGCGTAATTATGTTGGTAATGCCAAACTATTTGGAGATAATATCAAAAACTACTCTGCTAATTCCTACCGYCGTGTTGAATTAGTTGCCCAGTTAGATAACAGCGCTGATGTGGCCCAAGCGATCGCTTTGCTKCAGGCTGGTCTTTTGCAGGTGCCCAATCAGGTGGATGGTAAACCCGGTGATGTGGCCGTTTTGGAATTCAGTGAGCGCGGCCCACGCCTCGCCGTTCGCCCCTATACCCACACCGCAAACTATTGGCAGGTTTATTTYGATACCAACCGCATGATTGTGGATGTKCTYGGTAAAGCTGGTTTCCCCGTGCCCCGCATCCCCGTTGCAATGCAAGGCAGCTCTACAAATTAAGTTGCACATCMACTAGTTTCCATTGCAATAGCTGTTTTCGTTGCATTAGTAGCGATATTTTTGTTGCGCCGGCAGCTGTTGCATTTGGATTTGGCAGCTCAAGCAATGCCTGATTTGGRTTTTTGTAGCTGAGCCTAARGCCGCTTAATTGTTTRCCTAGCCCCACAACCTGTTCAATCTTATTTTGATTTTCCGATTGTTYTTGTATATCTTTTAATGCTYCAATCAGCCCAGYTGCTGATACGGTTTCATTTACCTTGCTATCAACAACTGGATTWATTGCCAGCATSCCAACTGAYGCGATCATTTCACTAAATAAATTGYGGCCCCCCAGGGATTSAGTRAKTTGATTTTCKGCTTTTATTTTCACCTGTTTATTAATACTGCTGCGCAATTCAGTGAAATTAACTAGTTGTTCCATCCTGCTTATATCACCCTGCTGCGCTGCATTAATCAGYATCCCCAGGCTCACCAGCGGGCTCAGGTAAACACCACCGGCCACACCAATCAAGGCGCAAGCGGCTATTAAATCCCGTTGTTTCATCCGTGCYGCCTATGCCAGGGTGATCAGCATGACTGTTCCACCCGCCTTAGTAGCTACGGCCCGCTGCCTTTGGCAATGGGAATGGCAGCGTTTGATGGCTGGCCTTGCCCCCGCCGATCGGGATGGAAATTTCCAAAGGCGCCCCTCGGAATTTGCWGGAGCTGGCCTTGAATCCCTGCAGGSGGCAGGCAGGCTTCAGTTAATTGTTGGCCGCAGTTGCCCCTGGGCCCACCGCGCCTGGTTGGTTTGGCGTTTACGCCAATTGGAGCCWTCCGTTCAACTCTTAATTGTGGAGCCCGATCCCAAGGCMGGCCGCTGGGTATTTCCAGAACCSCRYTTTGGCTGTAATTCCCTCGCTGAGCTATATCAACTTTGCGGYGCAAAAAGTAATGCCAGAGCYACGGTTCCRCTSCTRTTGMACCCTGGTGAWGGSTYRCAAAAAGCTTCAATAATTAATAATGAAAGTGCTGAATTAATTGAAATTTTAAATTWTTTACCCTCCCCTTCTAACGRYGCYCCAAACCTGCTRCCTAGYCARAGCTTAGTTGMTATCAAYCATTGGCTYAATTTAATGCAGAATGATATTAATGAYGGCGTATATCGCTGTGGCTTTGCCCGTAATCAAGCCGCCTAYAACCGGGCGGAGGCGGCCCTATTTGCCGGCCTTACCCAGCTGGAGGAAGCCCTYYTAARGCAGGGYCCCTGGCTATGTGGMRGCGAGCTCACCATGGCTGATGTGCGTCTATTCCCCACCTTGATTCGCTGGGAGCAGGTTTATGCRCCCYTATTYCGTTGCAGCCGSKCACCACTGTTTAGTTTTCCTGCCCTATGGGCTTGGCGGGCCCGTTTCTGCTCCCTGCCAGGAGTTTTTGATACTTGCTACCCCGCCGCCTGGCGCCGCGATTATTTCGGTGCCCTATTTCCGCTCAATCCATCGCTGATTGTTCCKGCTGGCCCCTCCTCCAGCGARGAGCTATTTGCCTYAATCCARGCCACAATGARGCCATGACATCTGCTCCCGCCACATACCAAGGTGTTTACGGCCMATACACCGTTACKGCCCAGCACCGCCAGGAGGTGTTGTTTTATCGCCTCTCCCTATTGCTGCTTGCCCTTGCCCAAGCCGGCCTGCTWATTCAGTGGCGCCAATGGGGCCCAGGTTTTTGTTGGCCCTGGTTGTTGTTGATGGGCCTYGGCCTCGGTGGTGCCCTGCGTTGGGTGCACATCTATGTGCGGCCGCTCCATCGCAGCCTGCAAKTGTTTTGGTTGCTTGGCTGCCTTGGCGCTGCTGTGTTGGCCTGGCGGGTGGGACCCRCCGCAATCTTGCCCACCCTGGTGGCACAACCGCTTTGGATTTGGGCCGTTGGTCCCTTTTTTGCTGCTTTAGCTGGTTTGGGTTTCAAGGAATTCTTCTGTTTTCAACGGCCAGAAGCGATTGGCCTCACCCTSYTGTTGCCCCTGTTGTTGCTTGGTTGGCTCGYTGGTGTGCTTAGCGCCCCCATCGCAGCAGCACTATTGGGGCTGGAAAGCCTTTTGCTACTGCTGCTCGCCTTGCGGAAATTCCCCATGGCCCCTGAGGCCGATCTGGGCGATCTCAGCGTTTTTGCCCATCTGGATGCMMATCGGGCTTGATACAAGAAAACCCCCGGCTCTGCCAGGGGTTTTCTCGGAGCGCCAGGGCTAGGCGCTCTTGGCCGACGGAGGGGCTACGTCGCCGGATCCATTCCTTTTGTAACCACAAMAGCCCAATTGCTGCAATTGTGTGGCCAAGTGCACACAAAAATCCATGTTTAGTTGGGAGCAACTGGAGGCCCTTGCCCCACCTGAGCCCAACCGCTCAGAAGGCCCCGCCAATAGCCAGGCGCGCCTGCGCCCTTTTGGCAGGCCCYTTGCCGAAATTCGCGTGGTGCTTTATCGCGATCACCACGCCTGGTGCCCCTATTGCCAAAAGGTGTGGCTCTGGCTTGAGGAACAGCAGGTGCCCTATCAAATTAARAAGGTTTCGATGTTTTGCTATGGCGAAAAGGAAGCCTGGTTTCGCCAACTAGTGCCATCTGGCATGTTGCCGGCCTTGAGCATTGATGGCCARATGATTACCGAAAGTGATGTGATCTTGCTTGCCTTAGAGCGCAGCTTTGGGGTGCTYGGTGGTGTTAAYGGCCGCTCTATTCAAGATCCKGAAGTTTTAGCTTTGCGCGCATTAGAACGTGATTTATTTCGCGCTTGGTGCACCTGGCTTTGTTACCCAGGCCAGGAAACAGAAGGTGAACGCCTGTTTGAAATTCAGCTGCAGCGCCTGGAAGCAGCCCTTGAAAAGGAGCAAGGCCCCTTCYTGTTTACACATTTTTCCAGTGCYGATCTRGCTTTTGTGCCCTATCTGGAGCGCATGAACAGCAGCCTGCTCTATTACAAGGGCTATGARTTGCGTAAGCGCTGGCCTRCMATCGACCGTTGGTTTACTGGCTTAGAGCAACGCAGCACCTACTGCGGCACCCGCAGCGACCACCACACCCACGCCCACGACCTGCCGCCCCAGATGGGTGGTTGCTATGGCAATGGCAGTGCWGCTGCCAACTACTGGGCTGCCCGCATCGATGCTGGCCCCTGGCACAACCTCAGCGATGCAGGTTYGCMAGCGCCAGGCTCTAACCCTGCCACTGAGGCCCTARGMMGGGTGATTAAACATCGCCGCACCCTTTTGGAGCACACCCCCGGCCTCAGCGATGCCGCCCTGCGGGCTGCCCTCACCCGCTTRRTAACCGATGACCCCTGTGCKCCACCCCCCAACAGTGATTTGGGTTTGCGCAACCTGCGCGATCGCATTTGTGTGCCCCGCGATATGGGCATCCATGCCGCCCGGCTGTTGCGCGCTGCCCTAGAGCAAACCGCCGCCCTTGCCGGTTCGCGCCTTCCAGCTGCCCTGCCGCGTCGCCATCGCCGCGATCAAAACCCAGCTCCGTTCTTAGTCCATAGTTGAGTTGTGAAAGAACTACCCTCCCCGGCCCCTGGTTTTGCCCACCTCGGCCTGGGCCTGCCCCTGCTGGAAGCCCTCCACCGCTGTGGCTACAGCAGCCCCACCGCTATCCAAGAA
>NZ_PXVC01000053.1 GCF_003011125.1 Synechococcus lacustris str. Tous | reverse complement strand
GATCAACTGGGCCCGGGCCAATCGCCTCCAGCTACTTCGCCGTGCCACCCGCAGCCACGGCAACCAGCCCTTCACCTGCCTRTTTGCYTTYGATTTYTGGAGCACSGTYGGGCGCAAAAACCCCCATGGGGTRATMGAYGCCTTCCARYTGGCCTTTCCGAAGCGGCGGGCTTGGGGTACTCGCACGCCGGAGGCAAACCTGGTCCTAAAACTCTCCAGCAGCGCCCAATTTCCCGATGCCACCGAGGCGTTACGGCAACGGGCCCAGGCCGATCCACGCATCAAGTTGATCAGCGAGCACCTAAGTAATGACGCCTTTGATCGGCTCTATGCGGAGGCTGATGCCCTGGTGAGCCTGCACAGGGCCGAGGGTTTTGGCCTATCCCTGGCGGAAGCGATGGCGGCGGAGTTGCCGGTGGTAGCCACTGGCTATAGCGGCAATTTGGATTTTATGCCCCCAGGAAGTGCAGAACTAATTCCGTATCAAATGGTCCCGATCACACAACCAGAGGGCGATTACCGAGCCGGAGCAATTTGGGCCGAACCGGATCTTGACAAAGCAGCCCAGGCCTTGCATCAACTTGCCACTCAGCCCACCCACCAACAGCAGCTGGCCCTAAAAGGAAGGGCCGCCGTAGAAAGCAATCTAAATCCCACCAAAATCGGTAAGATCGTCCGTGAACGACTTGGCTGTCTTGTGGGCAGACCTGGCAGAGCGGAGCTAGTCCGTCAACTTCCCCTGCAGCATCCTTGGCGACCGCTGGGATGAAGTGATGACCAGGGTAAATGGAGTTAATCTCATCGGCCATGCCTATGCCGAAATCGGCCTGGGCGAAGATCTTCGCATGGTGGCCAGAAGCCTTCTCGGGGCAAATATTCCATTTAAAGTTATCAACGTACCACTGGTAAATGACCTGCGCGAAGGGAATCTTTTTCTTAAGCCATGGGAAAAACCCCTAGACCAATCCCCATTCAAAACATCGATATTCTGCCTAACCCCCGACAAGCAAGAGGCATTTCTACTCCAAAACAACGATAATTTCTTCCAAGGGCAGTATCTAATTGGAGCCTGGCCATGGGAATTATATCGATGGCCCACTGAAATGAATCATTATCTATCAACTGTTGATGAACTATGGGCCAATAGCAGGCATATCGAAAAAGCCTGGACCACATGCAGCCACCCCGCTAAACCCCCAATCCACTGGCTGCCAGCTGCCGCAAAGGCGCCAAGCCAAAGCCCTTTTAATTCCGAAAAAGCAGCAAGAAAACATTTTGGAATTCCCGAGGCAAAATTTGTACTCATCTGCGCCTTTGATTTACTATCAGGCTACCAAAGAAAAAATCCCTTGGGTGCAGTAAAGGCATTCAAACAAGCCTTCGACACCGCTGGATTTAACGCGCAGGATGATGCGTGCCTAATCCTAAAAACCCACTCCCTACGTTCATTTTTAGGGCCCTGGGAAAACCTGAAACAAGAGGTGGCAAACGACCCCCGCATCCAGATTATCGAAACCACCTACCCTGCAGATCAAAGCATTGAATTACTCAGGTGCTGCAATGGCCTATTGTCTCTCCATCGAGCCGAAGGATTTGGACGGATTATCGCCGAAAGTATGATCCTAGGCCTAGATATTATCGCCACAGCATATAGTGGAAACAGCGACTACATGCAAGGCGAAAATGTTTATCCCATTTCATATAGGCTAGGTCCCGTGGGCAGGATCAACAGCCTGCTTGATTCAGAAATGCAAATATGGGCCGAGCCAGATCTAGAAAATGCCGCTTTCCAAATAGGCGCCTCTTACCAAAAATACCGGGGGCGGATGAATTCGATCAGACCCTGGCCATCCTTCTGCCCCATGGCCCAAGCAAAACTATCAGCCAGAGAAGCTGGCAAGCGCTATAAAAAACGCCTCAATCAGATCTGGAGTGAGCTTCGCCAGCAGGCAAACCAAGGCCCGATAGCCCCTGCAAGGCGAGCTGACTTATCCCATGGTCCCCACTGTCTTCCGCCAATAGCATGAACCAATGCCTGGCCTCTTCTCTTTTACCTAAAGCGGCAAGGGCCCTAGCTTTCGCCAACCACAACCAAGGGGAGCTAAATCCCTGCATTAGGGCATGGTCAGCGAGGCCAAGTCCCACATAATTACGCTCAGCCTGGGCAAGCCTAGAAAGCTCAATCAACACCGAATCCAACAGCGACAGCTCACCTTTAATCCCCTGATCTAACGCCACAGGCGACCACTTCGCCAGGTCACAGAAATCCATCAAAGGCTTTAATGCCAAAGGCCGATACAACATAAGCATCTGATTTGCAGTGGCAACAAGATGATCTACATCTGGAAATTTAAGCAGTTTTTCCCAGATCGAGATCGCTTCAATGGCATTATCAAGATCAACTAAGGCCCTGGCTTTATTTTCAAGCCACCAGGGATTTTCCTCTCCAAGCCGAAGTTGTTGGTCAATCTTTTGCAGCGATAGCTCTGGATGACCCTCCTCTCTCAAGCGGATCACATCCTGGAGATCTGGCGTCTCTGCAGACAACCAGATTGGCACCATCAAACTAGATAAACGCTCACTAAGGGCTGAGGAGAATGGGTCATCACCGCAATCAAGTAAGCCCTGCAAACCCACCAGATCCAACTCACTCAAGGCCTGCATATAGACCCCAGCGCTCACATCCATATGCGCTCCAACGATCCTCTGGCTAGGGTAACACCTCCCGAGGGCCTGAGCTCTCTACCGTCGAGAAAACAGGCCCTATCAAGCTTCTTAAACGTTGCTGAAGAGCGCGGGAGAAAGAATCATCCCCACCCTTGAGCAAAGCCTGCAAACTAACAAGATCCAACTCACTTAAGGCCTGCATATAGGCCTTAGCTCTTACATCCCCATCACCGCAGCCCAATTGGCATAGGGAGAAGGCCAATCGGGGGGAAGGCGATTGAAGCGCCGCCTCAATCGCCCCCTCTTGCCAAGTCGATCCCCCTTCATCTGCCAGGCCCGCCAAACGGCATAGGGCTCGCTCCGTGCTTAAACCATCAAGCACCTGCAATAGATTGCGCACGGTGAGGGGGCTGTCACTGCCCCAGCTCAAGGCCTGCTCATAACACTCCACCGCCTCCTGCATACGCTGCTGTCCTCTCAAGGCATCACCCAGCTTGTGGGGGGTCCAGAAACTCTGTGCAGACCGAGCCATAGCCTTCCGCAGCTGTGCCTCACTCTCTGCAAAACAACCCTGCATCAATAGGGCGTAACCAAGCAGATCGAGCAGCTCCAGATGGTCGGGACTCTCCTGGAGCAGCCGCCGCAGCGCCCCTTCCGCCACGGGCCAGTTTTGCTGCTGCAGTGCCTCCTGAACAAGCTGCCACCAGGATTGACTAGCGCTCATGCCWACCCCGCGATGAGCACCTGCAGCCTGTCATGGGGAAAGCTGCGCCAGTTTTGAGAAGAATGCAAGTATTTCTGTTCATCCGCTAGGCCATGGCAGGAGAAAAGCTCCTTATCAATAAACAGGAACCGTTCCCCGCGGGCATTAATCCAGGTAGGTAGCGCTAACTCCGGATGAAACTTCCAGAGTCCCTCAAATTCCATAGCCGCAGCTCCCTCTGCAAATACCACTCGCCGCAGTAATCCTGGACCACTAAGGTCCCAGATAGAATTGATATAGTTTTTACGCGTTAGGGTATTTTCCAAGGCCCCAAGGAGTTGCTCCCTTAGGCGCCACTGGAGCCAGAGCAGATCGTTGCCTGGATAGGCCACCAGGTTGCTGGCGGGATGAGCCCAATTATAGGCCCCATCCTTGATGAAGGCGATCAGGTTAATGCCGCTGCTTCGGCAATAGGGCAGAAGCGCCCTCGCAAATCTTGTGAAAAAAGGATCTATGCACACATCAAGATCCAAGTAGGCCTGTGTCTGATAGGTAAGGGCCAACCGCAACAGATCAGAACTAAGGGCTGGATGGGTTTCTTTACTACTGTTTAGCAGCTGCCGCACCCTTGGAAAAGCCGCCAGCCCCTCGCCGGCCAAAAGTTCCCCCAGCTGGGGTTCATGGAGCAGCACCGAATGGGGAAAATCCGATTCAATTACCGCGAAATTATGGCGAAGGGCTGGCGTGAGCGAATCAGGCCGGTCCCAAAAGCACACAAAACCCTCCTGGCCTGCGGCCGACTGCGGCCGTAGCCAGTCAACCAGGGCGCTGTGATGCTCGAGCATCCATAGGTGAGCTGCCAGTAAACCATGCCTCACCTTGGGCAAGGAGCCACCAGAAGTGGGGATCATTTTCTTAAACCAGGCGTCCATCGATTCGCCCCCGCTGCTCTGCTGCTGTAGCTGGGCCTGAGCTCGCGGCACAGAGTGCACCCGACCATGCCAAGCAGATCGCTGCAGTTGAGCGTTGGATGGGATAGATAGATTTAGCTTTAGTTCAATCTCTGGCGCAGCAGCCATTGAATGCCCCCTGTGCAGGGTGAGGATCTCCATGTTTAGATCGCTTAGCCGATGTTTACTTATAAAGCGACAGTTACCTTGAATTTTTACCCCCTGGAGCTTAAATCCCTTCGCCAGCTCCACCAGCACATGCATCACTAGTGATCCTTTTTTTCCCTGATCGGGCACCGCCAACCGCAGCCCAATTTCCAACCGCTGGTCCCCCGCTTCAGCCTCCGTAGCATCGGTGAGATCAAGGTGAAGCTGGTGAGCATCACTACCCCAGCCCGTGCGGTATTGGGAGTCACACTGCACCGTTCCACTCCCCTTGCCGCCAGGAGCGATCCAGCCTCGGTTCACCATCCAAGAGCCCAGCAGCGGTGAAGCGAAATCGTTGTAGGTGTCGCCCACCGCCTCCAAGCAGCCAAGCCGTAGCAAATCTCCCAGGGGCTGTGAATTAAGGAACCTAAGCATTCGCGCAGGGTCCCTGGCATGAAGTGTCTTAAGAAGGTTCGCCATAGTGGTGGGCGATGTGGAGCCCACTCCCAAGGCCTGTTGGTAGGCGTCGATWGCAAGATCAAGCCTGCGGGTAGCACGATAAATATCGCCAAGGCGATGCCAAGTCCAAAAGCTAGTGGTGCCCAGTTCCAAGGCCCGCCGCAGGGCAATTTCTGCCTCATCCCATTTTCCCTGTCTCTGCAGGGCATAACCAATCAAATCATGGAGCTGGACATCTAGTTGATGGCTCAAAAGGTGATGACTTAGCAAGCCCTCTGCCTCCGACCACTTGCCCTTGTTAAGCAAAACTTTGATAGCAGCAAGTTCTGAGGTTTGAATAGTGATGCTCACTCGAGGTTTACCTGAGGAAAGGGCTAAATAATTAAAGACAAGCAATCAAGATCCAACCCGTTGCATTACATCTCGCTCGGTTAATGATTCCCCTGCTGCTACTGCTTCAAGCAGGGCAATTTGTTGCTTTGTGCAATTATTTTTTTCAAATTTWGCGGCAATTGTTCGSCGTGCAGCCATGCGCAAYGKCTCCTGCCCMRGYGGATCAGCCAGCACYKCCAGCAACYGTTTRGCYARTGCAKTGCTATCAAAAAATGGCACCAGCCARCCATTTACWCCATTACTGATTACTTCCTCCACTGGTGCGGTAGCAGATCCCACCACYAATGCKCCGCAGGCCATTGCTTCTAGCATGCTCCAACTCAACACATATGGATAGGTGAGATATACATGGGCTTGGCTTATCTGAAATATTTSTAWTAATTGCGCATAGGGTAAATGACCGGTGAAATGTATGCGGCTTAAATTAATTTGATCTTTAAGTTCYTCTAGCATTAATTGCTTCCAACTCTTGCCATCGGGTGCTACTGGCCCATAGCAACTGCCATCTTCACCCACAATCACAAYCATTACCTCTTTATTGGCATCTAGTAAAGCAGGTAAGGCCCGCATAAATGTGCGAAATCCACGCAAGGGCTCCAAGCTTCTGCTGCCAAAGCTCACCACCGGATCACCCCTACGGATTCGTGTGCCATYAGGCAAGGTGTAGCATGCTARRGGATTTGGTTTGCATAAATCTAGATCTACCCCCTCATGAATCACTTTGATTCGATTTTGTAGCCAGCTTGGATAACTGCTTTGTTGGAAATTAGTGGCTGTAAGACCCACTGTCATCCGCTTAATTGCCATTAGATCCGCCCATTGCCTCAGGCTTAAATTGGCTCCAAAATCTTCCTKGTGATTTATTGATTGCTCTGGATCAAAATTATTTAAATTAAGGCTACTGAAATCAAGTTCTAATAATGCAACTAAGGGTACGGYTGGAAATACATCGTCTAGAAATAAAAYATCACCCCAGAAMGGGTGMGCTACYACCACATCWGGWATCCARCCCTCCTGCAWAAGCAYTCTCAGCTGTAATGCAACTCTTCTGCCCTGAGCTAACTGTGCCGTAAGGCGCATYTCMGGATTTGTTTGGCGCATTTGYTGATACGGATCACCTCCAGATGATTTRTAGATAACRCCTGTATCTGCCCATGGTGCTTGYCTAGCGCCAATRCCAATCASCCCATGGCCGGCTACTAATAARGCGGGTGCAAGCTGGCGAAATTGGCCAGGAAAATTCTGATGAATAAGCAGCACCCGCACAGCTATCTAGCGCATTTSCCGCACTGAAAGTGTTGAACCAGCGATGTTACTAAAGAAMAGCTCTAATAATGAWCGYTTTTCTAGTTTTAKRTCTGCKGTKATTGCCATCCCAGCCTGCAGGGGAAAAGTTTTACCAAGGCTGTTGATATTTTGCTGGGCTAACTTGAGGCTGATCGGGAAATAGGGCTCCTTCCAATTTTCGTTGGGGGGCAAGGAATCGGTACCGATTGTGGTAACAGTGGCCGCCAGGGTGCCGTATTTATTCCTGTCATAGGCATCCACTGCCACCTCACCTTGCTGGCCGGGACGCACAAAAGCTAAATCCCTATTGGAAACAAATACATTTCCAACCAGGCTGTCGTTTGGCACTAGCTGCAATAGATCTTGGCTTGCGTTGATTACCATCCCACCCTTTGCCTTGAGGTTGAGCACAGTGCCATTTGCAGGAGCCCGCAAGGTAATTCTTCGCAGCCGTTCACCCGTTTCAACTCTGTTAGCTGTATTTTGGGCTTCCTGTTGACGTAGCTCTGCACTTTTCTGACTCGACTCCGCCTCAAGTTTATTTTGTTGTTGACTATTAGCCAACAGGCGAGAATCCACATCGCTTAATTGTTTCTGGTAGTCGAGAACCTGAAATCTGGATGCAGCACCCTGGGACTCCAGTATAAGCAATTGGTCGAGTTGGAGCTTAAGGATTCGCCTGCTCTCTTCAAGCCCAATCCTCTGGGCTTTGAGTTCGCCAACGGCACCGCGAAGACGACTAATCTCTGAACCAGCCATCAATAACAACTCCCTCTTCTGATCCTTAAGAGCCAACTGGCGGCCTTCAAGAATGGTGGGATCAAGCAGTACTAGGGCTTGGCCCTCTTCCACGGCTTGGCCCTCCTTCACTAGCACGTTTGTCACCACCCCTGCTTCAGTTGATCTGATCGCTTCAGTGGAACGTTTCGGTTGTAATTTCCCGCTTAAACTGACCACCTGATCCACCCTCACAAAGGCCGCAGCGGCTAAACACACCAGCACTAATACCGCCATTGCTCCCCCAGTGATTAATGGGAACCACGGAGTGGGCCTACTCTCAAGTCGAGTGTCTGAGCGATCTCCCACGGAACCACGATTGGCAGGGCTGCCGAGGTCCCCCTTTTTTGTTTTTGCTAGCTTGCCAAATTTTGGTAATGCCATTAGTTAAACGTTTCCATCTTGTACTTGTTGCCTATACAAAGTAGCGTAAGAGCCACTTTGATTAATAAGTTGATCATGGCTTCCATCCTCACAAATGCGACCCTTATTCATGAATAAAATTCTATCAGCATTGCGCAGGGTTGTTAGTCGGTGGGTAATAAATAAAACCGTAATGTTGGTAAATCTCCTGGCAAGATTTGTGCAAACAATGCGCTCGGTTTCTGCATCAAGGGCCGAGGTTGCCTCATCTAAGATCAATAAGCTGGGGTCTTGCAGAACCGTGCGAGCTAGGCAGACCCTCTGCCTTTGGCCACCACTTAAACCTGAGCCTTTTTCGCCTAGCCTAGTGGCATAGCCGTTGTCTAAATTAAGGATGAAATCATGGGCAGCAGCAGTTCTTGCGGCTTCCATCACAGCCTCAATGCTTGCGTCTGGGCTGTTCAAACGAATATTATCTAAAACTGTGCCCTCAAATAACAAACTATCTTGGGGTACGTAGCCGATGCGCCTGCGCAGCCCAGCGATTTGTAGTTTTTCAATGTCGTAGCCATCGATAGAGATACGTCCATTTTTTGGTTTATACAGCCGATCAATCATCTGTACCAAGGTGCTCTTACCACTGCCACTTAATCCCACCAGGCCAACAAACTGGCCCGGCTGAATTACCAGATCAATCTGATCAAGAATCAAAGGCCCCCTCTGGCCATAGCGAAAACTCACCTCCTCAAATCGCACTAGTCCCTGAATCGGTGGCATTGGCAGGGCCTGCAGATCCTCCTCACCCACCTCAGGGATCGCCAACATCACATCACCAAGGCAGGCAACTGCAATTCTCATCTCCTGAATTCCCTGCCACAAAGAAGAGAGGCGCAGCAGCGGCCCCACCACCTGGCTGGAGAGAATTTTCACCGCAAACAGTGCACCAATTGTGAGCTTGTTGGCGAGGATCAGCACAGCACCCAGGGAAATGAGCAGCACATCTGCAAGATTGCTCACAAGTCGTGCTGTTTCTCCAATCAAACTTGCTAGCTGGCTTAGACGAAAACGGGTATTTGTATATTTTCGATAGCGTTCTAACCACTGCCAACGCGCCTCCACCTCAAAGTTTTGGCTCTTCACCGTGCGGATGCCACTCACCACCTCATAGAGAAATGCAGATGCGGAGGCGGCGAAACCATTGCTTTGTTTTATTAATCTAATTAATACTGGTGAAGCGATAATATTGATTATCATTAAAATGGGTGCCACTCCTACCACGATCAATGTAAGGGTGGGGCTGATCGCCAGCAACACCACTAGAAAAAGTAAGGCAAAAATTACATCTAGACCCACGCCTAGTAGTTGATCAACGATAAATTTGCGAATCTCATAAAGCTGATTCACGTTAAATAGTATTACCCCCACTTGCCGCTGTTCAAAATAGGGTAGGGGTAATCGCATTAGATGCTCAACCACCGTGGATCCGAGTCGCACATCCACTCGATCGGAAAGATCCGCGCTCACAAGAGCCCGCATTGCTGAGGTGATCCCCGCCGCAATGGCTGCAACCACTAACACTGCCGTGAGCGGCGCTAGCAGGGAGATGTTGTTGCGGCTAATTACTTGATCGATCACCGCCAGCACCCCTAGGGGAAACACAGCGCTTAGTAGTTGTGAAATAAAAGCAGTTATGAGGGTCATGCTGAGTAGGCCTGGGTAGCGCAAGAAGGCCGGCAGAAACCACCCCAAGCCAAAGGTTTCATTCTTCAGTCGGCTGGTACGACCCTCGCGAATCACCAGTAATTCCACCCCATTCGGTAGCCGTTCTTCCAGTTGCTTAACACTCCAGCGTTGCAAGCCAACGCGGGGATCGCCAATAAGTACACCGCTTCCCCCTGCTGCCACCAGCAACATCACAAAAGCGCCATCTAAATCAATTAGTGCAGGTGGCTCAAGGCGTGTGAGGTCCCAGGGTCGGGCCCGCATCGGCCTTGTGTYAAACCCCATTGCCTCTAGTTGGAGTCCCACCTGCGGAAGTTTAAGGGCTCCGAGCCGTTGCTCCACATCCTCCAGATTGCGGCGCACCAGATCTGCGGAAAAAGCCAGCTGCCTGGATTTCGCAAGATGGCTGATGCATGCGAGGGCTTGCTCCACCCGGCTAGTAGCCCCTGTGGCAAATGCAGTTGCTTCCGCCTCTGGGCGGTGGAAACCATGGGCTTCAGCTGATTCACCACCAGGGCGATCCAGCAGCACAGGAAGCTGCTCGGGTCGCAGGGCCAAGGCATTTGCGTTGTTTTTAGTAGGTTGGAAATCCCCTAGGGCATCTGCCAAGCGTTCTTCCGGCAGGCAGATAATTCGGGTGGATAAACCGTTTACCTGCAGCGGTAGATCTGCTCGGATTTGAGGGTTCAGCAAGGCTCCAATTGGCATTGCCGAAGCGGGCCTTGGGCCACTCAATAGTTCGATAGCACCATGGCTGGGATCAGCTGCTGGATCCGCGAGCGACCAATGCCCAAACAATTCTTCAATTAGTTGCCTTGGTTCCGCAACCGCACGCCCCCTGCGTTCTAGCTCCTGCAGCAACAACACTGCAGTTTCCTCAAATAGAGGCATTGCCAGAGCTTGCTGCAGGCTTTGATCAGCGCGCAGGGCCTCAATTGCATCACTAAAGGGCACCAGCAGCAGAACCGTGATTTGCGAGGCAATCAAGGTGAGATCGGGTTCACCTCTAACTACGCTTGCCCAGCCCACCCAATCATTGGCTTCAACACTTCCCAGGCTTAGGGGTGGTGAACCTGGCTGTTGATAGATCCGTCTTAATCGTCCCTGCAGCACTAAGGCCGGCCCCGGGGCTAATTGACCACTGCGTTGGAATGGTTTGCCCACAGACAGTTCAACCAATTCAGCCCGACGGCATAGGGCAGAAATCGCATCGTTCGAAACCCCGCTAAGTAGTGATGAGTTCTCCAGTAGGTTGCGGATGTTGCTCATGGTTAATCAATCTCCTCAAATTGCTGCTGAGCGGTGATCCGKGCCTGAAGTTGCTGTAGCTGTTCCTCTAACCATTCAAAACGTAATTCCTGTAATAACTGGGAACGCATTGCCTCATCTAGCTGCGCCTTGCGAACCGATTCCACCCTAATCAAGTGCACCATTCCATCTAAATCGAGAGGGGGTGTGATCTCGCCTGGCCCATAGCGTTCCACCACCCTTGCTAAGAGTGGATTTAAGCGATGAAGGGCAACCGGACCCATCTGACCACGAACAAGTTGGGGATTGTTAGCGGAGTATGTATCAATGAGATCGCCAAAACTGCATTCGCCTTCGCGCACCTGAAAATAAAGTTCCTGTGCTAGATCGGGATCATYAAAGCGGAGCAAGCTGAGAACTACTTGGTCGTAGCGGGAGCGTTGCTCCAAAAAACGGCTTGGGATCTCATGGCCCCAAATCTTTTCGGTTGCCAACTGCAAACTGGTATCAAATCCTGCCATTGCTTCAATATCAGCAAGCTCAAGGCGCAGCGCTTGGCGCCAAACATCCAGTTCAGCTTGGTTAGCTAACCTCAAACGCTTGCAAAGTAGCTGTAATGCCTCTGGGCTTTGGTTTGCAGGTTCAATCTCCTTGCAGAGGGCATTAAGCAGCAATCTTTGTAGGTATGGCCTAAGCAATTCAGCTTTTGCAAGCAGGGAGAGCGATGCAATCTCCGGCAATGGCAGTTGATGGGCCAACTTCTGGAGATGATCCGGCAGTGAACTCATGAAACGGGGCTTGCGGGATTAACMGGTTGGAGCAGTTGCCGATAAACCAAGGCAGCTTCTTGATAATCGCCCCGGCGCTCTAGCAAAGTACCTAAGGCCCGTAGTATCTCAGGGGTTGCTTGCTGCTGTTGCAACCAGCTGAGCAACTCAATAGCAGCGGAATCTTCGCCCATTTGTTCAAGGTTGTTTGCGGCCAGCAGCAGCCGCTCATTGCGCAGATGGCCTGGCTTGAGCCGATGAACTTTGAGAACTAACAAAGCTTCATCCATGGGCCTTCCTGCCAACTGATGGGCAAKRGACAGATTGGTGAGGGCAGGCACAGCCTCAAGGCTTTCACTATTTGTTTGATCTAAGGCCCTTTGCAGTAGTGCTGTGGCCTCTTCATGGCGACCCTCTGGTAGAAGCAGGCCAGCAAGATTTACTAAACTTGAATAGTGATTTGGATTGAGGCCAAGGGCTTCACGGAAGCGCTGCATTGCCGTGTTTGTGTCTTGTAGAACCAAAGCMGTTAAACCCTCTAGCCGATGCAATTCGGCATGGCTGTGGCCGGCTTCACGCAAGCTGGCTAAACGGGCAGCTATTTCACCTGCTGATTCAACTGATAAACGCGCCCGTAAAGCCGGCAGCTCCCTAAGCCAGCTATCGGTTGCTGTATTTAAAGTGTTATCAGAGCCMTGAGTTATTGGTTGAGCAGCTTCATGGGCAATCGTGTTTTGTGACGAAACTGAGTTGATTTCCACAAGGTTTGGCGGCAAATCCAAGGAATTGTTTTGCTGGCCTTGCGGGAGAGGGGAAATCTCAAGATTTTTAGCAACAGCGCCGTGTAAGAGSGTGTAGGCCTGCCTATATAAGGGCGAGGCCATATCTGGCGCACCGCAACGATTTAATTGCTCAGCTTGGGCAAAATATTCAGCAGCTTTGCTGGCCAGCCGAGTTGGATCAGGTTTTGGTAATACCAGCTCATGGCCATAGAGCTGTTCAAAACTAGAGCTAGGAGTKGTTGCCATAGATTCAGCTGCGCTGRGTCCGCCAAGCCACCGGATTAATGCCTGCCGCAATTTCGAACGCTTYCGTTGGCCTTKTGTTGAATCTTGATAAGGGCCGTAGCCGGTGGGTTGCATGAAGATGAACTGGGGTATTTGCTTGGCGGATGCTTTAACACCATGATGCCATGGGTTTCGGTGGTGCTTCCTTTTCGGAATGCCCGTAAATGGTTACCCAGCAGCCTCGCTTCGTTGCTTTTGCAGCGCAACATTCGGCTTGAACTGGTGGCGATCGATGATGGTTCCACTGATGGATCTGGCCAGCTTTTGGCGCAGATTTGGGCTAAGTCGCCCTGGCCATTGCAACTAATAACCACCACCGGTGTGGGGGTTTCCCAGGCCAGAAATCTGGGCTGGCAGCAAGCCAAAAATGAGCTGGTTGGCTTCCTTGATGCTGATGACCTCTGCCTTGATCAACGCTTGGCCTGCCAGGCGGCAATGCTTAATCAGAATCCCGACCTGCAACAGGTGCTATGTGGTTGGCAACGCATTAATGATGCTGGTTCCAGCATTGGCATTGTTCAACCTTGGCTTGAGGGGGCCGGTTTCACTGTTGAGCAGGCTTTGCGCCACAAGGCGGTGCTACCAAGTGCTTGGATGCTGCGCCGAGCAGTTTTAGAGCGCAGTGGTGGTTTTGATCCTGGGCTTACCCAGGCGGAAGACGTGGATCTGCTTTGCCGTTTGGCTTTTGCAAAAGAACCTGGTGCTTGGTTGCAGCAGTTGGCCTGCGGCTATCGAATCCACCCCCAGGGCGCAAGCCAGGCGGCACGCCCCCAAGCCCGCAGCCTGTTGTTTGTAACTAACAGGTGGCTTGCCAAACTTCCCGAGGAAGAAAGCACCGCAAACCTGGCTGCTGAAGTTAGATATGCCACACGCGCTTGGGCTGGCTGGCATGCCTGGAGTTGTGATGAACACCAGCTAGCAGAAGAACTCTGGAATTCAAGCTTCGGCATGAGCCCAATGCCACCAGCTCTTACTTGGGTTCACTTAGCTGAAAACGTAGCCCGCAGCAGCCAACGGGTGGGGCAGCCGTTCCAAATAGAAACCCTGCTTGGCGATCCGATTTGGCTGCGCTTAGAGCAGCGCTGGCTAATGGGCAACCCCGCTGCTGTGCAACAAACCCTTGCCAGCTGGCGCCAAAAACTGCTGGAGGAATTAGGCGCMACWCCCTCAACAAGCCCTTGGTGGCCCGCAAAGTTGCTAACAGCGCTCAAATTTTCCGARCCCCTTGGGGCGCTACGCCAAGAAGTGCTGAATTGGAGCATTGMACTACTCAGCTGGGATCCAAAACAGYTGCCSCCSYWSGAAYTGCKYAGYCGYTTRGCCCGCATTCTTTGGCACTGGGCCGTGATTTGCTGGAGCGAAGCAAAGCGGCCCACTCTCAATAGGTTGGAGCAGAGTGCAACTTTTTTTCCCACTAGCCAAGTGCTGGYGGCCTTAGAGCGGGTTCATCGCGCCACCAGTGGYGCTGGTGCAGCTGCCTTGGCGCAACTGGGCAAGCAGCTACCTGCCTTTGCAGATGTTCCGCTGCTTTCGGCTAGCCCAGCTTTTTGGGAGCAGCCGGGGCAACCAGCCGATTCTTGTAACGGGCCCCAATGTCCTCCTTGTATTGAAAAAGAACTGCAAACTTGGGGCAAGCAGGATTTGGGTTCAGGTTTATKGCRMTGGCTTCCRCCAAACGTTGTGGCGGATCCAMCCAGTAAGCAATCCATCCCCCTAACTGTTAGCGAATTACCAAATGGCAGCTGCTGGATTCGCCCTCCCTTRGCAAATCCATGGGGAATCACCCATGGGCTGGCGGTAGCTGATCAAAAAGGTGCTATWCAGGCGCAGCTCAGCCGCCGCTATCCCCAACCTTGGCGCAGCTGCCCGGCACCACCAGCTGGATGTGAACCCCCGCCTTCAATCGAGGTGCGCTGGTTTGATGCAACGGTGCTTGCTGTGGCTGATTTATCTGCTGAAATTTATTACCATTGGTTGCTCGAAAACCTGCCRCGCATTGGCTTAGCGCTTGAAAGCCTTGGAAAAGATAAAGACATTAATTCGTTACTGCTTTGGCATAACGGCGGTGAGAGCAGGTTTGTAGCTGAAGGGKTGCAAGTAATGCTTGGTTTAAAGCCGCACCGGCTAATTGATGCCCGCCGCTATCCCCACATAAAAGCCCGTCGTTTGTTGGTGCCAGATTTCCCAAGTGCCTTTGGGAAWCCATCTGCTGCAGTACAAAATTGGTTGCGACGTTTCTGGCTAAATCCAAATCAAGCAGAAACAGTTGATTATTCAAACCTCTCTGGCAATTCAAATCGGAGGCTTTGGCTWWGCCGCGGTGACCAAAGGCGAAGAGCTGTGTGGGGAGAGGCAGAAGCGCTTAAAAAATTAATGGGTTTCAATATTTCCGGGGTGGATCTTGGCGGCATCAGTGTGCGAGAGCAGGCCCAGTTGCTTGCATCAGCGGAATTAGTGGTGGCTCCCCATGGGGCGGCCATGGCCAATCTAGTTTTTGCAAGCAAAGGAACCAACGTGCTCGAGCTGCACCAACCGGGCTATTCCCCCCCTTATTTTCATGGTATTGCAGCTGAGCAGGGCCTTAACTTCCACAGCTGTGAGCAACCTCAGCGGCCACCAGCCCTATTKCAAGATCTGCTTTGGGAGGGCCCAAGCAGCGAACCAATCCATCTAGATCAAGCCTTGGTTCATAGGAGTGTGGAGCTGATTATTAAGATGAATTTATGAACGATGTTTCCCGAGCCACCGCCTCTGGCATTGAAGATCTGCTGCTGGCGGTGGAGCTAGATCCAAGTTGCCCTGAAACCTACGAAGCAATTTCTGATCAATTGATGGTTAAGGGTTATGGCGCTGAAGCAGCTCGCTGGCGGAGTTGGTCGTTGCTGCAGCCAAGCAACAGCAATTTAAATCAGGCCATTGCTGAATTAAGGGAGTTGTCTTTAGGAAGGCCAAGCTTGCTGGATAAAACAGAGCAAATCCTTGATCAAGCCCAACAGCTATATAGACAAGGTTTTTTGCAGCAAGCTAAGGATTTACTTGAGAGCCTGGCCTTTACTAATTCTTTACCAGCTGCAATTTGCAATCGAGTGGGCATGCTTGAGGCCCAGCTTGGTGATCATTGGCGGGCCGAGAGCTGGTATCGCACAGGCCTCTTGCAGCAAGCGGCCCAGCCGCAGGTGTGGTTTGCGATAACTCGCCTTCTTTTAAATCAAAGTAGCTGGGATGAGGCCATTGAAACAGTTGAGCAAGGGCTTATCTTTAGCCCAAAACATCCTTGGGGCTTGAAGTTGCGAATGCAGGCATTGCAACTTTCAAAAGGTTGGCGAACTTTAGCGTTGTTGGATAGCAAAAATGAATTACCACAATTAGATCAACGCCATGGCCCTWTAACSGCTGGCCGCAGTTTTCAACGCCATAAAACATGGTTGCAATTARATTTGCAAGAAAARCTACGCCTGCGGCACCTGCTRATTAATCAACCGGCTTGCTGGTGGGCACTRAATTTTCGCCAAGCTGATYTGCTRCTWTGGGCAAAAGAACAGGAACTACTACCAAAAAACTTAAGCATTAAAATAATAGCAAGCCCGGATCCATTGGGCTTGCATTCTGATTTGAATAAGCT
>NZ_PXVC01000052.1 GCF_003011125.1 Synechococcus lacustris str. Tous | reverse complement strand
GTGCCAATGCGAGCTTTATCACCGATGCGTTTCTGCAGCCGGTTTACCTGCATGTTGTATGGAGCGATTATCAGAATTTCCTTTTTACCGAGCTCCTCGTTCTCAGTAATCATCTCGCCGTCAACGAACCGGGCGCGCTGGTAGGACCTGCCATGCAGCCGATCCACTAAAGCAGCAATGTGTTCCACCTCTTCTTCGCTGAGGGTGCTGTTACCGCTGTGGGGCACTGCCTCAAACACGATCCCCTGCTTTGGGCCATCCCAGTGCACCTGGTTGGCGGTGTTGCAGGGGGCAGCTTGCAGTTGGCCATCATAAAAAAGCTCTGACACCATTTCGGTGAGTGCTGGCGGCATACGCCAGCTGGTGGCAAGAAACACACCACGATCGGCYGGCACCACGGCGTGCTCCTGCATCACATAGTCGAGGCAGCTCATGCCGCTTTCGCCRGGGTGMTYAGCCCTGTTGGGCTGGCTGAGCTGTTGCTGATCACCCACCAGCAGGATGTTGCGCGCCACCCTGCTCATATAAAGCAGGTTGCTGAGCGACACCTGGCCGGCCTCATCAATAACCAGCAAATCGAATGGAGCCCCGTCGTAGGCCTCCTTCACCAGGGTGAACACGGTGCCGCCGAGCACGGAGGGTGCGTCTGGCAGGTCGATCTCCTTAAGGGCCTGGGCGCGGCTTTCGGCCAGAGATTTCACATCAGCCTTATGGCTGGCGCTACTTGAGGCCTTCACAACTAAGGCATCGCTACCCAGTTCATCTAGACACCCCTGCACCTTGCGCAACACGTTGTTGATTGCCTCATTGCCGTTTGAACTCACCGCCACTCGCATACCTGCCTGTACCAGCTGGGCGATCACATCACCGGTGACGGTGGTCTTGCCGGTTCCAGGTGGACCCTGGAGGCATAGCCCCAGGCCATCGGCAGATATCAAAAAGGGTGTTAGTTCCGCAGCAGTTGTGTTTGACGCCAGACGGATTCGCTGATTCAGCGGCTCAAGCTGCGGGATCGTACGGCGCTCTAGGAGATGCAGCAGTGCTGGCGGTAGCGGTGTGCGCTTTTCTACCCAGCCCTGCGCTTGACGGACCAGATGCTTAAGCATGTTTCGGTAGATCAACTTGGGCAAAGGCACAAGGTCAACGGCCTGCGGCAGCTCGTTGCCTATGAGGTTCACCGCCTTTGCCAACAGATCACCGGTGGCTTTAATAGTTACCAGATCGGGCTGGTTCTCCTCAAGCTGGCCTACAGCAGTCCAGGCCTTGCCATCGGCCAGTAAAAGGTGATCGAGGGGCAGCAGGCGCGTGCCATCGCGCAGCAGTGGCACCAAAGCAAAGCGAGGGTTGCGCCCCTCACGGGCGGCCAGCTTTAGCGGCTGGGTTACATCGAAGCGGTAGAGGAAACCAAGGGAGTTCCTGATCCGCTCCACTTTTTCCAGCTTTGCAGCAGCGATTACTTCGCTGTCATCCTCCCGTTCATCTGGTGTCATCTGCAGCCGGCGGAAGAACTCCGACCATTCGAGCCTTCCTTCCCTTTCGTTGAAATCGATCAACTGGCCCAGCAAGCGCTGTAGCCGGCGGCTGATGCCTCGGGGGCCGATGGCGTCGCCATCGACATCTACGACCTGCTGTTTTTTGGATTTTGTTTTCGCTGTTGGCGCTTGATCGCCAAGCTCAGCCAGCAGCTCGAACGCCGCTACCTCAAGATCTTTTTGGTAGGTGCTGGTTTGTTTTTCCTCCTCTGCTGCCGTGGCTGCTGCGCCCCACCTATTTGCCGGGGGGGTTATCTGCTGCCTTTCGGGCAGGTTAAGCAGAAAGCGGTGCAGCCCTTCGGTGACCTCACAGTCTTTCTCGTTGTAATCCTGGAGATCCTGCAGCAATTGACTATGGCCAGATTTACGCCACTCGGCGTATTGCACTACTGAATCGGCCGCATTTTCCACCTCCTCGGTGCGGGGATCGCCGTAAAGGCGTTCAACCTTTTTGATCGAGTAGCTCGGTGAACCAACCAGCAGGCCGTTGCGAACGATCGGATACAGATCCACCAGCAGCTCCTCCCGCAACCACTGATCAATCAACAGTTGGTGAATCTGATGGCGTGAGGCCAGGTTGCTGAGGGCAGTTTTCTCATAGCTGGCGTAGTGATAAATATGCAAATTGGGGTGGTGCTCGCGGCGTAGCTGCACCCATAGAACGAACTGATCAAAGGCCTGTTTTTCCTTTGTGGTGTTATGAGCCCACCAAGGCTTGAATTGGACTTTGCTCTTTTCGTCTCGGTAGCAGGCGCCAAAAAGGTATTCGAGCTTCTCGCCGTTGATCGGATTTGGAAAGCCCTCCATGTCAAACCAGATGTCGCCCTCATCTGGTGCCGGGAGCATGGCTAGCCCCTTGGCTTGCTGCTCATTCGGCCGCACCTCATGCGCAGGGCGACCGTCGGTTTTAGCTTCAGAAGCGATTTGAATTCGAGCTTGATCCTGCAGGCGAGCCAGTATTGCTGGATCCAACTTGGAAGCATGCTTAATATCATCTAAGGAGGCAAGTTGATCAATTGTGGTGATACCAGCTGAACGCAACTTGCCGCGCTGGTTCTGGCGCATGCCAGCTACGAGCATCAGATCGCGTTTATTTTCTAGCCGTTGCTTGATAAATGGTTCCCAGAGGCCGTGATCACCTGGTGCATCCTCTGGTTCGTTACTTGCATCAAATGAAGATCTAAAATCGCGGTAACGCTGGCGTAGCAATTCGTACCAGCTCCAGAAATCATTTCTGTGGTAATTCTGGAATTGTTCTTCGCTTTTCTTGCCGCCAAGGTAAAGCTTGAATTGATCAGGCTTGTGGCCGAGGATCGGCTCAAGCAGTTCGCAATAAGCGCAAGCCTGCACAATATAAATAGGCTTGGGGTGRCTTGAAAGCTTGCATTCGATTGGGATGTAGCTCCAGCTGCCAAGATTTGAAGGACGATCTACGCGTTCAAGTAGGTCGGCTGAGCCGCGCATTTCATTGTTAGACATCGATGCTTGCCAGACGAAATCGGCACCAGCTCGCATCGCTTTTAATGTTTCCTCATAGTCGAAAGCCTCCTGCTTGCCACGCAGTTTTTCTACCTTTATTCCATTCTGCCCCTCTAGCTCTTTGATTAATAATTTTTCATGTTCTAAGCCAGCTTTATAGAGGAAGTCATCAAGTGTCTTTGTTATTGGACGCGGAGCCCGCAACGGTTCAGTGGCATGTAGCTCTTCCCACCAGGCGCCAATAACAGGGCTGCGACTGAATAGGGCTAACTGGGATGGGGTRATTAATCGATTAAACATTTGCGTGCTCAGAGGAGGTTAAAAGTAGAGGTGAAATAAATTGTGTGAAAATAGAACACCGCATCATACTAAGCTAAAAAACCRAGTATGAAACATTTAGCTAYTCAAGATCAACACTAGAAAGCATGTGGCGRCAATGCATCAAGCGATCAGCATCAACAGCCCAAGATACAATTTGACTATGTTTTGCATCAGAATCATCACACATTTGATCAACAATACCATCATGATATTGCTCCARACTTGAAATCAAAGCAATTGCAATTTGTTGATCGTCAAGCGGGCTTGTATCTAGTTTATCTATCAACWCCATTATCTCTTTAACTTTCTCACTGCGTTGGCGTTCAGTTTTTTCAGGGTAATCTGACTTGTTCTCTTGCATAGAAATTAATTCCTGCGGGCTATTTGGAACGCATGAAACACTCTCTGCGTCTATCTCACTATTGGGATCAATTGGCTTGCCAGCTTGAAAGCGGTAGCGACCGCGGTTTGGAGAGTCGTTGGGGTTGGTCATCACAGCTCCGTTKTGGTGTAACAAGCATCGCTGTTTTATCAGGAAAAAAATTAGTTATTGCGCGAATAACGAAATCCTCTTGTATTTGCAGTGCCTCTGGGAAAACCAAATCTCAATTTGAAAGCTATTTATATATATCGATTACCCCTTGGGCATGCTGCAGATGCAACTGTTTTAAATCTTKTGGCTGCTCAATTCGTATGCCAGAGCCCCATCGAAATAACCAGTTACGTAGATCCCAATCGGCTTCTACAGTCCAGCGAGGCAATAATAACTCAACTGGATAGGGGTGACTATCAGATGAACYATTTGGTTCAAGGCAATCAGAAGGTCCCTGTTCCCATGAAGACTTAGCAGTAATTGGCTTTGAATAGCTGGTGTGAGTTATTAAAAAGCGATTCGACTCCTCTCGAATCAATTTAAATACTTTTTCAGTGCAGGAAAAGCGTATAAGCTCATAGTGTTCAATCCCAGCAATTGTGCCAGGCTTTTGCTCTGCTGTAATGGCAAGTTGCGCTTCTATTGAGTTACCAAAATAAAGACCGCCACATACACCTAGTAATAAATTCAAGCGGGCGATTGCATGCAAATGCTCAGTATCACTATTGCGGCGAATTTGAGTATTACTAGGATGTAAGATGAGTCGATCAACACGCAGGGTTTTTATCAAGCCGTGGGGGCGCCCAATAGCTTCTATTTCAAATGCCAAATACCAGCTTATATTATGGAATAATAGCTGTAATGGCCAAGCCCGAAAACGCGTATCAAATGAACCAGTAGGTGTAGATAACGCATTATCAGGTATATGACTAAGCAATGCAAGTTTTCGCTGAAATATTAATTTCTCTATTTTTTGGCTTTGATCACTGTTGGCCAATGTGCCTAATTTATTTTCGGTAATTGATCGATTTGCAATTGCGCGATTGGAAACACTAAACTGCTTGGATGCAGATTGCAATAAACCAGCCCGACGCAAGCGATCATCCAGCGACTCGTATAATAAATGTTGAGAGGAGTCATTTAAGCATTCAATTGTTGATTTAAGTAGCTCATGCACTTGCAATAGTTGATCTGCGGAGAGTAGGGCGGTACCAATTGCATAACCATGCCGCAAGCTATCAGGCCTACCTTTGCTTGATGAGCTAAAACCATAGGGCCTYAATAARTGACGTAGATCATTACGYAATACGGCTTCTTGATTAGCGGCGTAACTACCATCAATATGACTTAATGATTCAAGCAGATGTTGATAAAGCAATGAACCGTCGTTGGCACTATTATCACTAGAAGGTGCATCAAATGGTTCTTTTAGAATATGGCGTAACAGGGTAAATAMTCTGATAAAAATACGTTTATCAGCCAAACTAGGAAAGCCACCATTTAAGGATTCATTGGTTGCCTTACAATATTCACCTAAGTAAATAGGATTATCGCTATTCCAGTTGAGTTGTGTAAAACCATTAGCTGTAAGCCATTCAAGATCTGCACGAATAAGAGCGGGATCGCCATAACATTCACTATTACCACCATGCACCTCAATCCATTTTGACAAATATACAGCTGCCTTTTCCGCTAGATCTCCTTCTGGCAATGGATTGCATATCGCAGCTAAACCTGCTGCCGTTGCTGGATCTTCTTGATTAAGGCCATTAAAAGTTGTTAGCAAACGTAGCAAAAAAAACAGGCGTTCTAGATCTATAAGGCGTGAATATTGATGCAMGTAGGGRAGTTTTGCTTGATCACGATTGATTGAATTACGTATAGAGGCATCTAAGTTGGTTAACTTTTGAGCTAAAGAAGTACTACTGGTTTCACCTGCAACGGGATCTAGGCTAACAACYGTTGCAAATGATTCAGCACGTTGGGGGCCAAATTGTTTGTGATTAAGTGCAGCATAGTATTCTTTAATAACAGCATCTGGCACCGGTCGTTTTCGTTGTTTTGTCCATTCCAAGCAAGTATTGAGATCTGTTTTCAGCCACCAACCAATCCATTCCACCGGTTGAGCAAGTTCCAATTGCTGGGTATAAAGCAAACGCCAAGGTCGTCGCGCGTGGGTGGCATCAATAATTACGGGGTTGCCAGCAGCCACAGACGCATGTAGCCGCTCAATCAGAATTGCGCRGATTTCATCCCATGGGCCCTGCACTGCCTCATCACCATATAGTTCAGCTCTGATTGCATCAGTTGAAAGCACTATCGCTGGCTGGYYCTCATTGCCATGTAGCAATGGCTGCAAGCGCTGGGCCATTGTGGTTTTACCACTACCAGGGGGGCCAATCAATAAGTGGCAGCGGAGGGGAATACTAGTCATTTAGTCATTCTGATGGATCAAGATAAGCGAACATATTATCTTGCGCTATTTTGGTATAAATAAAAGCAAGTTATCTTTTTTGTCATATTGGAAATACCTATTACTAGGATTCTCTGGTTTGGGTGGATTTTTTTCAAGTGCTATGTAATTTGCTAACATCGCTTTTCTTCTATCGTCATAACCAGGGTGGCTTGAATCTGGTTCCGTAGCACTTCCATCGCCTGTTGATCGATACATAAAATCAATATCCTTTAAACAAATCCGGCCCTTATAACCAGCTTTGGCAAGCATGGTGGCTGCCTCACGATCTGCTTGCAACTCAAATTCTCTTGACTTTTTCAAATTAGCTAAATCTTTATCCTTTTTATTCATTTCKTTTAGATCATGATTCTCATGGTAACTTTGCTTAAAAATATGAYTKAGACGSACATGRGCWATTTCATGGGCAACTGTACAGCTTATGTAATCAATATCGTTGCCRTAGGCGCGAAATGCAGGCCTTGGAATCATAATTGTGCCACTTGAAGTAGCCCATCCATTTATATCACCTATGGCATAACCCTGCCGCATTAGCTCRTCCCAACCATTYTTRTAGCTATTAAATGGATTTAACTGGGCRAAAAAATCGCATTTATCAGCCTTACATAGGCCTCTTTCATATGCTAGTTGCGAGGAATGGGTRCCAGCAACAATCATAAATGCAAGCGGCTGCTTGCCRAAATTATTACCTTTACTAATTTTATTTAATACCACCTCAAGTGTTTTATATTCTGCTGGCATTTGCCGGTGTAATACCCAGTAGGCATAACTAGCAGCCATTACAGATGTTGCTACGGCGAAAGAGGCTAAGAACCTAAAGCTCAATGATAGTTTCATTTTAAGGCTCAATTAAGTCGATCAAATGGCCTTGAGCATCCACTAAACGATGACGTTTACCTGTACTCCGTGCACGAGCTTGGGCAGTACGGAAAGCATCAGCTTGGTTGTGTTTTTCCTGGAAGCGTTGCCAATTGCCGAATTGATCTTGCCATTGGATGATGAACTTGCTCATTTGTGCAGGCATTACTGATAGCAGTATCGCTGAACCATGATTGTTTATTCAATGCCTTGCGCGAAGAACCAACTGGCAGTTGCCTGCGCGCAGGCTTTAAAGAGCAGAAAAGGCCTTATCCAAGCCATTAATCACATTAGCAAAGAATTCTAAATCTAATGTTTCAACGGTATCAGTCATTTTATGGTAATGGGGGTTACGCATAAATGATGTATCAGTAACCATCARAGCATTATAACCAGCATCCCAAAAMGGACTGTGATCGCTAAGGCGAACATCAGGAATTGCCCTGCCCCCATTAGGAACAGGTAACAATTTAGTGGGTACATGCTCTGCCATACGGCTTACTAATTTAGGCAACATCAACGCAGAGCCACTATTTGCAACTAGAGCAATAAAATCACCGCGGTTTCCATAAATAGTACGCATTGAATCATGGGGATAGCTTTGGTTGGAGCTGGTAAAAGCAAGCATTTCAAGACTCACCATTAATTTTATTGCTTGCTTTTTTTCTCGTAGTTCTGTTGCTAATGCACGGCTACCAAGCATGCCCCACTCCTCTTGATCAAATGCAATTAGCCATACGGGACGCCGCGGTGGCTTAACGGCCCAGCGCCGCGCTAACTCCAATAGTGCGACAACCCCACTGGCATTGTCATCAGCACCAGGTGAATGCAATGGTCCGTCGTAATGGGCAGCAATGATTAACGGTTGCTTGTCTGGTTCACGGCCAGGTAGTTTTAGAATCAAATTTATGCCATCTGCTGCAACAGTTTTGAAATGATGTTCTTCCACAGGGCCGCAGGCGCTTAACTGCTCCTTAATGGTTTGGCGAATACTCATTAACCCAATTGGATCCCAATGAATATGGCGTGGCACTGCAAWTTGATTAAGGGCTTGCTTCAATTGGGCGGCAAATGAAGAAATCTCATCGGGATTAACCAGCATCATGTAGATAAGACCTCAAGTGCAAACAGAATATTGAACGTAGCATGAAATAATGCCAAACTTAAAGACCATAAAACTTGCTTGGTTGATCGCACTAGAAACTAGCGATGCGATGTTAAATATGTAATGCTAGCTCTGGCAACTAGGWATTGCATTCAAAGTAGTGCCTAATTTTTCCTATAAATGTCTAAATAAATTATTTATCATGAACACTSAAACCCCAGGCTGGTTAGCGATTWGCACAGARGGCTTTGCTGCTATGAATGCAGCTAGACCACCGGAGCATTTAATCAAAGAAATTGTTCGGAATTCCTTAGATTCATTTGATATTGGCCAACAGGGTATAATTAAATTAAATTATGGAATGCAGGATAATCATTTTTTTGTGCAATGCTTAGACAATGGATCTGGAATTAATAGTTTATCTGATTTAAGAGTAGTTTATTTAACTAATAAAACTGATAGCCATTTAAAGCGCGGTCGCTTTGGCAGGGGTTTTAAGGAGGCTCTTTGTATAGCTGATCAGGCAATGGTAAGTAGTGGTGGTGAACAACTAGAATTTCTGCAGGAAGATGGTGTTCGCATTTCACGTAGCAGTTTTATTGATAATCCGATTTATGGCACACATGTAAGGATGCAGATGCCATGGAGTACTGATATCTGTGAAAAATTAGATCAATATTTTAATAAATTCCTTACACCTGATGAAATTTCACTACTTGTGAATGGATTAACTATAAAAAAAAGAGAAGTGCTTCACCAAGTTAAAGCTAGCCTGAGCACAGAGATTGATGATCCTAGTGGTCAATGCTGGAAAAAACCAAGCCGCAAAACATTAATCAATCTTATCCAAATTGATGATGGTGAGAATCCGATGATTAATGAAATGGGAATACCTGTTGCCTCTTTGGAGTGGTCGATGCCTTTGCATTGCGATATTCAGCAAAGGGTTCCAATGAACCCTAATCGTGATGCTGTCGCCTCAGGATATCCAATAAAAGTACATATAGCTTGCCTGCCAACTTTATTGGCTGGTATGGATGAAAATAGCATCAAGGAAGACTGGGTGGGTATTGCAGGTAGGCGTTGTAGTAAAGAGGTGCAGCATCAAATAATAGAGCGTGCATTTGGATCTAATATTGCTAGATCAGTACCAAAAGTTGGTGCTCGGCATTTTGATGAAAATGCACGTGAATTAGGGATTCAAGTAATTAATACAGCACAAGCAAGTGGCGGCTTTCGTGAAATGTTAAAGGCTTTTGTTCCCTCTGCAAAAGAAGTAGCAACAAAGAATGAGCAATTTAAAGCTGATCAAGTAAATCTTGCAAGTTTTACAATTGCTAATGCCATTAGCGAAAAGCAGAATAACTTGTTTATGATTGAACAACAAGGTGGTGTTGAGCATGTGCAGCAATGCCTAGATTTTAGTGTATGGTTTTGCCAGCAATTGCTTAATAGTTGTAAAAACGCAGGAAATAAAGTTACGGGGGAACTTACATATAATAGCGATGATAGCAACTCATTGTATGCTTTCTGGAGCGCTGATAATGTATTAGCCCTAGCAATAGATCAGGATTGTTTTTGGAAGCAACCCCACGGGGAGGAATCCTTAATGGTTTTAATACATGAGGCCGCTCATGCATTAAATCAACATCACGGTTTTGAATTTCGAGAGGAGGTACAGCGTTTAGCTGGTGTTGCAGCTAGTTTAATGCTGCATAAGGCTAACAACATTCGCATGCTATTTCCAAGATTATTTATTGATGTGCATACATACTGTTAGCCGCTAAATTCAGCTTTTATCTTTGGTTATTCGCGCTAGCTACATGCGCGCTTATGCTAAGCAAGCCATGATATATATGCAAATGATTGGGCTTTTGTCAGCTATGCAAATCACCTCTTGCTGTTAACTAATGGAATTTTTTCTTTATCTCACACCAGAAGTAAGAGAAATCATAAACCTAGTACTGCGTGCTAACTATCAAGTTACACAAAATGCAACGTTCTGCAGAAATAACCAAATCGTTGGATATATAAAAAATAAAAGCCTATAAATCTGCTTAACTAATATTAAAAATAGTGCTAGCCCAGTGAGCTACTATGTTAATGAAACTATTTACGATGAGGGCGTTCATATTGCTCAACACTGCAAGGGATCAGCGTTAAATATTCAAACAAATCTTGATCAAGCTCAACAGCAGAGTGTTTCAAGATCGCTCAAAGCATCAAATTCATCAAAAATACATGAAGCAGAAGCCTATGAATTAGAGGACAAACCGGAGGAAGTAATAAAATATATTAAACGCTACTGCTTTTAATTATGAGCCTAGATCCTCTATTAATCTAAGTTAGTTGCGGTCTGAGACATCTTGATACTATAGTTTTTAGCTGCGCAAGCCGTGGGAGTAATTATTCATAGAAATTTATTCAAGTAATTTGATAATATACTTTCCAATTAAGTGATGTCACCAACGAGTGGTGACAACGCCATGGCAGATTTTGAAGATGAGTATGAATGGTTTCCAATTAAGTGATGTCACCAACGAGTGGTGACAATGTCCTGGTGATGATTGGAGACTTGGAAGAAAATGTTTCCAATTAAGTGATGTCACCAACGAGTGGTGACTGTTGTCACCTTCAACGGTGGTCGCGATTACACCTAGTTTCCAATTAAGTGATGTCACCAACGAGTGGTGACAACTAGAACCTCGATTGATTCTAAATTCTCAGATACGTTTCCAATTAAGTGATGTCACCAACGAGTGGTGACTAGTGGAATATATTAATGGAATCAGCGTGGTTAAGTTGTTTCCAATTAAGTGATGTCACCAACGAGTGGTGACAATAAAGATTACGGGCACACTGTTAAAGTTATTGAATCGTTTCCAATTAAGTGATGTCACCAACGAGTGGTGACCTGAAATCACCCCAGGCGATCCTTTTATCCGTGTAACAGTTTCCAATTAAGTGATGTCACCAACGAGTGGTGACGAGTGTTAACTGGTGACTCTCAAGTTAATATTGGAGAAGTTTCCAATTAAGTGATGTCACCAACGAGTGGTGACGGTGAGATATCCTCCCGCATGGAAACTGCCGCCATTAAAGTTTCCAATTAAGTGATGTCACCAACGAGTGGTGACGTTTAGTGACCCTAACTAGCAGAGATAAAATTACATAGTTTCCAATTAAGTGATGTCACCAACGAGTGGTGACCTTTGCTGCCGCTAAATTAGATTTAACAGTTAAAGGTTTCCAATTAAGTGATGTCACCAACGAGTGGTGACTAGCAACCGGTATCAAGTCGCAGCGCAAAGTTTGGGGTGTTTCCAATTAAGTGATGTCACCAACGAGTGGTGACGCTTCTTCCTTTGGACCGCAAGCTTCCGCAATGCAGTTTCCAATTAAGTGATGTCACCAACGAGTGGTGACCCAGTTTATACCACAACCATCTGGGCAATTCTTACATTTGTTTCCAATTAAGTGATGTCACCAACGAGTGGTGACAGATGCTGGAGAACAACTGAACTGTAGTACTCCACTGTTTCCAATTAAGTGATGTCACCAACGAGTGGTGACACCTATTCTCCTGCGATTAAGGTTCTGGAAATTAACCGTTTCCAATTAAGTGATGTCACCAACGAGTGGTGACCATAATCGGTTGCCGAGTTAGTGTAACGCAGAAAGGCAGTTTCCAATTAAGTGATGTCACCAACGAGTGGTGACCGCGGCCTTTTAAAGCCCTGCAGTGCAAAGGGTTTGGAGACCATTTGCGCGCAGCTATATTTTACACCCTTTTCAAAGCTAATCGCACCAACTTTAAGCTGTTTGATTTGCTAAAAACTATTGCAGCGCAATCGAGCGCGCAGCTCAGCGTAGACATTAGGATTTTAGGTTTTTGAGTGCTGCGCGCTAAATTATTTGGTCTTCCCAAACAGAAGAATCAACCGAAACACCCATTTGTTCAATTTTCGAGCAACTTTGCTCTGGAACTGGCCAAAACCGCACGCTATCTTGAGCTGTGTTAATTAATTTACTAAGCCTCTGTTTCAAAATAACAATCTCTGCTTTACGCAACCTGCATTCGAACACACTTAGTTGTATTCTTACACCATAACCTAAAAGTAGCTTGGCGAGTTTAGATCTCCGTTTATTGCATGGGCTATCATATGCAATTACCCATAATTGCTCTTTTGTCATTTTATCGCCGCTGAGGAACAACGATTCCTTCGGAAGGTGAATATACATATCGAACAAATGATCTCACTAATCCATCTAATAATTCCCAGCGTGGTCCTTGCATTTGATTTGCAAGACAAATCTGCTCTGCCATATAATTTGACCATGCTTTAAGCCAAAGTTTGCGATATGCTTCCGTAAGAAATACTCCACCATCACGTACCTCAAATCCAATATCTGCTTGAATCCTTCTTGTTCTTATCATCCATACATTAAATGGATCGGCGAGAAGAGTTCGCAATGGTTCAATTAAATCAGAAACTAAGGCTGCATGGCGAGCCGAGCCAACATGCAATACACCTTCATATGGATCTAAACCTTGAAGTTCGATGCGAGTCAATAATGCATTCCAAAGAACCGAATAACTAAAACCGCATAAAGCATCAAATGGGGTCGTAGGTGGTTGCCTATGCCGCCCAAGAAAAGCAAAACCGTTTCCTTCTAATAAAGAGCCAAGAGCTTGAAAATATTCAGCGGCAGCATTTCCCTCTAAACCACGGATACGCTCAAGTGATTTAGCTTTTCTTATCTGTTGTCCATGCCAACTTAAACGATCAATAGCATTTGCAACCTGATCACGTCTATCTCTCCTAGTTAATCGCAACAACAACACGCGCGCATTGCTGATTTTTCCTGCAATCAGGCTAATGGCTGCATTTATTCTATCGGATTCTGTTAGGAGTAATTGATGTCTACCTCTATGTCGATATCCTCCTTGAATGGATTGAGTCCTTCCATAACACCAGCCATTTCTACTTAGGTATGCAATTTGAATTCCTCTATTCAAGCAGGCTTTAATCAGAGCAGTACTCAACTGCAAATTACCCATAACAAGAATTTGATCTAATAGAGGTAATTTTATTCGCTCTACCTCTTCTCCATCTGCTCGAACAATAACTTGCTCTCCTTCAATGCCAGCGGTTCCATATTCACGCAACAAGTAAAGACTACGCATTACATTTTGGAAGTTGCCAGAATTTTAGCCTGAGTAATCGCAAATTATTTTGATTCCTAGTTGTTGGCCTTGACAGATCACCACTTTGCACCAGCCAATGAATTAAACCCAGACCAGCAGCACTAGTTGCGAGTGAACTAAATATTATAAAAAGAGTAAGTATTATTATGCGTGCAATTCCTAACGGTGCCATTAATAGTAATACTAATATAATTCTTCAATTAAATATGCTTACTAGCAGATAGGAACGCAATGAAATTCGATTGAAATGAGCAGCCAGGGCATTGAGAATAAAAGGGTTGCCGATTTATAGTCTTTTCGGTTTAACTGGTTGCTATGAACAGAATTATTCATTAAATGAATAATTTCGCTAAATCTGGCTAGTTGGCTGACAAACCGTGCCAGATGGTCTATCAATGAATTTACAAGTGCAGGCATCTATGGAAGTGGTCAAGGATTCCTATACCAGCGAAACTTCTTTCACGGTGGTTACCTTCGCTCCTGTGCAGGGGTTCATTGGCTCATCCCGCAAGCTCCGCGACCTCTACGGTAGTTCTCTGCTGCTCTCGGTTCTAGCGAAGGCCATCTATGACGATGCACAAGAACGTGGATTTGAGGTGCTAAGCCCAGCTTTAGTGAATACTGCACGTGGTACACCCAACCTGCTGGTAATCAATGGCCCTTATAAAAAAGGCCATGGCCAAGATGCGCTGCAAAAAACATGGGTACATATATTAGATGCAACTAGGCAATGGCTTGAATCAAATCTGCCTCAGTTCAACTACCACTGGGAGCCAGTTTGGAAGCAGTGGCAAAACCATGCCTGGGAATATTTCCATGCCCAAGGGAGCACAATCTCCCAAGCCCGTAAGCACCTAGCCCTTGTTAAGCAACAGCGAGCTTGGAGCGGAATTAACTGGTCTGGTGAGAGCTCTACACTTGGTGGAAGTGATGCTGTAGCAAGGCCATCCCTTGGTCTTGTAGTTGATCCGCGCCTTATTTCAAATGCTCAGTGTAAGGATGAAGCTACGGCATTTATTAGAGCTTTGCAGGATCTACAGCCACTGGGTGAACCATTTGCTGGTGTAGGTGAACAACTATCTTTACCTGAATTAATTAAACGTTTGGTCACCTACCCAGTAATAGCTAAAAATGCATTTAAAGATGAACAGCTTATAAATGTTTTACCCAAGCGTTTTGATGCAATCGCCAATTCATGCAACCTTGTGTGGTTCATGGCTGATGGCGACGAAGTTGGTAAGTATTTAGCAAAAAATTCTCAAGGGAATCAAAATCAGGAGGCCGCCGCACTTAAATCTTTTAGTAATGCTATGCGTAGCTGGGCAACAAAGCTTTATGAAGATATTCCTAAACACACTGGGCAAAAGAGCACAGTTGTATATGCAGGTGGCGACGATCTGCTTGGGGCTCTGCATGATCGCCCTGGATTTGAAGGGGATGGTATTGGCGAGCCCCTTTCCTCTAATGATTTAGTGAGCTGGTTAAAAAAATTTCCTAGTATCTGGCGCGAGCATGGCCAAAATATCACCGTATCGATGGGCTTGGTTTATGTGAGTGCCAAGGTTCCACAAAGAGAGGCATTAGAGCAAGTGCGCCTAGCGGAATCAAGCGCTAAGGCCAAGGGCCGCGATCGTTTTGCCTTGCGTTTACTTTTTTCCGGCGGTCAGTCAATCGAGTGGGTTTGTCCATGGTGTGAGTTGCCACGGATACTTGATGGCTATCGTGATCGTGAGAATCGTCAAATGGGAAATGCCCACTGGGGGCATCTTGCTTCTGATCTCATCTCACTGGATGGCCGTCGCGCAATAAAAGGCAAAAGTGATACTGCCAAGGCTGTTGCAAATGCTATTTGGGATATTTACTTCCCAGGTCTTGAAGCTCCCAAAGGTTTAAATCAACCACTTGGAGACTGGCTTGTTGCTTTATCCCAGGTCTTTTCTCGGCTATTAAAACCCAATAAACAGGAGGTGAATTCATGACCATTCCCTTTAGTTATCTGATCACTCTTGAACCACTTGGTTTGCTCTATGCAAGCAGTGGTCGATTCCTATCTGCAGAGAATCTTGTTGGTAAAGCTGGGGAGCACTTTCCTCCAGATAGCCCTGCTATGTCAGGTTTAATTGCTTCCAAATTACATCGATCGGAATTGCTCAATCTTTTTACAGCTGGCCCCTTTTGGCGTAACTCAAAAGATCTCTATTTACCTGCTCCGCTTACACTATTGCAAAATAAAGCTGATGAAAACTGTWTAAACCGAACAATATGCGAGCGGCTTGCATGGCATGCGCCAGGTGTCAATTCTGATCTTGGCGGTTGGATGCCAACTAGTGGTAGAGAAATTCCAGCCAAACCAATAAGAGGCGGATGGATTGCCCTATCCCAGTGGATGAATCAAACAACTGCTAACGCAATGGTGCATGTAAATCCATGGAAAGCAGTTCCTCATCTCCACCCTCGTTTATGTGATAACGAGCGGGTAAGTGCTCAGGAAAATGCTTTGTTTATGGAATTAGCAGTGGCACTTGAACCTGGTGTTTCATTGGCATATATAAGCAGTCACAACATTCCAGAAGGCCGCTATCGCTTTGGTGGGGAGGGGCATCTAGTGGAGCTTCGTTGTGAGCAAATACCTGAGGCATTACTGGATCTTTTGAAACAGCCGATCAAAGCCAGTTTTGCCCTCATAACTCCTGGTGTTTGGGGCGGTAGCAGACTTTCACAACGGGAACCATTCTTACCGACCGTCCTCGCCCTTGGCGCCATCGACTTGGAGCTGGTCTTGATGGTGAACCACGACTATCTCGTGGCCGTTGGGCAGTGCCAGCTGGCAGTTGCTATCAAGTTCCAGCAACATTGCCGTTGCCGCCATGGCCAGACTGGCCTGAAAGTTGGTTCCCAAGAGAAGGGTTCAGCTTTAAACAATTTGGTACAGGCCTAGCATTACCTATCCCTTGAATTAACACCTAACTGGCACTCACACACCATCCACTAATTTAGTTTTTCACAATGGTTTACTCCCGCAGTTATGGCTTAATCGAAACTCTTGCACCTCTTCATGTAGGTGCATCATCAGGTGAGGAATCAGGTAACCTAAATTTGATTTTTCGAGATGCTTACACGCAAACTGGCATCATCCCTGGCAGTTCGATCCGTGGTCGCTTTCGAGCTGAAGCACGTCGCAACGATCCCCAAAGGACAATCACCTGGTTTGGCGGAGAAGCAGGAGCAGGTCGAGATGACATAAGTGAAGCCCGTGTGAAGTTTGAATACGCCTCCCTGGTTTGGCTTCCTGTTTTTTCTCCTGGGCAACCAGTGGTGTGGCTAAGCAGCCCACGGCTGCTAGATAGATACCGACGCATTGTTGATTGCTCTTTAAAACTGCCCAAGCCATACACAGGTAGCCCTGGGCTACGTGGTCGTGAGCAAGCAGGAGGGAAAGACAAAAAGAAAACTCTGTTTTTTAATCTCGGTTTTCTTGAATTAGATCCTGATCCGGGATTAAAAGATTGGATTCCAAAAGGAATAGAAGACTCCATTCCCGATGATCGTTTAGTAGTAGTTGATGATGCAGATATTGGTGCTATCCATGACCTAGCCCTATACCGCCAAAGCAGGGTTAAATTGGCCGATAACGAAAAAAAAGTAGATGGTGGAGCATTCTTTAACGTAGAAGCTCTACCTGAAGGATCAGTGCTTATATTCCCGATCGGTATCCGCCCAGCAGGGCCTAATGATTCAAGAGATAAATGGTCACCATTTGGTAAAGAGAATAAAGAAGCTGAGCTCTATTTTGGTGGCTTAGAAAGCATCGGCTTTGGCCGTAGCAATGTAACACTATTTGGAGAGGAGGTGGCCTAATGAGTTATCATCAATTCAACCTAGATCATTTAGCTCAAGAAATAGTATTAAGGGCAAGAAAAAGGGACAACGATAGTCTCAATCAAGCTCACAAAATGAGGGCCGCCTGCGCCTATGGATTAGAACGCTTCTGGGGAGAACATCTACGTTTATCGAAAGATGAACCAACTAAAGCTGACTTTGTTGCAGATGTTTGGATGGGGCTTGTTGGAGTTTTAGCCAAGGGTTCTATAAATTTACCTGCAGATGTGTTGTTTAATAATGATGATGAAGCTCGTATTCAATCTGTAGCTGAAAGTATTTGGCGTTTAGGCAGATTCGAACAACAAACTGCCTTAGCAGTTCTTATCGCACTATGCGATGCAATCGTGTGGTGGACTCAACGACTAAAGCTGCCTGCGCGAGGCTTAGCCAATGAGTAAAAAAAATAAACGTTTTATTGGTTCTGGTGGGCCAGCACAGCAGAAGCGAGCAAAACCCCAAGCTCCCGCGGAAGCAATAACAAAAATAGTGCCTTCTGCGCGAAGTGGAGGTAATCCGGCTTCTCCATTGCTAGATTCATTGCAAAGTGAATGCAATTTAGTAAGTTCTATGCCAATTGAACTTGCTAAAAACGTACCAATCGAGTTTCGGGCGCAGGTGCGCGGCCGTGCCCAGCGCCAATACATTCCCGACACGAAAAATCAATCGATCGGTTTTAAGTCCGACATTGAACTATGGATTGAGCAATGGACTAACCGCATCGATCCAGAAATGCCTTTCACTCCAGAAGGTCTACATGTAGTAGATGCGCAGATTGATTGGCGCCTAATTAGTAACAGCGGAATAGACGAAGGCATCATTCGGCCTGTAATTGGTGCAGGTGGCTGGCCTCTGTTACCTGGAAGTGGTATCAAAGGTCTTTTCCGTCGGGCCTGCCCAATAGAACAACTGCAGCGCTGGTGTGGAAGCAACTGTGGCAAAGGTGTTTTAAGCCCAGGAATACTTCGATTTCATGGAGCCTGGCCGGCAGACAACAGCTGGACTCAAGATCTACTAGACGTTGCCCATCCGCAGCAAAACTGGCAATTGGGTTTTAACAAAGGAGGAGAACACCACTCAGCTCATGGTATCGTTAGTATTCGAAGTCCTCTGCTTAAAATTGCCTTAAGTAGTACCCAAATATTAGAAAAAGATGAATGGGAATCGATAGATGCAACACTTAGGAAATCTTTAGAGCGTGGTCTTGGTGGCCGCACTGCTGCTGGTTATGGCAGAAGTGGAATAATCAAAGAAGAAATTTTATTTGAGTGCGGCATTGAAGGTCAAGGGCCAGCTGCAAAACTTTTAGATGGAACACCAGAATTTCGTCCCACCATGTTTCGCGCCGCTATTCGTGGCATGGCCTTGCGGCTATTTGGTGGTTTAACAGACGAAACAAACACTCTTCAGGTAGTGGGCCAATTATTCGGATCCATTAGCAGAGAAGAGGGTCAAAACGTTGGTTTGCTAGCCACTGCATATACCAGCAATCAAACAACTCTTGATAGTTTTGGCTCAGGTAATTGGATTCAACCTGTTTATTACACCTCAGGTCAATTGCAATGGCGTCAAGCGCGGCAGCTTAGAAATGGTGAAGATTCAATACTCTTAGCAGAACTATTGGCACATTTACATGGCCTCGTACTCACTCTTGGCGGTTTTGGCCGTGGCTGGCGGCGACCAGATCACCGCATATTTTATCCAGATTATTTAAAAACACCTATCGGCACCCATTGGCAATGGCTACAGCCATCAAAGCTGCCAAAGGGTATTAACGTGCAATCACAAGAAGATTTAGAGAATTTATTAAAGCGCGCTAATTCTGTAGCAACACTTTGGTTGACAGCTGTAAATCGCAAGCCCAAGGAACCGGCTGTATGGAGAGAGGTTTTACATCCGAGCCGTGTTGGCATCTGGGTTCGTACAGCAACCAAACCAGAAGATGCGGAAGTTGTGAATTGGTTTCATCAAAAACCCCAAGCCAAGGAAAAAGGCATCATGGATCCACGAGATTTAAATAAAACTGATCTTGCTGGCAAAATGAGTCATGTGGGGCGGATTTGGAACAGACTCCTACCTTTATACGGAGATGCCGAAATACCCCATTGCGCTTCTTCTGCAAAAGAAACAGCGGTTAGCAGGCCAACAAGTTCGGGAGGAGCCTTTGCGCGACCTCAATCAGCTCTAGCTCGCCCAACAACTAGTAATGCAGCTAGCAAACAACCTGGACAGCAAAAGAATAGCAGTCCTGTATCAATAAATATTTGGAATGGTGCTTACTTGGAATCGGTAGTGTTGTTCTTTGATCAACGCGATCGTTACCATGAGCCTGCACTAGTGCGCAAGCTAGATGATGGAGCTGATGCGGGTTTCAAACGTGTCCGATTCACAAATTAATGACCCGCGTACTTCTTGTTACGGTTGGCGGAAGCCCTGATCCAATTCTTGAAGCTGTAAAGATACATAAACCTGATGAATTAATCTTTATTTGTAGTGCGCCCCCCTGCGATGCACCGAGTGTTTCTCAAGTAATAGGAAAAGGAGAGCCCTGCCAGCACTACGGGCCAAATGGAGAACCCCAATGGCGCTCTAACCTAGTGAGCCAACTTGATTTAGTTAATTTCAGGCCTGATCTGCAAATTCTTGAAATCCCTGATCCAGACGATCTTGTTGATTGTCATCGCCGCATTCAGTCCTTTTGCAACGTTTTAAAACATCGTTTTATTAAATTAGAATTAATTGGTGACTATAGCGGTGGCACCAAAACCATGAGCGCTGCTCTTACATTAGTTTTAGTAGACCAAGGAGCTGAAATTAGCCTGGTTTCAGGAAAACGAAGAGATCTAAATCGGATTATTATTAGTGAAGGAAGTCGCTCAATTGCCGTTGGTCCGTTGAAGGCAAGTAGACTACTCAAAGAACAGTTGCCTTTACTACTGCAAACTCATTTTTATGATCGGGCCTTACAAGCGATCGCTGAATTGCGCTCAGATCATGAAAAAAGTCTAGATCAAATTCAACTTGAGGCATTTAAACAACTAGAAGATTGCCTACCAGTTTTAATGTTATGGGATAGTTTTCGTTGGAAGGAAGCACTTGAACAAGCAAAGACAACTATTCTTTTTATTGAATTTCCTGCCCTAATTGATTGGTGGCAAAGAGTTGTTAGCTCCCGTTTATGGTTAGATCACCAGCAGCCACTTGTAGCCGTAACTGGATATGAATTAGTACAAGATCTTTTGCTTAATGCACAACGACGCGGATGTCGCGGCTGGTATGACGATGCCATAGCACGCCTATATCGCACATTAGAACTTTTAGCGCAAACATATATTCAGCTTGAGAAAGGGTATGATCATCAAACATTTTGGGATAACGAACAGATACATCGCGATTGCCAACAATGGAATGTGAAGCGAGGAGTCGGAGGTCTTTATTGGTGGTTACGGCATGTCGAGGGTGCCACAGGCTTAGCCGGGGCAGCAAGTAGTCAATGGCATCAAATACGTGATTTGCTTGATGCTCGAAATCAATCTCTTCTTGGCCATGGCTTAAGGCCGGTAGCACGGAATGATTGGCAATCATTGCAACAAAGAGTTAGTAATTTAGTAACTACAGCGTTAACCGAACTTGGCTGCACTCAGGGAGCCCATCCTCATCAATTGCCAGGTATAAGTTTACTAGAGGTTCCAGCTGCAATTATTCTTTTAGGAGGTAATCAATGATTGATATTCTCGTATTAAGTGTTGGAGCTTCTAGTGATCCATTAGAGCAGTGCATTAAACGTGTGCGCCCAAGACGCGTTGTATACATCTGTTCGCAAGATACATTATCTCAAGTAGATAAGATTCATCAAAATACTCAGATTTCAGGCTTTGATCCAGATTGTGACATACTTATACTTCTTCAGAGTGCTATAGACAATGATTCAGCAAGTGAAATCGATCAACTTGATTTGGTGTATGAAAGATGCCGAAATTTGTTTGATCGCCTATTAGTTGAGAAACCTGGAGCAAAAATTCAGGTTGACTATACCGGCGGCACTAAAACTATGACATCAGGCTTAGCACTTGCCGCAATTGATGATGGAAGAGTAGAAATTTCAGTGATGACTCAAGAGAATCGAAAAGTAGGAGAAAGGTCAATTCATGGAATTTCTCGTCCAAAACAAATTAATAGTGGATCTATACATTTTATTCGCCTTATAAAGAATACCCTTGATCCATTATTACGAAGATTTGATTATGCAGCTGCGCAGGATTATGTGTCAACTGTAATATCAATGAAGCAAGAAAATGATGTTGAGAAATATCTTAATTCGTTAACCGATAAGCTCCAAGCATTTGATGCCTGGGATCGCTGGGATCTTGATACAGCTTTTGAATTGCTAAAGAATGATTCTAAAAAGGAAAATAAGAATAATAGTGTACTATCTACTATTAAAAGGATTAGGTGGTCACGTGATTTACTAAATCAAGAACAAAATAAAGAAAAGAACGCAAACCTCCTCAAAAATGGAGATATATATGGCCTAGAAGCTGTTGAAGATTTGCTCTTAAATGCAAAGCGTAGAGCATTGCAAGAACGTTTTGATGATGCTGTTGGCCGTCTTTATCGATCTATGGAGTTAACTGCTCAGTTGATTCTTCAGATTGATTACAATGGAATAAGAACATCAAATATTGAGCTTGATTTATTGCCTGAACATTTAAAAGATAAATATAGTAAAAAGAGGAATTCTGAAAAAAACCGAATTGAAATAGCCCTTGCTGCAAGCTTTGATCTTTTGGCAGATCTTAATTCTCCTGAGGGCCTCAAATGGAAGACTCATCGAGGAG
>NZ_PXVC01000051.1 GCF_003011125.1 Synechococcus lacustris str. Tous | reverse complement strand
GGGCCCAGAGGGGAATTCGTTGTTGCTCGAGAAGATCAAGCAGCACCGGTGCATCTAATTCCCAGCTGAGCGAGAGGCCAAATAGGTTGCAATGGCGGTGAGGTGGATCACCTTGATCCGTGAATAAACGACGCACATCTAGGTCGGGGCGTTTGGCAAGGGTTGCCCACACCACCTGATAACCCAGGCTTGTGATCCCAACGCTGTAGGTGCTAGGGAAAGCCAGCACTGTTTTTAGTGCCCCCAGCTGCGGCTGGGCTGGTTCAAACAGCAGGGTTTCCTGGTTCAGGGTGTTAACAAGCTTGTGTTTGCCCCAGTTTGGCCTGGCGGCTCGGTTTGGGTTTKGTTTAGTTTGGTTTAGCTAGGTTTTCGAAAAAAGAATAGATCGTGACAACACTGGGGATTTGGAGTCGTTTACTGCATTAATGAGCGTAGATGGCGTTTTTGTGTTGCCGGTGGGTGCGTTATGACTGATAAGCCTTGATTTGATCAAAATTTAGATAGCGRTAGAGCTCTTGCTGGTTTGGATCRATTTTTTTTGCTGCCATCTCAAGGTATRTYTCTTTGCTTGGAATCCTGCCGAGTTGAGCACACACAGCSGCCAATTCAGCGCTACCTAAATACACCTGGGCGCCATCACCAAGGCGATTATTRAAATTGCGGGTGCTGGTGGAAAATACGGTGGTGTTGTTTTCTACCCTGGCCTGATTRCCCATGCATAGGGAACATCCAGGCATTTCCATGCGGGCACCACTTGCTTCGAATATTGCGTAGTAGCCCTCCTCTTTCAACATCGCTTCATCCATGCGGGTAGGCGGGCAAACCCAGAGTTTTGCGGCATTTGGTCCCTCGTCTTTTAATAGGGTTGCAGCGGCGCGGTAATGGCCAATATTTGTCATGCAGCTGCCGATAAATACCTCATCAATTTGATCTCCAGCCACTTCGCTAAGGGTTTTTACATTATCTGGATCATTGGGGCAGGCAAGAATTGGTTCAGTGATTTGATCTAGGTTGATTTCAAGCACCGCTGCATATTCAGCATCCTCATCTGCCTGTAGCAGCTCTGGATTTGCWAGCCATGCCTCCATCGCCTTGATCCGCCTCAATAAACTACGGCTATCGCCATAACCATTGCTAATCATATTATTAAGTAGGGCAACATTGCTGCGTAAATATTCACTCACAGTTTCAATRCTCAGTTTWATGGTGCTACCGGCACAGCTGCGTTCTGCTGTGGCATCAGTTAATTCAAATGCCTGTTCTAATTTCAGATCAGGTAGCCCTTCAATTTCCATGATCCGGCCGGAGAAAATATTTTTCTTGTTGGCCTTCTCCACCGTGAGTAATCCCTGCTGGATTGCCACATAGGGRATTGCATTCACCACATCCCGCAGGGTTACACCCGGTTGCAATGAGCCGCTGAATTTCACCAGCACCGATTCCGGCATATCCARTGGCATCGCCCCGATCGCCGCTGCAAAAGCCACYAGGCCGGAACCGGCCGGGAATGAAATACCTAAAGGAAAACGGGTGTGGCTATCGCCGCCAGTGCCCACCGCATCCGGCAGCAACATGCGATTTAACCAGCTGTGGATGATGCCATCACCTGGGCGAAGGGCTACACCACCGCGGGATTCAATGAAATCTGGCAATTCRGCATGGGTTTTTAGATCAACCGGTTTKGGATATGCAGCYGTGTGGCAAAAGCTTTGCAATACAAAATCAGCGGAAAACCCCAGACAGGCCAATTCCTTCAATTCATCACGGGTCATCGGGCCTGTGGTGTCTTGGCTGCCAACGGTGCTCATYAACGGTTCGCAGCTGCTGCCAGGCCGCACCCCAGCTAACCCGCAGGCYTTACCCACCATTTTYTGMGCCAAGCTGAAGCCCCTGTTGCTTKTTTGGGCGCTGCCTGGCCKTATAAAYAGCTCGCTTGGCGCTAATCCCAAACGCTCGCGCACCTTATCCGTTAGTGATCTGCCAATCAGCAAAGGAATGCGACCGCCGGCCCGCACTTCATCGGCAATCGTGTTTGGTTTTAATTGAAATTCGGCGATAATYGCACCATCTCTTTCCACCGTGCCGGCGTAGGGACGAATCGTAATTACATCGCCTGTGTTTAATCCAGTTACATCAAATTCAATCGGCAGCGCGCCTGAATCCTCAGCAGTATTAAAAAATATTGGCGCTATCTTGCTGCCTAAAATCACCCCGCCGCTGCGTTTATTTGGCACCTGCGGGATATCTTTACCGGTGTGCCATAGCACTGAATTAATTGCTGATTTGCGCGAACTACCGGTGCCCACYACATCACCGCAATAGGCCACTGGATGGCCTTTTTGTTTTAGGGCGCTGATTTGYGCTAGGCCCCCTGGCATRCGRSTTTCCAGCATYGCCATCGCATGGAGTGGGATATCTGGCCGSGTGGTGGCATGGGTGGCTGGTGATAGGTCGTCTGTGTTGGTTTCACCTTCYACCTTGAACACCGTAACGGTGATTTCAGCCGCTAGTTTCGGCCGCGCTGTAAACCATTCAGCATTTGCCCAGCTATCAATTACCCGCTTGGCATGGCAATTGCTGGYTGCTAGTTCCAGCACATCATTAAAGCTGTCGTATACCAATAGGGTTTTACTTAGRCCCGTTGCTGCTTCGGCGGCAATTGCAGCATCAGCGTTGCTTAATAGTTCAATTAAGGCAGCWACGTTGTAACCGCCGATCATCGTGGCAAGCAGCTGGGTAGCGAGCAGGGGGCTTACCAGGGGGCTTTCTAATTCGGCTTTTGCAACAGCCTTTAGCCAAGCCGCTTTCACGTAGGCAGCTTCATCCACCCCTGGTGGAATCCGTTCYTTAAGCAGTTCCAGAAGGAATTCSGCTTCCCCTGCAGGTGGCTGCAGCAGYAGTTCTGTGAGGGCCTGGGTTTGGCCTGCATCCAGCGGCARTGGTGGTACCCCAAGCGTTTCCCTGTGCAAAGCGGCCTGGCGGTAAGCGGCGAGCATTAGCGGATTTCAGCACTGCTCCTATTGTTCCCGCACGGCAGACCCTTAGGGTTGTAGCTGATGTGTCTGAACAACTAAGGGCATGCTTCCCACCTCTGATCTGCACGTGGTGGAGACCCGCCCATTGGTGGCTCCCGTAATTCTGCAAAGCGATCTGCCCCTCACCGAAAGGGCAACCCACACGGTGCAAGCCACCCGCCAGCGCATAAAACGCATYTTGAGCGGCGAAGATCAAAGGCTTTTGGTGATCGTTGGCCCCTGTTCGGTGCAYGATCTCGGTGCCGCTGAGGAATATGCAGGCGCCCTGGTGCAAATCCGTGAACGCTTGCAGGCCAAGTTGGAAATTGTGATGCGGGTTTATTTCGAAAAGCCGCGCACCACCATCGGTTGGAAGGGTTTGATCAATGATCCCCACCTCGATGGCAGCTACGACATCAATACCGGCTTGCGTAAAGCGCGCGGCCTACTSCTTTATCTGGCGGAACGGGGTTTACCWGCAGCTACGGAATTACTTGACCCAGTGGTGCCGCAATACATCGCTGATTTGATCAGCTGGACCGCCATCGGCGCCCGCACCACCGAAAGCCAAACCCACCGTGAAATGGCCTCCGGGTTATCGATGCCGATCGGCTACAAAAATGGCACCGATGGCAGCGTAACCATTGCAATAAATGCGATGGAAGCCGCTTCCCGCCCCCATCATTTCCTGGGGATCAATCGYCAGGGCCATGCGGCAATCGTTTCCACCACCGGTAATCCMGATGGTCATTTGGTGTTRCGCGGTGGTGGCAGTGGCACCAACTACCACCCAGAGGCGATTGCAGCAGCAGCTGAAGCGCTACAAAAAGCGGATCTACCCCATCGGGTGATGGTTGATTGCAGCCATGGCAATTCCAATAAGGATTACCGCCGCCAAGCTGAGGTGCTTGAGGCCGTAGCCGGCCAGGTGCAACAAGGTGGCACTGCCGTGATGGGTGTGATGCTTGAAAGTCATTTGGTGGCTGGCAGCCAGAAAATTCCGGCTGATCTATCCCAACTCACCTACGGCCAAAGCATCACCGATGCCTGCATCGATCTGGATACCACCGAAGCCCTTTTGGAAAAGTTAGCTGCTGCAGTGGCTTGATTTAATTGCTAACTGCCWAGCCAATGGGCCATGGCCGCCACCAGTAGGGGCACGCTGAAGTTATCGATCCCGCCCCAGCTGAATTGCTCCAGCAGCGTTGCACTGGCGGCAATTGCCAATAGTTGATAAATAGGTAGTTGCGGTAGCAATATCAACAGCACCAGCAGTGTTACCACTGCCATWACAGCAGTGCCAAGCAATGATTTTGTTTGGCCAAATAATTGCCAACGCCTTGATGGGAAGTGCGCSCCCAATAAACCAGCTAGGCCATCACCAAGGGCCATGGTTAGCACCGCAGCGCAAACCAAATCGGCCCGTTGGGGCCAAAACAAACCAAGCAACAGTGTTATCGATGCCCCATAGGCAACSGTGCCAATGCTGGCCCTACCCACATCCTCTAGGGCAGGTAGCAACCGCCAGCGGTGGTTGATTGCAGCAAGGGCAGTGGCAAGCAACGCTGCTGCCAGGGCAATGCTGAGGGGAATATGGCTAAACCAGGCCAAAGGCAGGGCAAAACCCGCACCTATATGAACMACCTTSCGGCTTAGTTCCGGTTGTTGGGGCCAAGTGCTTTTGATCAGGCTTGAGCTAATAAAAAGCAGGCCCAGCCAAATGGAAACCAGTAGCAAAATCGCTTAGGCAGCCTGCTGTTGATTGGTGATCAAGCGCAGCTTGAGGATTGCTTTTGCTTCTAATTGACGCACCCGTTCACGGGACACATTGATCTGGCGGCCAATTTCAGCCAGGGTGAGCGGTTCGCTGCCCTCAAGGCCAAAACGCAGCTTCAGAATCTTCTGCTCCCTTTCATTTAATTGGGTGATCCAAGTGCCCAGGTGTTCCTTTTGGATCTTGCGATCCATGCCCTCCATCGGTTCGGTGCTGGCGGGATCTGGAATCAATTCACCCAGGGTGCTGCGGTCTTCCTCGCCCCTGGCGTGGGCATCTAAGGAGGCGCAAGGAGCACTTTGGCTGAGTAGTTCCTCTAGTTCTTCCGGTTCCATCCCCATGGCATGGGCCATCTCAAGCCGATTGGGCTGGCGGCCAAAGCGATGGGATAACTCGCGGGTAATGCGGCGTAATTTGGATAGTTTTTCACTGATATGAATTGGCAACCTGATTGTGCGGGCGCTGTTATCAATGGCCCGCGTCATCCCTTGCCGAATCCACCAATAGGCATAGGTGGAAAACTTATAACCCATGGCGGGGTCGAACTTATCAACGGCCCGCTCTAAACCAATTGCCCCTTCTTGCACTAAATCAAGCAATTCAAGGCCTTGATTTTGATATTTTTTAGCCACACTCACCACCAAACGCAAATTGGCGGCCATCATGCGATCCCTGGCGCGGCAACCCATCCGCACCTGATGGCGCTGGCGGGGGGTGCGCTCCTCCTCRGCTATTTCGGAAAGTTGCTTCATCTGCTGCACCTGGTGGGCCAGCTCGATTTCCTCAGCGGCGGTGAGCAAAGGCACCCTGCCGATGTTGCTCAAATACCAACCGATTGAATCGGTGCTTAAGCGGCCTCCAGTGCGGCTGCCGCTCCGTAATTGCGCAGGGCGAACCGAAGGTTGTTCACCTTCAGTTCGAGCCCCCAGTGGTGTCCCCATCACCCTGGTCCTCTCGAATTAAATTTGGCCAGAACTTAGCACTAATGGGCGCTGATGTGTGCCTCATTTTGGAAAACAATCTGCAAATCAAGGCAATATAAAATCTACTGATTTGTTGCAGTTGCTTCTAAAGCTTTGGCACGGCTCAGCTTAACCAGCGGAATTCACAATTTACGGTCAGTTTAGGAATCGRTTTGGGYGCTGCCTTTAGGCCATGCTTCTTAACTTTTGGCCATAAAGCTTCGYAGAAATCTGAARTTAATTGCTGGATTTAAAGGCATTGCCCCTGCACAGCATTCCAGTTTTCCATTAGCTCCAGCTGTGAATTATTTTCATTTTCATTGCATAGCCGCTGCAGGAACTGACCATCGGCTTGCATATCCCAGGCGCCGCGGTTATCGGCCAGGTATGTGTGTAGCAACTTCTCTAAACTGCTGCGCAATTCAGGATCTTCCACCGGGGTAACCGCTTCCACGCGGCGATCGAGGTTGCGTCCCATCCAATCAGCGCTGCCGATAAAAGCCTCCGGGTTGCCGCCATTGCCAAACCAGAAGATGCGGGAGTGCTCAAGAAAACGGCCGATGATGCTTATYACTGAAATGTTGCTGCTGTGGCCTTCAAGGCCAGGACGCAGGCTGCAAACACCCCTGATGATCAGTTCGATCTGCACGCCGGCCCGSGATGCTTCATAGAGCAGGGCGATGATGCGGGGATCCACAAGGGAATTCATTTTCACAATGATGTGCCCCTCTGCCCCGGCTTTGGCATGCTCGATTTCCCTTTGGATCAATGCCTCCATCCCTGCCCGCAAAGTAACTGGTGCCACCAGCAACTTTCGGAAGCTTTGTTGTTTTGAAAAACCGGTTAAGTAATTGAAAAGTTCAACTAGATCTTGGCCTAATTCAGGCCTGGCACTAAGTAAACCCACATCGGTGTAGAGCCTTGAGGTTTTTGAGTTGTAGTTRCCGGTGCCCACATGCACATAGGAGCGCAGTTCATCCTTTTCACGCCGCAGCACCAGGGTGACCTTGGTGTGGGTTTTTAGGCCGATYACGCCATAAACCACATGCACGCCTGCATTTTCCAGTTGCCTTGCCCATTGGATATTGTTCTCTTCATCAAAACGGGCTTTTAATTCCACCAGTGCCATCACCTGTTTGCCATTTTCAGCAGCTGTAATCAGCGAACTAATTACCTTTGAATCTTTAGATACCCGATAAAGCGTCATCTTGATCGCTAATACATCGGGGTCATCAGCGGCCTGGCCAATGAATTCCTCCACCGACGAACTGAATAGGTCGTAGGGGTGATGCAGCAGCACATCACCCCGCTTGAGCACATCAAATACGCTTTCAAATTCCTCTGGCTTAATTGAGCCATCGGCAAGTAATGCCTTTTGGGCCCTGGCTAGTGGTGCTGCGATCCTGGCTAGTTGGGGGCTGTCTTTGAATTGGGGTAGCGGCACCCCGGTAAGGGCAAACAGATCATCTAAACCCAAGGGGCCGTTAATGCGATAMAGGTCTTCTGCTTCAACAGCCATGCCTTCCATCAATAAATCCACCACGTCTTGGGGCATTTCATCTGCCACCTCCAAGCGCACCACTTCACCGCCCATGCGTCGTTTGCGCAGGCCTTCCTGTAGGGCAATCATCAAATCATCGGCCTCTAGCTCCCGCAGCTCGAGGTCGGCATCGCGGGTAACACGGAAGAAATAGTGCCCTTCAATCGTCATGCCAGGAAATAGCAGCGCCAAATTGAAAGCCACCACCTGCTCAAGCGGAACGGCGCTGTAGAGGGCTGGCGTTTCCTGCTGAGCTAGCTCAAGCGGTAATTTGATAAATCGCGGTAGGTTTTTTTGTGGCACCTTCACCCGCGCAAATTGTTGTTCACCCGTTTCAGGATCCCTAATTAAGGCGGCGATATTGAGGCTCAGATTGCTAATAAATGGAAATGGATGGGCTGGATCCACGGCCAGGGGTGTGAGCACCGGGAAAATAGCAGTGCGGAAATGGTTGTTTAACCATTCCCTTTGGCCAGCATTTAATTGCGGATAATCCAGCACATAAACGCCATATTCAGCCAGTTTTGGCTTTAGTTCGCCGCGGTAATGCTGCTGYTGTTGTTCTAATACCGGCCGTAATTTGGCTTGAATTGCTTGCAGTTGTTGCAGGGGTGTTAGCCCATCAATGCTCAARCTGGTGATACCCGCCTCCACCTGTGATTTCARTGATGCAACCCGCACCATGAAAAATTCATCGAGGTTGTTGCTGAAGATGGCGCTGAATTTTGCTTGCTCAAGCAATGGCGTGCGGCCATCAAGGGCCTGGGCTAACACCCKTTGGTTGAARTCAACCCAAGCCAGTTCACGGTTTAAGTAGAGCTCTGGGGCAAGAACAGCTGAGGCCATGGAATGAACAGAAGCCACTGGYGCGACCCTAGCTGGCTTGATTAAGGGTTCCGTTAGCAGTGAGAAAACTCACCCCCAATAGCAGTGCTGCCGCCAATAGAAATGGGCTACTAAAACCCAATTGCTCATAGGCCAACCCCATYATTGGTGGGCCAAGGAAACTGCCAAGGCTTTGCAATCCCTGCAAACTGCCTAGGGCTGCGCCTTGGCCATCGCCATCAAGGCGCCTGGAAACCAAGCTGCGCAAGCAGGGGGTAACAAGACCAGTGCCCATCGCTAAAAGCGCAACGGCACTAAAAACCACYGGTTTGGCATTTGTGATCGGTGCCCCAGGGATTAACAGGCAGCCAACCACCACCAAGCCAAGGCCAAATAGTGTTAAACGCTGCTCACCAAATCTTGTTACCAACGGACCAATTAATCCCCCTTGCACCACCGTTGCCACCACCCCAACAATTAAAAACGCAGTGGTGGCCGGCCCAGGTCCCCAACCAAATACCTGTTTAAAAAACAACACCAGCACCGCTGTAAAACCATTAAAGGCAAGAAAAAACAAAAAGAAACCAAGGCACAGGCTGCCTACTTTTGGATTAGCAAATACTTTCGCCAGCTGGGCAAAGGGATTTAAAGCCCGTTTKCGCGGTAGGGCCCGGCGCTGCTCGGCTGGGTGSGTTTCCGGCAGCAATARCAACACCAAMACCAGATTGATAGCGGCAATCGCCACCGCTATCCACACCGGCAAAGTAACGCTCCAGCGGCTTAATACCCCGGCTAAGGCAGGCCCAAGAATGAAGCCCAGGCCAAAGGCAACACCGATTAAGCCAAATGCCTTGGCTCGATTTTCAGGGCTGCTGATATCAGCAAGCACCGCTCCGGCACTGGCGGCGGTGCCACCGCTGAAGCCATCCAGCAGGCGGCCGCTAAACAGTAAAACCAAGGGCCAAGCGCTGGCCTGGGGCCAGGGGATTTCCAGGGTGATCGCAAATAAAGCCAAGCCCAACACCGTGCCGGCTACGCAGCAAGCGATCACGGGCCTCCTACCAAAGCGATCGCTGAGGGCACCGATTAATGGGGTGGCTAAAAATTGGGCTAGGGCATAGCTGCCCGCCAGTAGGCCCAAGGTGGTGCCACTGCTGGTAAAGCCAGCGAGCAGGAAGGGCAGCAGCGGAAAAACCAGGCTTTCACCAACCCGATCATTTAGCAGCGTCACAAACACGCAAAGCAGCGTGGACGGACGTTTCATGGGGAGCGGGCCCTGCGGTTGATGCAACTAGTGTTCACCACCAGCCAGCCTTAATTTGAAAATATGCGTTTGATCGCCGCCTATCGCAATGCTGGTTATGAAGCCATAGCCGATGGGGTGATCCGTTTTTTTGAGCGGCGCCCTGATCTGCACACCCCAGGTGTGGCCTTTGGCCCAGGCAGTGAAGCGGGAGCGGAACCTGCCAAGAGTTCAACTGATATCAGCCTGGTGGCGATTGATCGCAGTGATCCGGAAGCCTTTGCCTTGGCCGATGTAATTCKGCGTGGTGTAACAGCAGGCCTCAATCGCTACCTGGAAGAGCTGCCGCTATTGCAGCAATGCTGCCCRGAACAACAACTATTTGTAAATCCGATTTTTAATCTSCAGCATTACGCCCCAGGCGAAGGTTTTAAGGCATGGCATTGCGATTGGACCATCAGCCCAGAGGCCACSGAACCGGTGCATCGTGTGTTGGCYTGGATTCTTTATTGCAATGATCTSCCGGAGGGTGGCACTGAATTCCATTGGCAAAACCACCACGAAGCAGCAGAACGGGGCAAATTATTGATTTTTCCTGCTGGTRTTTCCCATATTCACCGCGGCCGAGTGGATCATCACCACAGCAAAACAATTGCCACAGGCTGGATTAATGCCGGTAGCAATGCGGCTTATCTCAAACGTTTGGCGGCCGCGCCGGAGTAGTTGTAATTCCCCTATCTAGCCGCACCGCCTGCCACACRGCAACGGCATCAAGCCGCATTAATTGCTCTGGTGCCAGGGCYTTTGATTTATCTGGTTGTTGTAGATCAYGGCCGATTGCTTGATCGTCGTAGATGTCGTTGTAATCATCCCAACCGGCSGCGTAGTAAATCTTTTTTATGCCAGCCCATGCCGCAGCTGAATAGCACATTGGGCAACATTGACAACTTGTATAAAGAACACAATCACTTAAATCCCAACTGCCTATGGCTTGGCAAGCGGCGCGGATAGCATTGATTTCCGCATGGGCAGTGGGATCTTTATCGCGGTAAACACTATTGCCAGCCACGGCAACTAGCTGATTRTTTTTAACAACTACAGCGCCAAATGGTTCACCGCTACGTTCYTCTAATGCCGTGCGTTGCATCGCAGCAATCGCCATCGCCATAAAGCTGGCATGGCTTGGATYTGCACTGTTGATGCTTGGCATTTTTCAACTTTAAAGCAGAGCTTCACCCCGTTGTTGAATTGTTTTGGCGTAATCGGTCCAGGTGCCGTGGCCCCAATAGCGAAAGCAGCTGGTTTCTAGTAGCAGCACATGTAAAAGCGCCTCTTGATAACGGGCGCTTTTTGTTACCGCTGGATCATTAGCCACCAGCGGATCAAATATTTGATGAAAGCGGGCGCTGAGCTGTTGCATGGGTTCAAGAATCCCTTCATAACCCTCCACCCAGCTGATGTTGTTGGTCCAGGAGGCRCCTTCCATTGAAATAGTTGTATCGCCAGCCCTGAAGCTGTGTTGACCTATGGCTTGTATGGCAGGGAACTCAGCTGGATTAACACCAGAGTTAGCAATTAATTCTAGATACTCTGTGCCATTGATGGCTACTGTTTGAGCAGTTGCTGTTGGCGTTGTTGATCTATTGGCGATCGTGCGATGGGCCTGAATAAAGGCGGGTGGAAATTCATTCATCATCACACCACCATTTTCACCATCAGCAATTTGACTCACTAAARCTGGAATAGTGGTTGTGCCAAGTTGTTGCCTTGTTAAGCCAAGTGCTTCGTGGTAAGGCTGCATTTGAGCCACTAATTTGGTATCAGAGCCTTGGGTTTTGATTAAGGCGATGATCGATGTGGTTTCACCTTGGCTGTTGCGGGCCACAAGCTGATTTGGGATTAATTTTTGCGCTTGGCTAAGGCTGCTGCCATCAAGATTTTCAACGCTATGTTCCTGCACCAGCAGCCAGCGATAACCGCATTCACGCAGGGCACTTACAAGGGCATAAAGGGTATCTGGATTGTTTGGCAGATGCATTTCAGGTGGTGAAAAACCCCTCACCCGTTGCAGGGCCTCCTGGCCAAATAGGTTGGCGAATTGATGTTGCCAGGCTTGGATTTGTAGTTTTAGGTCGGGAATTGGCGTTGATGGTGCAACGGCATGGCTCCAGAAACTGCCAAGCCACTCCACATGGGTATACAGGGTTGGATCACAGGCAAGTTTTTTTAGTGCAGCAAGGATGTCTTGGCGGCCCATTTGGCTAAAGCCCCAAAGCAGCGTGCCCGAGTAATCCAACATGATYCGTGGGTTGCAACCCTCATTGATCAGGTTTGGGAYGATCTCTGCCATGCGTTTGTAGCACTGGGCAAAGGGCTCGGCATTGTGGTTATCGCCCTCTTCCCGGTGCTCAAACATATATTGCAAATGGGAGATCAGCTCCCCATCAGCAGCGGCTGGAATCGTTGGTTGATGCATGTGCAAAGCACAGGCAAATGCGGATTGCAGCTGTTCAAGTTTTAAATTTGAATAAGGTGCAGCTACCTGGCCAGGTTKTTGCATCAAGGCCAACAGCTCAGCTTCCAAGCCAGCGATTGGCGGCAGGGGTTGATTAATCACAAACTCGCAATTATTCCAACATCATCTTCTATGGGCGAACTATCGCATTTGAATGCAGCTGGTGAGGTGCACATGGTTGATATAAGCAACCGCCTTAGTAGTTGCCGCACGGCAACAGCGGAGGGTTTCATAGGCATGGCACCTGAGTTGGTGGAGCTTGTAATTGCTGGCAAAACAAAAAAGGGTGATGTGTTAGCGGTGGCCCGGGTGGCAGCGATTCAAGCCGCTAAACGCACTTGGGAATTGATACCTCTTTGTCACCCCATTGCATTAACCGGTATCGAGGTGGCAATAAATCCTGCAGAAGATGGTGCTGGCCTGCGGATTGAAGTTGTAGCCAGCTGCACCGGCACTACTGGTGTGGAAATGGAGGCCCTCACTGCAGTGCAGGTGGGTTTACTCACTCTCTACGACATGGTTAAGGCATTAGATCCAGCCATGACAATTAGTGGGGTGCGGGTGCTAAGTAAGGAAGGCGGTCGCCATGGTGCCTGGCGGCATCCAAGTTTGAATGACTGAACCTTTTCCCCGGGAAGGTTTACCCCTTAACGAAGCCAGGCGCAAAATTCTTGAGCGGATTGCACCGATAACGGCAACTATTGAATTGCCATTAGCTGCTTGTTTTGCAAGGGTGAGTGCCCAAGGTGTTCATGCCGCAGAAGCATTGCCCGGTTTTGCGGCTTCAATCATGGATGGCTACGCCATTGGCGATCCAAGTCCGCCTGTAATTGGTACAACCTGGAAATTAGTTGGCCGTTCAGCACCGGGAGCCCCCTATGGCCAGCAACTGATACCCGCAGAAGCYGTGCGCATACTCACCGGTGCTCCCTTGCCGGCTGGAGCCCAGCGGGTTCTACCCCAAGAGTTGGTGCAGTGCAGCCCTGATGGCATCAACTTGGAACTAGTTGCTGAGGCCAGTCAAAGCCAATGGATTCGAGCTGCTGATGGAGATGTAGCAGCAGGGGAGCTTTTAGTTGCGGCTGGGGTGCGTTTGGGCGTTGCACATTTGGCCCTTTTGGCAAGTGCCGGCATAGCTGAATTAACCGTGAGAGCCAAACCGCAACTAGGGCTACTAGTTAGTGGTGATGAGTTGGTGGCCTTGGGGGAAGATCGCTGGCCTGGTGCTATCTGGGAATCAAACAGCACATTGTTAACTGCATTGTTAGAACGCCTTGGCTATGGAGTTGCCATATCGCAGGTTGTGCCAGATCATCCCGATGCATTGCGCACCGCTCTTTTAGATCTTGCTGCTAGTTGTGATTTAGTTGTGAGCACTGGTGGAGTTTCCGCTGGTGACAGCGATTGGATAAGGCCGCTTTTAAGTGAGCTAGGGGAGGTGGCTTTTTGGAAGCTTTTCCTTAAACCTGGGCGTCCTTTTGCCTTTGGCACCCTTAGTGCTGCTAACAAGTTGGTGCCATTTTTTGGCTTGCCAGGCAATCCGGTGGCAGCTGCCGTTACCGCCCTCCAATTACTGTGGCCAGCCCTGCAGCAGCTGGAGGGTTCAGATGTGCAACTCCTGCCAAGGCTGCAGGTTCGTTTGGCCCATCAGTTAAGGCGAAACGCTGGTAGGCCTGAACTTGCCAGGGCAAAGTTGGAGTTTGATTCCGAGGGTAACTTGTGGGCTTTAGTTGAGGGCAGCCAAGCATCTTCACGGATTAGTTCATTGGTAGGCGCTGATCTATTGCTTGAAATACCAGCTGAGCTTGCAGATATTCCCTCTGGCAGCAAGCTTTGGGCCCAGCTGCTGCGGCTGCCGATTTTCTGAATTCACAAGCTTGTGTGATTTTTCTATTTAGAAGGGCGTGTTGCCATTAATCCATTCAGCACTKCCATCGGCGCGCCATTCGCGCTTCCAAAACGGTGCTTCATGTTTCAACGCCTCCAATAATTCTTGGCAACAGCGTTGGGCTTCGCCCCGCTGATTTGCACAGATGGCTATCAACACAATCGCTTCATGGGGCAAGACCTTGCCAATACGGTGCTGGACTAGGGCTGAGTTAACGCCATGGCGGTTGCAACAGTTGCTTGATAGCAACAGCAATTGTTGTTCGCTCATGCCTGGGTAGTGCTCTAATTCCAGTGCAACCAATGGCGAACCATCGCTTCCCTTTGGTCGCATGCGACCGATGAAGATGCATTCGGCTGCCCCAGGGCACTCCCCTTGCTCAGCGCGAACTTGGTGCCATTGCTCAAGCACTAAAAGAGGTTCAAAGCGCTCGTTGCGTAGGTTGATCTTCAAAGCTGCCATGGATTTGAGATAACGGGATTAGCCGCCACTGATGGCTGGCATAAAGGCCAGTTCATCGCCGGGATGTAGTGGCGTATCAAGCGCAGCAAATTGTTGATTGATGGCAATCCGCACTTGGGCCGGCATAACCCCAGGCGGCCCAAGTTTTAACTGCTGCCATATCGCTTCTGGAGTGGAGTGTTTGCTGATGGGCAGATTTTGCTCCCGCCAGCCAGCTTGTTCGCTTAGGCGAGCAAATAACAAAACTTTTATTTGATCAGTTGCCATGGGGTGCATCAGGATGGCTGCAGCTACCGGAAATCTATGGCCCTTGCCATTGCCCTACTCACGGTTTCAGATACCCGTAGTTTGGCAGATGATCAGAGCGGTAATTTGTTGCAGCAGCGCCTTGAGGTGGCTGGCCATCAACTCATTGAGCGTTGCATGGCGCCTGATAATTGCTACCAAATCCGCTCAGTAGTAAGCCGATGGATAGCTGATGAAGATGTGCAAGTTATTATTACTAATGGTGGCACGGGTTTAACAGGGCGTGATGGCACTCCAGAGGCAGTAATACCACTACTTGATAAAAAAATTGATGGCTTTGGTGAATTATTTAGGGTTTTATCTTTTGAAACTATAGGCACTAGTAGTTTGCAAAGCAGGTGTGTTGCAGGTGTTGCTAATGGCACATTTATTTTTGTTTTACCCGGTTCCCTTGATGCCGTAACTACCGCCTGGGATCGCTTGATTGCTGCCCAGCTTGATCTAAATACCAGGCCCTGTAATTTGGTTCAATTGCTGCCGCGGCTACTTGAGCATTAATGGCAGTTGCATTTGCTTTAGCCATCATTGCTTTCCTCTATGCTTCTGTAGGTCATGGGGGTGCTACGGGGTACATAGCTATATTTGCCTTAGCGAATTATTCAGCAACACTAATCAAACCACTTGCACTTATTTTAAATATAGCAGTTGCGTCTGTTGGTTGTTGGAATTTTTTAAGGGCTGGCCATTTCCCGGAACCTAAGTTTGCTGCCCTATATGGCCTCAGTATTCCCGCTGCATTTATTGGTGGCTCATTGAATTTGCCTGGATTATGGTTTGAGAAAATTGTTGGTGTTATTCTTTTGCTATCTGGCTTGTGTTTAGTTGAAAAGCCAAAAGATCCTATCAATTTGCAACATGTGCAGGTGCCATTATTGTTTTTAGCTGGGGGATTACTTGGCCTGTTGGCGGGTTTTACAGGCACTGGGGGTGGCATATTTCTTACGCCACTATTACTGTTTACCCGTTGGTGCAATACCCGCGGAGCAGCAGCGGTATCAGTTTTATTTGTTTTGCTTAACTCCTTGGCTGGCTTTGCCGGTTTGCTGCTTTCAAAGCCAACTGCGGCCGCTGAGTTGCTGCGTGGACCCATGCTTCTGTGGCTTCCAGTAGTTTTTATTTCAGGGGCAATTGGATCGCGCTTAGGCAGCTCCTATTTGCCGGTAAAATGGATTCGTTATGCGTTAGCGCTAGTATTAGCTATTGCTGGTTGTAAGCTTTTGGGAATTCATTGGTATAGTTAAATAGCTTTTATTAGCCACCAAGTAATGCCATCTCAGCTGGTGCTTTACGGCTACCACTTTTAAGTTGTTGCTCCCGTTGTTCGCTGTAGCGATCGCTTCGATTACCCCAAAGTTTGCCAATTGCTTCTTTAAGGTCGCCGGAACAACTGTTTGCTTGTAGGTAATCACGTAAATCTAAGCCACTATTTTGGCTTGCAAATAAACAGGTGTAAGCAATGCCATTTGCAGTTACCCGAAGCCGGTTGCAATCGCCGCAAAAAGGTTCACTAATAGAAGCTATAGTTGCCAAATAGCCCTTGCCATCTGTATATTTCCATCGCTTTGCTGTGGTGGCTGATTTCCTTTTAAGTGGTTCAAGGGTCCATTGCTTATTTATAACCGCAATCATTTCAGCACTTGTTAAAACAGCTTCTGGCTGCCAGCCGTTGCGGTTACCCACATCCATGTATTCAATAAGAC
>NZ_PXVC01000050.1 GCF_003011125.1 Synechococcus lacustris str. Tous | reverse complement strand
CTGCCYAACTGCAAAACAATGCTTTGCGGCACCCCCGTGCGGAGCGCTTTCCTAGAAGCCAGCCCCTGTCCCGCTTGGGTGCCCCAAGGGGTGGGTCCATTGCTGCTAGTGATTGGCGGCAGCCAGGGCGCTTTGGGTTTAAACCGCATGGTGCGAGCGGCATTGCCGGCTCTACTGGCCCATGGCTGCAGGGTTGTGCATCTCAGTGGCAGCAGTGATCCAGATTTCGGCAGCTTGCAGCACCAAAACTATGTGGAAAAGGAATTCAGCAATGAAATCCCAGGGCTTTTGCAGCACTCTGATTTGGCCATTAGCCGCGCTGGGGCAGGCAGCATTAGTGAATTAGCGGCCTGCGCTACCCCGGCCCTATTGGTGCCCTTCCCCCAAGCAGCCGACAACCATCAAACAGCTAATGCTGAGGCCTGTATGGCCCGTGGCGCTGCGGTAATGCTGCATCAGCACTCCCCAGGCCAGAAACCGCTCAGCCGCATGCTTTGGCGTTTGCTCGGTCCMCGCTTGMGGGGTGCAGAGGGAATAGCTGATCCTTTAAATCAACTTGCGGTGGGCATGGCCCGCCTGGCTGTGCGGGATGCGGATTACCAGTTGGCCCATTTGTTAGTTGAACTAGGCGTGGCTGCGGGGTCCCGCCGTTGAGGTTTCTTTAAGCGGCTGGCTTTCATTGCTAAGGCTGCTCACAGCACCAACTCCAGCCAGTTGAGGCAATGGCGTGCCGGCGCTGAGGGAACTGGCAAGGCTTTGCAGCTCGCTGCYTTGSCGCAAACCCACCGATTGCCCCACCGATTTGCCATTGCTATCAAATAGTTGTAGGTGGGGGATGCCATTCACCTGCCAKCGTTGCAACTCCGCCTGCCARGTGGGGTTATCAACATTCAACATCACCAAATTGATTTCAGGATGTTGCTTTTCAAGGGCAACCATTGCGGGGGCCATGCTTTTACAGGCTTCGCACCAATCGGCATAAAACTCCACCAGGCTGGGTTTGCCGTTTTCCAGGGCTTGATTGAGGGGTATGGATCTGCGGGCCAGTTGATCTAGGAGATCGCCGGGCCCCAGGCTGCCCTTGATCCAGGTGATCGCCACCACCAGCAATGCCACCAATAGCAATACAAGTTGGGGTCCCCGTTGAACGGGGGTGGCGGAAGCGCCCATGGCAGCCATAAAGTTCAAACTGCTGCCATGCTGGCAGCAGTTTGAACTTTTCGCCTTGAAACGCAGGCTCACACTGCAGTTTCCCCGGGAGGCGGTGCATCAACCGATCACCTATCGCCTTGCGGTTGATTACGACGTGGCCTCCCGCATCATTAGGGCCCAGATGGCGCCCAACCAAAGGGGCACCATGGTGGTGGAACTCTCTGGCGACATAGATGAACTAGCGGCRGCGGAGCAATGGTTAAGGGGTATTGGCTTAGAAATCACCAGTGCCGCAGGCGAAATTCATATCGATCCAGAACTSTGTGTGGATTGCGGCATCTGCTCAAGTGTGTGCCCCAGTGGTGCTTTGAGCTGCGGGGCCCCAAACTGGCAGTTGCAGTTCGATCTGCGCCGTTGCGTTGTTTGTGAACAATGCATAGCGGTTTGCCCCCTGGATGCCATAAGCCTGAGCCTGTGATGAACGCATCTTTCAAATTGCTATTGCTGCCGATCAGGGCGCCGATGATCACCTTGCTGGGGATCATTAGTTTTTATTTAGGKGTCCATTGGGGATTCCAGCAGGATGCGATGCGTGGCAGTGGAGTTGATGCTTCGCTAGTTGATGAAGCCTATTGGATTTTTAATTTATTCCAGGTATTTGTTGTAACCTTTTTTTGTACATTGCCTGATTTRGTRTTGCGTCAGTTGTCTTTATTTATGGCAGCTAGTAAGGTTTTAACCCTTGTTGTAACCCTTTTRGTTGTGGTGCTTGGCGGCATGTATTTACTTTATTGGCCTGGRTTTGATAGTATTTTAGTGATGGCCTGCGCCCTGCTGCTTGCCAGGTTGGATTTAGTTAGATTAAAAGTTTGGCCRCCCTCCTGGCTTGCCTGTRTTGGTTTTACRTCTTTCATTATGTTTTTTATATCCTATGGCAAYGCYCTGCATTTGCGTTTGCACGCATGGCCRATTATCAGGAATTTACTTGATGCGGGCGTGATAGGTAATTAATTTCTARCTAATCTTAGTATGGTTATATTCGTTGGCGGCTCAACTGTTGATAGCTAAAGTAATTTCCCAGYACRCTTTTTACGTAGATTCTGGTTTCTGGATAGGGAATTTGCTCCACCCAAAGTTCTGGTAGATCCTGCAAGTTGTTATTTGGCCATGATTTAACAGCCCCCGGCCCGGCGTTATAGCTGGCAACGGCRAGAAATATATTTCCTCCAAACTCCCTGAGCATTTGTTTTAAATAGCTTCCCCCCAGGCGAGCATTTAGGTTTGCTTCTTCCAGTGCCGCTGTTGTTAGGGGTTCCCCCGCCAGTTCCGCGGCAGTGGCGGGCATCAGCTGCAATAAACCCACTGCCCCAGCGGGGGAGCGCACCGTTGTATTCAARCGCGATTCTTGGCGGGCYACCCCCTGCAGAAGCAAAGGATCTAAGCCCGCCCGGCGGGCGGCAGTGCCCAGCTCCTGGCCATAGGTGAGCGGGTGGCGTTGTTGCTCCAGTAGGGCCTGTTGAGCTTTGCTGCCCGCTGCCCCCTCSAGGGCCGCACTATCAAGTTGAGCTAAACCAAGCCAGCGATCACCYACKKCTAARCGCAGTTGCCCCTCCTGCCAAAGGTTGGTTGGTGTAACTGCTGCYCTACCTAAACGCCATGTGCGCCAATGCTCCCAGGCCTCCGTGTGCAGCCCCAGGCCCSTTAACTTTGCCAGTGGCGCAGGCAATGGGCYAGGKCCGCTTTGAGCTGGCAGAGGTGGTTTTTCAGCCAAACGAACACTGGCCCGCCAGGCGTAATAGCCATAGGGATATTGGCGTAATTGGTTTTGCCAGATGGCTCGCGCCCTRTCTTTTTGGCCCTGCTGCCAGGCGCTTAGCCCCATCCAAAAGCGACTGCGGGCAGCGATGGGTGGGCTCTGTTTGTTKGSTTGTAATTGGCTGAGGCTTTTGTATGCCCTAGCCCACTGGYGCTTTAGCAGTAGTTCCCTGCTGCGCTCCCAGGCTTTTGTGCTTGCGCTCAGCTGTTCTTTAGGTTCGATTTGCTCGATTTTGGTTGTGCCGAGGCAGCGCTGGGCTGCAGCCCTATCCCCCTGGGCCAGCAAGCCAGTTGCCAAAAGTGTTTTTTCGCTTTTTGCCAGTGCCCGCTCCGGCTTCATGCAGGCTTCAGCCATTGCCGCAGCAGCGCCGGGCCAGCGTTTGCCATAGCGGGCTAAATGCAAACCGCCGAGGCTGCCAGCTTTCTTTTGCTGCCATTTGAGGGCAGCTGCCAGGGCGGCRGGGTGGGCCGGAAAGCGTTGCAGCAACTCCTTGGCTTGGCCCAGGGCGTAGAGGCCATCAGCGCTAGGTGGTGCTTTTGGGAACTGGCTAACCAGGTATTGCCATTGCTGTTGAGCTGCTGCTTCTTGGCCCCCATGGGCAAGGGCCAAGGCCTCTAACTTCAAACTGATTGGTGCCAGCAGCTGGCTCTCCCCTTGCCTACCCCAGCCTTGGCCCCGCAGCAGATCCAGCTGGTTGGGTTGCTGTGTTGCCAGGATTAGGCGTGCTTCCCGCCGCCTGATTGGATCAGGGTCTAACCGGGCGCTGCGATTTAAAAAGATTGGYTTGCTTGCGGCCGTAAKGCTGGGCCTTGTAGCCAACAGCAGTTGTTGCAATGCCGCCAAAGCAAAGGCAGTGCCAAGGGCTATGCCAGTTAGGCCAAGCACTCCCCGTTGATTAAAGGCAGCCAACGATTTTTGCTCCATTATGAAGCCTGCTTTGCTTCAATTCTGTGGTGCAATCTGTAGCTCGCTTTTTGCTGCAGCTGCAGAGGCGATTGGGGCCAAACCTATCTGCCTTGGAATTGCAACARCGCCGCTGCGGGCTTGCGGTAGCCCTTGGTTTGGGCTGTTGGTTATTGAGGCCGTTGCCACCATTTATGTGGTTGCCAGGTGCGGTTGTGGGTGCATTTTTGCTTTGGGCKGCCCTGGAGCTAGCCGGCTTGCTTTGGCGGCCCCAGCGTTGGCATTAGGCAGCTGCGGTTACCCTCTGAGCAAGATTTTTTTCTGCCATGGCTGATCTGGCTACCCATCCGGTAGGTCAACCCTTTTCCGCTGGCGTGAGCTTTGGCACCGATGGCATTCGCGGCCTGGTTGGTGGTTTGATGACCCCCGCCCTTGCCATGCAAGTGGGTTATTGGGGTGGTTTGGTGTTGCAGGGGGAGGGGCCGGTGTTGATCGGCAGGGATTCCCGCAGCAGTGGCTGGATGCTGAGCGCTGCTTTAGAAGCAGGGCTAACGGCGGCCGGCCGTGAGGTGTGGAATTTGGGTTTATGCCCAACCCCAGCCGTTGCCCGCTTGGTGCAGCAACAAGGTGCTGCCGGTGGGGTGATGGTTTCTGCAAGCCACAACCCGCCAGCTGATAACGGCATCAAACTGTTTGCGGCCGGTGGTTCRAAATTGGCCCGCCAACAGCAGGAGTTGATTGAGGCTGGCCTGCGGGGGGAGTTGCCAGCTGCTGCTAATCGTTGTGGCAGTAGCCATCAACGCAGCGACTTACTCGCTATTTACCGCCAAYTGCTACGCGAAGGGTTAGCCGATAACCAACTCAGCGGCAGGCGCATCGTGCTCGACCTCTGCTGGGGTTCAGCCACCGCCTGCAGCAGCGAATTGTTTCGCAGCCTTGGCGCTGAAGTAATTGAGCTCCATGGCAGCCCCGATGGCAATGCAATCAATGTGGGCTGCGGCAGCACCCACCTGGCCCCACTGCAGGAAGCCGTTCGCCAAAGCGGCGCTGAACTTGGTTTTGCCTTTGATGGTGATGCCGATCGGGTACTTGCAGTTGATGGGGAAGGCCGGCTTGTGGATGGTGATCACATCTTGTTTATGTGGGGTTCTGCCCTTGCAGCAGCAGGGCAATTACCTAAGCAATTACTGGTGGCCACGGTGATGAGCAACCTTGGTTTTGAACGGGCCTGGCGCAGCGGCGGCGGCCAGCTTGAACGCACGGCTGTTGGTGATCAATACGTGCATGAAGCGATGCAAAACCTGGGCGCTGCCCTTGGTGGTGAGCAATCTGGCCATATTCTTTGCGCCCACCATGGCTTAACCGGTGATGGTTTGCTAACGGCTTTGCAGTTGGCGGCGTTGCTTAAACCTGGTGAAAGCCTTGCTGATCGCCGAAATCAGAGTTTTGTTTCCTATCCCCAACGCCTAAAAAATGTGCGGGTAGCCAACCGTGAGCGGCGTCAACAATGGCAGCAGTGCGATCCCTTAGCCCAGGCGGTGGCYAGGGCAGAGGCGGAAATGGCAGGGGAGGGCAGGGTTTTAGTGCGCGCCTCCGGCACCGAACCGCTGTTGCGGGTGATGGTKGARGCCTCAAGCCAGGCTGTGGTTGATCATTGGATCGAAAATCTTGCGGCCATCGCCGAACGGGAATTAAACCACTAGTTGTGCKGCAAGTTGCAGGGCGCCATGGCAGGCATCCCCTAGGGGCTTTTGGATTTTTGTACCCGGCAAGCGCTCCTGCAGCAGCTTTTTGAAACTTGTTTGCAGTGGCGTTAGGTTTTCAATGGCACCACCAAAACAGCAGATCTCTGGTTGGGGCATAGCCAAGGCAGTTGCAACCCCCTCCACCATCAGGGCCAATTCCTCCCCGGCGATATTTAAAACCCGTTGGGCATTGATATCACCCTGTTCCGCCAGGTTGCTAACAAGGGGCGCCAGCCGGGCAAAACCGGCGGCACCRAAATGGGGATCCACCACCAATGCTTTTAATTCATGGGGATATCGCACCCCTAAGGCAKTCCATAGCACTGATTTAAGGCTGGTTTCAGTTAAYCGACCATCTGCCATGCGCAGGGTGAGGGCAAGGCCATCCCGGCCTATGTCCATGGCGCTGCCCACCCCATCCACCAGCCAACCCCAGCCAGCACARCGGTGCTGGYTGCCSAGGTGATTACGACCCACGGCAATGGCGCCGGTGCCACTGATTAAAACAATGCCGGGGCAGCCCGGCGCAAAGGCACCGGCAAGGGCCGTGCGTTCATCACCGGTAACGAGTACCKCCCCTAGGCCGAGGGCCTCTTTAGCCAAGCTGGTGCCAAGGATTTGACTGGGGCTTTCCGCTTCTATGCCACTGGCACCCACTGCGGCAGCRAGCAGCGGGCCTTTGCTTTCACARYTGTTTAARGCGGCAGCAAAACTGCTGCGCAGGGCCGCTTGAAAGCGTTCAGGGCCGCCGGCACTACTGAGATGGCTAACACCACTCCCCTCACCYTCTGCTAATACCGTGCCATCAGCTAGGGCAAGGCGGCAGCGGGTGTGGGTTTGGCCGGCATCAAAGCCGGCAAAGATGGCAGCTTCAGTCATKGTTTTGGCCGGCACCCAGGGTGGCTAATAAAAACCAGCCTGTGATTTGCACTTCCGGCCTAAAGAAAATCGTATCCACTAAGCCATGGCCAGCTAAACCAAGCACCGCTGCCATCGCACCGATGCAGGGCAAACTAAAAAATAAATCTCGATAGAGCTGGCTAAAACCAATGCGCACACTGGTAAAAAGCAAACCCAGGGCGGCTAATAAACCGGGAATACCAGTTTCAACAGCTAGTTCAAGGGGCACGGAGTAGGCGCTTAAGGCTGTGAAACGCGGCTGTTGATACAAGGGGTAAATCAAATTAAAAATGCTGTTGCCGGGCCCGATCCCAAGCCAGGGACGGTCGTGAATCATCTCAAGGGCCGCCAGCCACACGTTGATGCGGAARTTGTTGGAACTGTCTTCACGGCCAGCGGCCATGCTGAGCAAACGCACCCGCAAGGGCTCAAYTTTTACGGCTGCCACAAGCAGCCCCACCACCACAAGGCCAATTAATAGGGGCGGCAGCCAGCGCCTTAGCGGCTTTGCCAAGTGTTTGCTTAACCGCAATAGCAGCAGCATTCCCATGGCGCTAAGGGCTAGGGCCATGCCAATCCAGCCGCCGCGGCTGTAGGTGAGCAGCATTGCAACTGAGCCCAGCCCCAGGCTGCTGAGGGCAAATAGCCGCAACCAGGGGCTGCGCCAACGCAGCAGTGCCACCAGCGCTAAGGGCAAAATCGGCAGTAGGTAACCAGCCAGCAGATTGGGATTTTCCAGGGTGCTGTAGATCCGTTGGGTGCCATCGGCAATGGAGTTGGGGTCAGCCCAACGGGCCAGTTCAGTGGTGTCGCCATAGAGCTGCCGCAAACCGATAACAGCTGTGATTAGTTCACCAAGCAGCAGTGCACCCAGCAAGCGATCCCACCAGCGGGGCGCTTCGTTTAGGAGCCGGCTGATCAGGGCATAAACACCGAGATAGCTCAATAATTTGAAYAAACCTTTTGCAGCRGCGGCGGGCACCGGAGAAAAACCAGTTGCCAGCAGTGCTAGGGCCAGATAGGCCAGTAGCCAYCCATTCACTGCCCCTAAGGGTTTGCCGCTGGCGGGCGTGGCTAAACCCCAAATCAACCAAAACAAACCGCAGGCAGTAATTAATAAACCAAGGCCACCACGATCAGCTAATGGCAGCAGTAGCAGCAGAGCCGTTAGTAATCCCCCGGCTAGCTGYGGCAAAAAAGGTAGTAGCCGGCTTGCATTTCTTTCCCCCTGCCATAGGCCCTGCCAACGCAACAACCAAGGGATAGAAGGGCTGGAGCTCATGGGTTGCTACTTACAACGGTTGGATTATGGAGGCAGAGCTTCTGCTAAACAGCCTGCGATAAACGGGAAGTTTTTTATCGAGCACCTGGGCCTCCCGTTCAGTGGCGAGGCAAAAGGGATTTGTTTCCAGCCAAGTGCCGCCATCTAAGGGATAAAAGGCACCACTATTAGCTACTGCTTCCAGCATCAATTGGATCACCTGGGGCACATCACTCTGCAGAAATAATTGGCCATCAGGGGCCATGGCAGCGGCTAATGAAGCAATTAATTCCGGCTGCACCATTCGGCGTTTGTGGTGGCGTTTTTTAAACCATGGGTCGGGATATTGGATTGTTACTAGTGTTAATAGGTTTGCTGGTAATTTAGTRAGCCAATTTTCAAGGCTGATATTTGCRTTGCAAAATAGAAAACGTAGATTATTAATTTCAAGCCTTTTTTGATCGGCATCAGCTAAATCAACTAGGGGCCTCCTAATCTCTAAGCCAAGGTGATTGCGATGGGGCCTTTGGGGTGCAAGCGCTAATAAAAAACGACCCCTGGCGCAGCCGATATCAAGATGAAGAGGTAGGTTTGGATTTTCAAAAAGCTCAGCTATGGAAAGCAGATCGCGTTCCACCTKATAGAAGCTGCTGAGCGGATTTACGTGTTGACGCAAAACAGAATGATGTGATTTATGGGAGGGATTAATTAAGTTTCAGTTGGCTTAGGGCTGGCTACTAAAAATGCCCAGCTAGCTGTGTAGCCATGCATTTGGGTGCTGCCGGCAACCGGGCCGATTTCACCATTGCAAAACAAACCAGCCACAGGGATATCTGGAAAAAGTTCACGGCATAGGCCCACATCTACATTTGCTTCTCCATAAAGGCCCTGGCCGCGGCCGAGGCAAGCAAAAAGCAGTGCGGCTAGGGGTTGTTCGGCCCGTTGTTGTTGAAGGAGAAGTAGATCTTTTAATTCTTGGCGGGAGCTATTGCCATCGCGCACCTGAAATTGCAGTTGCTGGCCGATCCGCAAGCGATCAGCCACGGCAATTGCCCCAAGGCGCGGATCCATGCCCATCAAATTGCGCACTAAAAAAGGCGAAACTTGCGGTGCGGAAGGGTTAGGCATTGCAAAATTTTCCTTGCCTAAACCAACGAATAGGGCATTGCGCAGCAGCTCTCGATCGCTGCTGGGCAGCTCACCAATCAAGCCTTGCAGGGCCGCCAAGGGATTTTGAAGGGCATCCCCTTGGCGCAGTTCGAGCAGCACATTGCGTTGGGCTTGGGCTACTTCAAATACGGGGCCAATGGGGCGGCAACCTTGAGCTACCACTGGATCAAGGCTGTAGGCGCCGCTGATTACACAGCCCACTGCCCCTGAACAAACCTGATCAGCAAAAAACAAACCGCCGTGGTTTGCACTGTGTTGACCAGCTAATCCACCCAGTTTTGCCATGGCTGGATAGCCGTAATCAAGGCCACTGATTAGATCGTTGATGCCACTGCTGGCGGGATCAATCCATATCAACATTGCCCCACCGGCCTCTGGATCAGCCCCAACGGCYTCCATCCATGGTTCCCGGGGGCCATCGAGATCGGGCAGTTGGTTGAGGTTGATTTGAAAAGGGCTCAACTGCGCCCCGGGTAAGCGCATCAGGGTGAGGCTGATGGCGGGGCCATTTTCAATTTCTTGGGGTGCAGCCGCTGCGTTAGTACCRATYACGCCGCCGCCGCAAGCGCCTAGCCAATGGCTGCAACGCAGTTGTTTTTGCAGCAGCGGCAGCAGGCGCGGTAGGTCGCTGGCATAGCTGCTGCTAGCAAACACCAGGGCGAGATCCATTTGGCCTATGCCGGCCAGTTGTTGYGTTAGTTCGGCTACGGCCTGCTCAAGGGAAGGTTGCTGGGAAAGGGCAGTGCGCACCAGCGGACTGGTTTTGCTGCCTTTAAACAGTTGCAGCATGGATGGATAAGTGGTTTTTCGACCTTAATGCCGGTTGTGAATTGATTGCGGATCACGGTGCGGATAATGGCCTCAGCTCAATGTTTTGCATGGCGCTTCCCCTGCTCCGCAGCTTGGTGTGGATGATTTACCGCTTGGAGCTGCTGTTTGCCTTTGGGTTACCACTGGTATTACTGGTGTGGGCAGCGATTAAGCAGGAGCCGGCCCTGGTGCGCTTGCTGAATCTGTATTGGAAAGTGGGCAGCCTTCTAGGCATAACGGTGCTGCTTATGGCRGCTGGCCGGCCATTGGCATTCATAACTGCTTTTGCGTCGCAGCTTTTGATTTTGGTGTCGTTGTGGTTTTGGGTGGATCTAAATGAGGAGCTGGCGGATCTACCCCCCTTTCGGCCTTTGCCTTTCACCATGCGGCTGTGGCGCTGGGCGCTATCGCTGTTGTGTGTTTTGGGCTTGGTATTWACTGGCGCTGCATTGGCTTGCGCCTGGGGCCAAGGCGCCCTGTGCGCCCCATGGCTTGAAGCACCGAGCCATTTCCAGGGGTTGCTGGCAGTGGTGTTGGGCTTTTTCTTTGGMGGCCAATGGACACCGGCAGTGTCTGGTTTTCTGGGCTACYTGGGGCTTGCCGCCTACGCAGTGGGCTTAATCCAATGGCTACTGGTGCGGCTACCGCGCCAAGGGCGTTTGGCGGGCGGGTTTTAGAAACGTAAAGCCCCAGCACAGGGCTAGCATTGATTGCATTGATTGCATTGCAACTTTTTGGCCGATGGCTTCACTTACCGTTCGTAATCTCGATGAAACGATTAAATCTCGGCTGCGTCAGCAGGCAGCCCGCCATGGCCGTTCGATGGAGGAAGAAGTTCGCGTAATCCTCAGCAATGCGATCGAGCCTTCTGTTTCAAGCCATGGATTAGGCAGCCGCATAAAAGACCATTTCGCCGATTTAGGCGGCTTGGAGCTGGAGTTACCGCAACGTATCYACAGCCCTGAATCGCCAGATTTGCGCGAGTAGCAGTGGTTTTACTTGATACCAATGTGCTTTCTGAGTTGATGCGCCGCGAGCCTGATTCGGTGGTTTTGGCCTGGGCTGATCAATTAAATCTTGATGACGTAGCAATTACGGCCATGAATGAGGCCGAGATTCTCCATGGCTTGGCCCTCCTGCCGGCAGGAAAGCGTCGTGATTCCCTGCAAGAGAGATGGGAACAACTGGTTTTAAASATTTTTGCAGGCCGTGTATTCCCTTTTGATCGTGCTGCGGCCCATTGGTATGGAGCACTTTTGGAACAGCGCCATCGCATTGGCAGGCCCATGGMCACGGCTGATGCAGTTATCGCTGCTACGGCTTTGGCCCTAGATGCCACTCTTGCCACGCGTAACACCTCGGATTTTGAAAGGATCGATCTTTCTTTRATTAATCCATGGATSTTGCCTAATGGCAGCATCTAAATAGTTCAAGTTTCCAAAACCTCAACGCATCTGGAGCAGATGCTGGGRTGTTTGGAATGCTCGCCAATATCGGTGCAGTAATGCCAGCAGCGTTCGCATTTTTCWCCAGCGGCGCGGGCGATACGCAGGCTGAATTGATCACTGCTGAATTCAGCCAGGATCATGCTTGGGTTTTGCTCGCCAATGTTKTTGCCCCCAATTRTTAATTCACTAACTAATAGCCAATCAGCCAAATTATCCACCGCTGGATATGGGCTACTAGCAAGATTTTTAAGGGCATTGRCGATGGCATCTGCCCGTTCRCCTTGGCCGAGTTCAAGCTGCACCTGGGCTTCTAGGGATGAACCAATACCAGCTTCTTTGTTKCGGCAACTTTCAAGTAAACGATTGGTTTGAGAACGCACTTCGATAAGTTCAGTTAGCATTAAATTAAGGCCCAATTGCCGGGGGYCTTTCCATTCAGSRGGCACCTTTGGCCAACCCCTTTGGAATACGGATTTTTCAGCTACTGCATAGGGGAGATTTTGCCAGATATCTTCTGCCATATGACATAAAACCGGCGCGATTATGCCAGCTAAGCGTTCAACAATATGGGCTAACACGGTTTGGCAGCTGCGGCGCCGGTGGGAGCTGGCAGCGCTCACATACAAGCGATCTTTAGCGATATCGAGATAGAAATTAGAAAGATCAACYACGCAAAAATTCTGTAATGTTTGAAAGAAGCGATAGAATTCATAATTATCAAAATAGTTTGTAATCTCATCAATAACAATGGCGGTGCGATGCAGCATCCATTGATCTAATAATGGCAGATCTTCGTGGCYAATTGCATCTCTAWCYGGTTCRAAATCATGRAGRTTGCCAAGTAGATATCTGGCGGTATTGCGAACTTTTCGATTTACATCGCCCAGCTGYTTAAGGATTCCKGAGCCGAGGGGTACGTCGGCGGAGTAATCAACYGAACTAACCCAMAGCCTCAGCACATCTGCCCCATAGGGGGGATCTTGTTTTTCATTTTTACCACCTTCAATAATTACAGCTGGATCAACTACATTGCCCAAGGATTTACTCATTTTACGACCCTTTTCATCCAACACAAAGCCATGGGTGAGCACCTTGCGGTAGGGGGCCTTGCCGCTCACCGCTACGGAGGTGAGCAAACTGCTTTGAAACCAGCCGCGATGTTGATCGGTGCCTTCGAGGTAGAGATCAGCGGGATAGTTCAGCTCTGGATTTGCRTTTAGCACCCCAGCCCATGAGGAGCCGGAATCAAACCACACGTCCATGGTGTCGGTTCCCTTGCGCCATTGGCTCGCYTCWTCGGCGTAGCTTTTGGGCAGAAGATCTGCTTCTTCCCGCTCCCACCACACGTTGGAGCCGTGTTCAGCGATCAGGGMTTGAATGTGGTTGAGGGTGTTGCTATTTAGTAAAACTTCGCCGCTGCTGCGGTGATAAAAAACAGGAATTGGCACACCCCAAGTGCGTTGGCGGCTGATGCACCAATCGCCACGATCTTTCACCATGCCTTCAATTCGATTGCGGCCGCTGCTGGGTACCCATTCCACGGCATCTATGGCATCTAATGCTTGGCTACGGAAACCATCTAAGGAAGCAAACCACTGTTCAGTAGCGCGGAATATGGTGGGTTTTTGAGTGCGCCAATCATAGGGATAACGGTGTTGATAGGCCTCTTCTGCTAATAGGGCATGGGCTTCTTTAAGGGCGCTGATTATGGTTGAGTTTGCGTCTTTTAATACGTTGAGGCCAGCGAAAGGGCCCGCTTCTGCTGTGAGGTTGCCGCTTTCATCTACAACGCATAAAACAGGCAGGTTGTAGCTTTTTGCTGTATTGAAATCATCCACACCATGGCCCGGAGCAGTGTGCACAAGGCCGGTGCCGGTTTCAGTGGTGATGTAGTCGCCACCAATTACCATTGGGCTGAGCCGATTAAAAAGGGGATGGCGATAACTAGTGCCCTCTAGATCACTACCTTTAACTGTTAATAAACACTCAAGATTTAAAGCTAGTTTTTCACATAAACCATCAACTAGTTCCGCTGCCACAATCAGGKTGCGWCCCTGGCCATCGGCGCAGAGGGAGTAGTTGAGGGAACCGTTAACTGCAATGGCTAAGTTGGCGGGCAATGTCCAGGGGGTGGTGGTCCAAATTGCCACTTGCAGATTTTCAAGGCCAAGGCCAGCGGCTGTGAGGCTTGCTTGTAGAGCTGCGCTGGGCTCCGCCACGGGGAAGGCCACATAAACACTGGGGGAGATGTGGCCGTCGGGGTATTCCAATTCRGCTTCTGCCAGGGCCGTGCGGGAGCTGGGGCTCCAATGCACGGGCTTGAGGCCGCGATAGATAAAACCAGCCAGCACCATCTGGCCAAAAACATCGATTTGGGCTGCTTCGTAGTTTTTTTGCAGGGTTAGGTAGGGGCTATCCCAATCCGCCCAAATACCCCAACGGCGAAAGCCTTGCTTTTGCAACTCCACCTGTTCAAGGGCAAAGGCATGGGCGCGGCGGCGTAGATCAAGGGGGCTAAGGCCCTGGCGCTCCGATTGGCTGATGCCTTGGAGCACTTTTAATTCGATCGGCAGGCCATGGCAATCCCAGCCGGGCACAAAGCGTGCCCGCTTGCCTTGCATCAATTGATATTTATTRATGATGTCTTTAAGGGTTTTGTTTAAGGCATGGCCCACATGCAGGGCGCCATTGGCGTAAGGGGGGCCRTCGTGGAGGGTGAATTGCGCTCCGGGGTTATGGCGGCTCAGTTGTTCGTATAGGCCAAGTTCTTGCCAGAAGGCCTGCAATTCAGGTTCGCGGCTTTTGGCATTAGCCCGCATGGAGAAAGGCGTCTCCAGCAGGTTGAGGCTGTYTTTGTAGGAGATTTCGCTGGCCTTCAACTCTGCGCTGGCATTGAGCTGCTGATTATCTACGCGCACCCATTTTTTGCTAACTACTGGCYTTTGTTGGCGTTGGCTGAACAGCCCAGCAACGCTGCGCCTAAGGGTTKCAAACTTTTCACGCCGATGCACAGGATCAGCCAGCTGATCTTTTTGTTCAGGGCTTAGTTGCTGCCAGCGGTTGGTTGCCACTTCGCTGCCGAGGCGGCCGATCAGTAAGCCGCCGCACAGCACGGCCAGCATTGGCGCCCCCCGCAGGCGCTCGGCGCTGGTGATGAGCACAAGGCCAAGCAAGAGCAGCAGGGCTGCCCAAAAGCTGTCGCGGGGGCGCGTGAGATCGCTGCTCAGCAGGGGAAGAAACAGCAACAAAAGGCCAGCAATGAGGGCCAGCGCACCAAGCAAATTGGCCAGCAAGGGGTTKGTTAAGGCTTTTGATATTCAAGCGCTGTTTAGAGTTACCGATACGCCCACCTGGCGGAATCGGTAGACGCGCTGGTTTTAGGTACCAGTGGCTTAGGTCGTGGGGGTTCAAGTCCCCCGGTGGGCATAAATCTAAAATAAATATGTAGCTAGTCGCAGCAKTAGACCCAGCAGTCCATTGTTGGTATCTATGGGTTATTGCCTTGGCGGCGCGGGCACTGCTGGCTTTATTGGTGGCCTTGATGGCCCTTGGCGAAGGCTTGGCAAAGCCGATCAGGTTTCACCAAATGGGCAGCGGGTTTGCCGCACCCGTGCCAGCCAGTTGGGAGCATTTGCAGCAGCTGGAATTTCGCTTGGCCTTGCATGGGGTGAAGGTGGTGCACTCCAGCCGCTGCCCGAAGGGGCTGGAGGGCCTCTACGACCACCGCATCGGCCAGGTGTTGATGTGTAAAAACACAATGCCGGCCCAGGCTGAAATCCACTGGAACACCCTTGCCCATGAAGCCGTTCATGTGATGCAGATCTGCCGCCAGTCGGCGCCGCTTTCCAAGGGCTTRGATCAGTTGCAGCAAAAGATGTTGGATTCCACCCCGGCACCAGAAAAGCTGCATATTCTCTCGGCCTATCCCCCGGAACAAAGGCTTTATGAGTTGGAGGCCCGCTGGGTGGCAAATACCTTTCCACCMGAAACGGTGATGGCCCTATTGGATTTGAGCTGTGGCCGGCCCGGTCGCCGCCAGCCCACCCACACATTGCTGCCCCAGCTRATGGCTAAGGAAAACGGTTAAAATCAATTTTCTGGCTCGCTGAGATGGGCGACTCCGCAGCACTGCGATCGGTGCCCCGCGATTTGGTGGGYTTACCACCTGCATGGAATCCCACCGTTGGATTGTTCATCGGTGGCTACCTGCTGGCGGCCCTCACCATTTGGGGTTGGTTTATGGGCCACTGGCCGCTGGCTGTGTTGGTTTTAACCGGTTTTCTTGCCCTGCACCTAGAGGGCACTGTTATTCACGACGCCTGCCATAACGCCGCCCATCCAAACCGCTTTATCAATGCCTTCATGGGCCAYGGCGCGGCCTTGCTACTGGGATTTAGCTTCCCGGTATTTACAAGGGTGCACCTACAACACCACGCCCATGTGAATGATCCAAAGCACGATCCCGACCATATTGTTTCAACATTTGGCCCACTTTGGTTGATAGCACCAAGGTTTTTTTACCACGAATACTTCTTTTTTCAGAGGCGTTTATGGCGTAGRTATGARTTATTTGAATGGGCCCTAGCACGCACGATTTTTGTTTTGATAGTTGTTGCTGCAGCCCGCGGCGGCTTTTTGCAATTTATTTTTAATTGTTGGTTTGCTCCAGCTTTGATGGTTGGTGTAACRCTTGGTTTGTTTTTTGATTATCTACCCCACCGACCATTCCGCTCAAGAAATCGCTGGCACAACGCCAGGGTTTACCCAGGYAAAACGATGAATATATTAATTATGGGGCAAAATTATCACCTGGTTCATCACCTGTGGCCATCGATCCCCTGGTTTTTATATCAAAAGGCCTATSGGGCAACAAAACCGCTGCTAGATAAGCGTGGTTCACCCCAAAGGATTGGCATATTTGAAACTTTTGAAGATTTYGGTAACTTTTTATACGACATACTTTTGGGTATTAGAAGYCACAGCCGCAACCGCTCTAAATTGCGTTGGCTTGCTGCCTTAATGCCTGGTTTTAGTAATAAAAGGAAATTGATATCACTGCTTCACAAAACATCAGTAGGCCCTAGGCCTTAATCGGCCATTATTTTTGGCACCCTAAAGAAATCACCCTCCCTTTCTGGCGCTAGATCTAGTAATTCCTCGCGTACATCAGTATTGGTAACTATATCTTCTCTGCACACATTCACAACTTCCACCGCCCGGGTGGTGGGGGCCACATCAGTGGTGTCTATTTCCTCTAGCTGAGCAACAAAATCAATGATTTCCTCCAGCTGTGGCGTGAAGGTTTCAATGGTGTGCTCAGGTAAATCCAAGCGTGCCA
>NZ_PXVC01000005.1 GCF_003011125.1 Synechococcus lacustris str. Tous | reverse complement strand
TGCTTAGCAAGAGTTGTGGCGGCAGCTTTGCCTTTAGTGTCATTTGTTTTACTGATATCAACCAATGCGTTGCACCATGCATTTTGTGCATTAACAACTTCAGTTTTCGTTATTGTTGAACTTGAAGGAGTGAACTTACTATTAATAACTAGCGGCTCAGCAAAAACGGGGGCAACCTGCAACAAAATCAAGGGAGACGATAGTGCCAGCAAGGAATTGCGAAGAAAAGACATCTTTAAACCTATAAATTAACAATCACTAATTTAGCGGAGCTAGGCGGAAACTGGCAACGCTGGATGCTGAATCAACACCTGCTTGAGGTAGCGCCCCGTGTGGCTGGTGGGATGTTCAGCTACCTCTTCTGGGGTACCGCAAACCAAAATTTCACCGCCCTTATCGCCGCCCTCAGGCCCAAGATCAATAATCCAGTCGGCGCAACGAATCACATCAAGGTTGTGTTCAATAACAAGAATAGAATTACCTTTATCCACCAATCTTTGCATTACTTCCATTAGTTTGTGAACATCATAAAAACTTAAACCGGTGGTGGGTTCATCAATTAAATAAAGGGTTTTACCCGTGGCTCGTTTTGATAATTCAGTGGCTAATTTCACCCGTTGGGCTTCTCCGCCGGAAAGGGTTGGTGCCGGTTGGCCGAGCTTCACATAACCAAGGCCCACATCAACCAAAGTGCGCAAGCGATCGGCGGCCTGGGGTATGGCAGAAAATACATCAGCTGCCTGTTCAACCGTCATCTCTAACACATCTGCAATCGTGTGGCCGCGATATTTAACCTGCAGCGTTTCACGGTTATATCTTGCGCCTTTACACACATCACATTGCACATAAACATCGGGTAAGAAATTCATCTCAATCACATTTACGCCTTGGCCGCCACAGGATTCACAACGGCCACCTTTAACATTAAAACTGAATTGACCAACTTGATAGCCACGCGCTTTGGCTTCCACCGTTGCAGCAAATACCTGCCTAATTGGATCAAATGCACCTGTGTAGGTGGCCGGGTTAGACCTTGGCGTGCGGCCAATTGGTGATTGATCAATCACAATTACCTTATCGATAGCGCTGATGCCACGCATCTCAGCTAAGCCATTGGGAAATGGCACCTTCATGCCTAATTGATGTTCAAGGGCAGGATGCAGCAGTTCATTAACTAAGGTGCTCTTACCACTACCGCTAACACCGGTTACGGCAACTAATCGGCCTAGGGGTATCTCAACATCTAAATGATTTAAATTATTGCGATGGCAATCATGCAAAGTTATGCGGCGTGTGTTACTGCTGCGTCTTTCAGATGGTGTTGGTATTGAAAGCCTGCCACTTAAATACGCGCCCGTAACTGAATCCTCAGCTGCCATCAATTCCTCCATGCCACCTTCCGCAACAATTCGGCCGCCATGCACACCAGCCCCCGGGCCAATATCAACAATGTGATCAGCTGCACGCATCGTATCTTCGTCGTGCTCAACTACAATTAAAGTATTACCCAGGTCACGTAATTTAATTAATGTAGCCAATAAACGATCATTATCCCTTTGATGTAAGCCGATGCTGGGTTCATCAAGCACATATAAAACACCAGTTAAACCAGCACCGATCTGAGTTGCTAAACGAATGCGTTGCGCCTCTCCACCCGATAGGGTCATGGCGGGGCGATCAAGGCTTAAGTAATCCAAACCCACATCAATTAAGAAGCGCAATCGCATGCGAATTTCCCGTAATACCAAATCTGCAATTTGTATTTGCCTACTGCTCATCAATGCTTCACCAGTGCTATCAACACCCATCAATGCTTCGATTCGCCTTAAACACTCACCAACGCTCACCGCCGTTAGATCTGTGATCCCATAGGGACCAATCCGCACCGCCAAAGCCTCCGCCCTAAGCCTTTTGCCTGCGCAGCTTTTGCAGGGCACCAATTCTTGAAACTTTTCTAACTTCTGGCGGGCTGATTCACCACCAGCATCGCTTAGTTGACGCTCTAATAATGTTAAAATCCCTTCAAATTTACGCTCATAACCTTTTGTTTTACTATATCTACTATCGGCTTCAATCATGATCGGCTCAAGGGTGCCAAAGAGCAGTGCTTCCTGTTGGGTGCGGCTGAGCTCTTTCCAAGCGGTTTTTAACTCAAATTTATAAGCTAAACCAACGCTATAAAGCAAAGAAAAATAATAACTACTGTCCTTTTCACTCCAGGGGGCAATTGCTGAATACACAGGCTGGCTTGGATCTGGCACCACCCGTTGTTCAGTGAACTTACGCAAAAAGCCAATGCCATGGCAATCCGGGCAGGCGCCATAGGGGCTATTGAATGAAAATAAGCGCGGTGATAATTCCTCCATCACCGCCCCATGAACTGGGCAGGCGTAATTTTCGGAATAAAGCCTTTCCTGTTCCACCCCTTCCGGTAGGGGCTCACCTTTTTTGGGCACCACCTCAACTAAGGCGAGGCCATCGCCTCTTTTCAAGGCTGTTCGCAGGGAATCCGTTAAGCGTTCCTGCACCCCTTCACGGGCCACAAGCCGATCAACAACCACCTCAATGTTATGGGCATGGTTCTTATCTAATTCAATATTATCTGATAATTCGCGCACCTCTCCATTGATGCGAACTCTGGCAAAACCTTCTGCCACCAAACCACTCAACAATTTGGTGTGGGTGCCCTTCTTACCCCGCACCACCGGCGCCAACAACTGATAACGGCAACCCTCCGGCAATAGCAATATCTGATCCACCATTTCATCAATCGATTGGGGTTGAATCGATCGATCGCATTGGGGGCAATGGGGTTCACCGGCCCTGCCAAATAACAAGCGCAAATAATCTTGTATCTCAGTAACCGTGCCAACGGTTGATCGAGGGTTATGGCTAGTTGATTTTTGATCAATCGAAATCGCCGGTGATAAGCCTTCAATTGCATCCACATCAGGCTTATCTACCTGGCCCAAAAATTGGCGGGCATAGGTGGAAAGGCTCTCCACATATCGCCTTTGCCCTTCAGCAAAAATTGTGTCGAAGGCCAATGAACTTTTGCCGCTGCCGCTCACACCTGTAAACACCACCAGGCGATTGCGGGGCAGGGTGAGATCTACGTTTTTGAGGTTGTGCTGGCGGGCGCCCCGCACTCGGATTACCTCGCCTGAAATGGCCTTGGCGCGAGCCATTGGGGAGGATCAGGGATCGCTAATTCTAGGCAATGGCAGACCTTTGCTGCAAAAGACTGGCGGCAAAGCGTCTGGCCTCGCCGCTATCACCACCGGCCAGTTCTGCCAACTCTTTTTCCCTTTCCTGGGGATCCAACAAAGGCAGCACAATGGTGCGGGTAACACCGTTTTCCACCTGTTTACGCACCAATAGATGTTGATTGGCAGCAGCAGCCACCACCGCCTGGTGGGTTACACAAAAAACCTGGCGGTGCACCGCTAAACGCTTGAGCAATTCAGCCATTGCCAGGCTCACCTTGCCGCTAACGCCACTATCGATTTCATCAAATACCAGCGTTACTCCGCCATCCCCCTCCGCTAGGCAGGTTTTTAAAGCCAATAGGAAACGGCTCATCTCGCCCCCAGATGCCACCTCCTGCAACGGCGCCAACGGTTCGCCGGGGTTAGCAGAAAATTGAAATTGCACACTTTCAGCCCCCTCCTCCCCCGCAGGGCAGGGTTCCAAGGCAATGGCAAAGCGCACCGCTGCTAGAGCCATCGGCCTTAGGGCCTGCATCAACTGCTGCTCCAACTGCTTTGCTGCCCGCTGACGCTCTTTGCTGAGGGCAGCACAGGCCTGGTTGCGCCTTTGGCGGCAAGCCAGCTCCTCCTGCTCAAGGGCTGCCAAAACCGCTGCGCTGCCAGCGGCCATTAATTGCTGCCGCAAACGATCACGCCTTTCAATCAATTCAGCCAAGCTGAGGCCATGGCGCCGCTCCAAACCCTTCAACTGGGAAATGCGATCCTGCAACTCGGCTAATCGCTGCGGTTCTGCCTCTAAAGCAGCCGCATAACTATCAAGCTCCTGGAGCAGATCTTGGAAATTGGCATGGGCCTCAAGCCAACGCTGTTGAAAAGCCTGCAGGCTGCCATCGAGGCTGAGCATCGTTTGGAGCTCTTGATCGCAAGCAGCTAGGTGCTCCAACACCGCAGGCGAACCCTCAGCACCCTCCAGTAATCGGGCCTGCAATTCGGCGCAACCCTGTTGCAGCCTCACGCCATTGCAAAGCCGGTCTTGCTCCTGCTCGAGCTGCAGCCGCTCGAGTGGGTCATCCAACTGGGCTGCCTCCAATTCCTGCAGCAACTGTTCCTGCAGCAAACGCTGTTGTTGATCGCGATCTATCGCCTCCCTGGCTTGCTCCAATGCTTGAAATGCCTGCTTCCAGGCCCTTTGGGCCTGGCGTACGGGGCTGATGCAGGCCTGCAATGGCGGCCCGCCACAACGATCGAGCCAGCGGCGCTGCTGACCCGGCCGCCCCAGATGTTGGGTGATCCCTTGGCCTGTTAAATCGAGCAGCAATGGCCGCAATTCGGCCAAAAGATTTTTGCTAAGCGCTAATCCATTCAGCCTGCTCCTGCTTATCAACTTGCCCTCCTGTTGGCGCAATTCACGGCTCAACAGCAATTCATCCTCCCCTTCAAGGTTGAAATCATGCTCTTGGCACCATTGATTAATCGCAGGGGTTAAGGCAAAAGCGGCCTCGATTGAGCCTCGAGTTGTGCCCGTGCGCAACAGGCGCGAAGCTTGGCCGCCCCCCGCAACCGCATCTAAGGCATCCAAAAGGATTGATTTACCAGCGCCAGTTTCACCGGTGAGCACCGTAAAACCAGAGCAGAAGCTCAGTTCAAGCGCCTCAATTAAAGCGATGTTCTCGAGGCGCAGAGCAGTTAGCACCCCACCCTCCCGTGAGCGAATAGAGCCATGGCACAGCTGTGCCAACGGCCCGACAGAATCACATCACAAATAAAGCTCCTCGCCAAGCCTGTGGCAACTACCAATTCAAAGGAACTGAGCGATTTTCTTGAGGTGGCAGGGCTTAATAGCTACGACCCAGCCACGATCACCAGGATTTACGCCGGTCATCCGCAGAGGTTGCTACGCCGCCTATGGCAAACCTTGGTGCCAATCGCCCTACTTTTGCTTGGTGTTTTAAGCGATAAATTCACGGGTCGATTAAAAAATACGGCGATCGCCCGCCAAAGAGCCAAGCAAGCTTCCAATTTATTGGCTGATTTAGGCCCAGCATTTATCAAAGCCGGCCAAGCACTTTCCACCCGGCCGGATATCGTTCCACCCCTTTTGCTTGAGGAATTAGCGCGGCTGCAGGATCAATTACCTGCCTTTCCAAGCGATTTAGCCAGGGCTTGTATTGAAGAAGATCTTGGTGCACCAGTTGATCAGTTATTTGGCAGCCTTGAGCCGGAACCAATCTCCGCTGCCTCCCTGGGGCAGGTTTATCGAGGCACCCTTAAAGATGGCAGGGCGGTAGCTGTGAAAGTGCAGCGGCCGGGCCTGCGAGAGCAAATCACCCTAGATCTTTATATTGTGCGTAATATTGCCGGCTGGTTAAAATCAAATATTGGTTTAATTCGCAGTGATTTAGTTGCACTTATTGATGAATTAGGAAAGCGCGTATTTGAAGAGATGGACTATTTTAATGAAGCAACTAATGCCGAAAATTTTGCGCGGCTTCACGCCCATAACAAGCGCATTGCAGTGCCGGCCATCTACCGGGAACTCACCAGCAGAAGGGTGCTCACAATGGAATGGATGGAGGGGATCAAATTAACCCGTTTGGAAGCGGTGCACGCCATGGGGGTAGATCCGGAAGAGTTGGTGGAAATAGGTGTTAATTGCAGTCTGCAACAGCTACTCGAACACGGCTTTTTCCATGCTGATCCCCATCCAGGCAACCTGCTAGCCCTAGCTGATGGCCGTTTGGCATACCTAGATTTCGGCATGATGAGTGAAGTTAGCCGTGAATCCCGCACCGGTTTAATTAGAGCGGTTGTGCATCTAGTAAACAAGAACTTTGATGCTCTATCAAAGGATTTCGTGAGCCTTGGTTTTTTAGCAAAAGAAGTTAATCTCGCCCCGATTGTGCCAGCATTTGAGCAGGTGTTCAGCGAAGCGCTTGAAAAGGGAGTTAGCCGCATGGATTTCAAGGCAGTAACCGACGATCTATCGGGTGTTATGTATAAATTCCCATTTCAAGTTCCCCCCTACTACGCCTTGATAATTCGCTCGCTCATAACCCTTGAGGGAATTGCATTAAGCGTAGACCGTGATTTCAAAATTCTTGGTGCTGCCTATCCATATTTTGCCCGTCGCCTCCTGGAAGATGCTGATCCAGATTTGAGGCAATCCCTAAAGGAAATGTTATTTGATGGAGAGGTATTTAAATGGTCGCGCCTTGAAAATTTAATACTTAGTGCTGCGAAACAACAACAATTAGATCTTGATAACCTTCTAGATCAAACCCTTGATTTTCTGTTTTCAGCTAAAGCTGGCTTATTGCGTCAACAACTGGTGAATGCGGCCGTTGATCAACTTGATGGTGCCGGCTGGCGGCTACTGCAAAGCGTTGGTCGCCGCTTACCAGCACGCTTGCGGCCCCCTGGGCTGCAGAGCGCAAGCAGCTCCAACAGCAAGCTGCTCTTAAGCCTTGGCCCAATTCGGGAATTGGTGGCAATCCTCAGCAAACTGCCTGGATTTGAACCGCAACTGCTCACCAAGCGCTTACCGCGCCTGCTGAATGAACCCAGCCTGCGCCAGATGGGTGTTGATCTGGCCAAGGGTTTGGCCGAAAGAAGTGTGGTGCGCCTTGTGAGAGATGTGTTAACCGACCCAAGCCTTCAGGTTCAAATCAACGCAGCGGCCTAGATTCCAGCCGAAATGATTTTTCCAGCTGCCGTGCTTCACATTCCACCGGTGCTGGCCACTGAAAACATAGTTTTCGTGAGCGGTGCCTTTCGCCGCACGATTTTTGTTTCGGATCTGGAATCCTTCGTGAAAACAGGGGTTCCCGTGGGCTTACTGGCTGATCTGCTCAAATTTTCAAAGCAAAATCCAAAAACTGTGCAAGGGATGCTCAAAACCGAGCTGCCCCTTCCCGTTGTGCTCACCAGCCGCCTGCTTTATACCCGCATCGGTGAAGCGATCCTCACTAGGGCAACCGCTGTTGTTCATCCCCTTCGGGCACCGCAAGTGGGTATTCCAGCCCTGCGTTCAGCCCTAGTGCTAGGCGTTGCTGAAAACAACGGCAAACTCAGCCCCATTAGTTTCCTAAGGGCATATCCAGCTGAAGAGATGGCCGTAGACATTCCTCAACTACTAGGCCTATTAAAAAAAGCTTCCTCCATCAGTGAACTAGTGCGCTTTTTCTCTGATGCACCCCTAGATGGCTTGAAATAAACAAGCTCAATCAGCAGCTGTTTGCTTAGGCCAGGTAAATTGCTCTTTTCAGCCTTTCCGTGCCCTTTACCAGTTCCGTTCGAGGCCTATTTCAAAGGCCCACCACACAGAACTGGCAGGGGCTAATCCACGCCTATAACCGCTGGCTACCGGTTAGCGATCGCACCCCGGTGATCAGCCTCTGTGAGGGGGCCACCCCCCTGGTGCCAGCTCCTGCCCTTTCGGCTCGTCTTGGCAGGGGCATCGAAGTGCACCTCAAGGTGGATGGCCTAAACCCCACAGGCAGCTTTAAAGACCGTGGCATGACCATGGCGGTGAGCAAAGCCAAAGAAGCTGGTGCCACCGCTGTGATCTGCGCCAGCACCGGCAATACCTCAGCCGCAGCTGCCGCCTATGCCCGCCGCGGCGGCATGCGCGCCTTTGTGTTGATTCCAGACGGCTATGTGGCCCAGGGAAAATTAGCCCAAGCACTGCTCTATGGAGCAGAGGTGCTTGCGGTGCGCGGCAATTTCGATCGGGCCCTCACGATCGTGAGGGAGGTGGCTGATAAGTACCCGGTAACGCTTGTTAATTCCTTAAATCCCTACCGGCTCCAAGGCCAAAAAACAGCTGCTTTTGAGGTGGTTGATGTGCTCGGTGATGCCCCCGATTGGCTCTGTATTCCCATGGGAAATGCAGGCAACATCAGCGCCTATTGGATGGGCTTCCAGGAATATAAAAAAGCTGGCAGATGCCGCACCCTGCCGCGGATGATGGGCTTCCAAGCGGCCGGTTCAGCCCCCTTGGTGCATGGCACCACCGTTGAACAACCAGACACCATCGCCACGGCGATTCGGATTGGCAACCCCGCCAACAGGGAAAAAGCGCTCAAGGTTAGGGAGGAAAGCGGTGGCGGTTTTGCTGCCGTTAGCGACGCCTCCATCCTTGATGCCTATCGCTTTTTAGGCCGGGAGGAAGGGGTGTTTTGTGAACCGGCCAGTGCCGCTTCCGTTGCAGGGCTGCTGCAACGTTCAGAAGAGGTGCCATCGGGGGCAAGGGTGGTGTGTGTTCTCACTGGTAATGGCCTTAAAGACCCCAGCACCGCCATCGACCACAGCGAAGCCACCTTCCATGGCGACCTGGATCCAAATACGGAAACCGTTGCCAAGGTGCTCGGTTTTTAAATAGTTAAGCAACAACCAACCCAAAAAGTGGCTGGGGAACGGGGTTTTAATTCCTGGGGAAAACCTGGGGATAAAAATCAAGCAACCACCAAGCCGGTTTTACACAGGTATGGGAAAGGGTGGAAAAGCATTGTTCTATCCCCATTAAGGTCATTTGATTCCCCAACACAAAATTCAGTTAATGCTTGTTCAGCCAATGGTTTTAGAATTTTTCCAAGCTTTCCCCAGCCCCTACTACTACTAGTTATTTTTTCTTTCTTAGATCATTGATCCTTTTAATAGAAGAGGGATTACCCGCGTTGCGGTTTGGCCAAGGGTGTGGAAGCTTGGGGGCAATTCAATCGACCATCCAAGGATGAAGTTGGTTTGCAGCCAAACAGAGCTCAACAGCAGCCTGCAATTGGTGAGCCGTGCCATCGCCGGCCGCCCCACCCATCCAGTGTTGGCAAATGTGCTGGTTACAGCTGATGCCGCCGCAGGACGCATCAGCCTCACCGGTTTTGATCTGAGCCTGGGCATCCAAACCAGTTTTGCTGCAGTGGTTGAAGGCAGTGGTGCCATTACCCTGCCCGCCAAGTTGCTCACCGATATCGTTAGCCGCCTGCCCCCCGATGGGCCCATCACCCTTTCTTGCCCTGATGGCGAAGAACAGGTTGAACTCACTGCCCTATCCGGCAGTTATCAAATGCGCGGCATGACCGCCGAAGATTTTCCGGATCTACCCCTTGCTCAAAATGGTCGGCCGATCCTCCTAAGCGGCGCTGCCCTGGTGGAGGGTTTACGCAGCACCTTGTTTGCCAGCAGCAGTGATGAAGCAAAACAAATCCTCACCGGCATCCACCTCAAGGTGGAGGAAGGTGGCTTGGAATTTGCCGCTACCGATGGCCATCGTTTAGCCGTTAGGCGCAATCAAGCCGGCGGTGAACAAGGCGCTGAACCCTTTGCCGTTACCGTGCCAGCTCGATCATTAAGGGAGTTGGAGCGTTTGTTATCGGCTCGCCCTAGCGAAGAATCGATCAGCTTGTTTTGTGATCGCGGCCAGGTGGTTTTTCTTTGGGCTGATCAGGTGCTCACCAGCCGTAGCTTGGATGGCACATATCCAAATTATGGTCAATTGATACCGGAAAGTTTTGAGCGCAGTTTGACCATTGAACGCAAACCTTTATTAGCTGCCCTTGAAAGGATTGCTGTGCTTGCTGATCAGCACAACAATGTGGTGAAATTCAGCGCTGATCCCAGCACTGCTGAATTGCTATTGAGCGCTGATGCCCAAGATGTGGGTAGTGGCTCAGAAGCTTTACCAATTCGCATGGAAGGCGAAGCGATTGAGCTTGCTTTCAATGTTCGCTATGTGTTGGAGGGTTTGAAATCAATGGCAGCCCAAGAGGTGTGTTTGAAACTCAATACCTCCACTAGCCCAGCGATTTTGCATGGTGATGCCGAGGAACAGGCCTTCACTTATTTGGTAATGCCTGTGCAGATTCGCAGCTGAAGTGGCAGCCCTCGCAAATATTTCTATTTCCAGTTTGCTTCGCGCTCGGGTGCGCAACGAAGCCGGCGCAGATTTAGGCATCGGTTTTATGGCATGGATGCATCCGCCTTGCCATCGGCTTTTGGGCTGGAGCACCAGGCCCTCTGCCTTTGGCCCAAGGCGCAATGTGTGGCGTTTAAATCAACTGGTAGCCATGGCAGAAGCTGAAGTGATCGTGCGGGGGGAAGCTGCCAGCACTGATCAAGAAACCTTGGCTTTGTTGCCCACCCTTTTAGATGCCGAATTATTAGGTAAACAACAAACCTGTTTAGGCCGTTTAGTTGATGCCGTTGTTGAACTGCGCAGCGGCAGGATTTTGCATTACTTGGTAGCTCGCAGTGATCCCCGTTTACCTGGCACAAGCCGCTGGCGATTGGATCCCGAACGTTTATTAGATCAACAATCGGGGCATGTAATCACCGCATTGGAGGAGTTGGATGATCTGCCCCTAGAAAAAGCCAGCATCCGCCAGCAGATGCTGCGGCGCACAAGGCAATTTAGGGATCAAGTGCCAGATTCATTTGATGGTTTTGAAGATCGCCTGCGCTCGTGGGGTGATCGGCTGCGCGATTATGCGGATGATGAGCCCCGGCGCCCCAAGAAACCTGAAACGGATGAGGATCCCTGGATATGAATGATTCAGCTATGGATCAAACCCTTGCAGCCCAGTTGAAGCAGGAGGGTTTAAGCCAAGATGATTTCACTGAAATTGTCCGGCGTTTAGGCCGTGAACCAAACCGGGCTGAACTCGGCATGTTTGGGGTGATGTGGTCGGAGCATTGTTGTTATCGCAATTCCAGGCCCTTGCTGCGGCAGTTCCCCACGGAGGGGCCAAGGATTTTGGTGGGGCCTGGCGAAAATGCCGGTGTTGTTGATTTGGGTGAAGGTTTTCGCCTGGCTTTCAAAATCGAAAGCCACAACCATCCCTCTGCCGTTGAACCATTCCAGGGTGCGGCCACAGGTGTTGGCGGCATCCTGCGGGACATCTTCACCATGGGCGCAAGGCCCCTAGCCCTGCTTAATGCCCTGCGCTTTGGCCCCCTTGAAGACCCACGTAATGCCGGGCTGATGGAGGGTGTGGTGGCAGGTATTGCCCATTACGGCAATTGCGTGGGCGTGCCAACAGTTGGTGGTGAAGTGGCATTTGATCCCAGTTATTCCGGTAATCCCCTCGTTAATGCCATGGCTTTGGGGTTAATGGAAACCACTGAAATCATGCGATCTGGGGCCAGTGGCGTTGGTAATCCTGTGGTTTATGTGGGTAGCACCACCGGCCGTGATGGCATGGGTGGCGCCAGTTTTGCCAGTGCTGAATTGAGTGAAGCCTCTATTGATGATCGCCCTGCTGTGCAGGTGGGCGATCCATTTTTAGAAAAAGGTTTAATCGAAGCTTGCCTCGAGGCTTTTAAAAGTGGAGTGGTGGTTGCCGCCCAAGACATGGGTGCAGCTGGACTCACCTGCAGCTGCGCCGAGATGGCAGCCAAGGGCAATTTAGGAATTGAGTTGAACCTTGATTTGGTGCCAGCCCGTGAAACGGGCATGACCGCCTACGACTTCCTCCTGTCTGAATCCCAGGAACGGATGTTGTTTGTGGTGCAAGCGGGCAAGGAGGAAGAGCTAATGGAGCTGTTTCGCCGTTGGGGATTACAGGCGGCAGTGGTGGGCAAGGTGCTGCAGGAAGAGGTGGTGAGGGTGTTGCAACACGGTGAAGTGGCAGCTGAGGTGCCATCCCGCGCCTTGGCAGAAGACACCCCAATAAACAAGCGGGATTTAATCAGCGAACCGCCAGCTGATATCCAGGCCCATTGGCAGTGGCAGGAAAGCAGCCTTAGTGCCCTTGCCGCAGATCAGGTGGGGCGAGTGTTGCTGCAATTGCTTGATGATCCAACCATTGCCAGCAAGAAATGGGTGTGGCGGCAATACGACCATCAAGTTCAAGCAAACACAGTGGTGCCCCCTGGCGGCGCTGATGCAGCGGTGTTGCGCTTGCGTTACCAGGAGGGAGCTAAGGCCAGTGAAAGGGGAGTGGCAGCCACATTGGATTGTCCGAATCGCTGGGTGGCCCTAGACCCGGAAAGGGGTGGGATGGCAGCGGTGGCGGAAGCGGCCCGCAATCTCAGTTGCGTTGGCGCAGAACCGATTGCAGTTACCGATAATCTCAATTTCCCCTCACCGGAAACCCCAACGGGCTATTGGCAATTGGCCATGGCCTGCAGGGGGATTGCCGAGGCCTGTCGCATCCTTGATACGCCGGTTACGGGCGGCAACGTTTCCCTCTACAACAACACCCGTCTGCCCGATGGCACGGTGCAGCCAATCCAACCAACCCCAGTGGTGGGCATGGTTGGTTTAGTGGAACGCTTGGATCGTTTGGTGGGTTTGGCATGGCCAAAACCGCAGCTAGCTGCTGATGGTGACCATTTGCTGTTGCTTGGTTTAGCCCTCAACAGCGAAGCTACGGATGATCGCATTGGTTTAGGCGGCAGCAGTTACCTGCAGGTGGTTCATGGCCTTTGCACGGGCAGGCCACCGCGGCCTGATTTAGGCCTTGAAATGCAGTTACAAGAGATGTTGAGGGCGGCGATCGCCGCTGGCTTGGTTAGTGCCGCCCACGACCTTTCCGATGGTGGTTTCCTGGTGGCAGTTGCTGAAATGGCGATGGCTGCTGGGTGTGGCGCCCAATTAAAGCTGGCCAGTTCTGAACTGCCGTTACAGCGTCTTTTATTTGGGGAAGGGGGAGCAAGGGTGTTGGTAACTGTTCCTGCTGCTGAATTGGCTGCTTTTATTGCCCTGAGCCAGGCCCGTGGATTTCCTTACCAGCAAATTGGTTTGGTGCAGGCAAACGAGCTGCTGCAACTGCATATAGGCCAAGAGGAAATTTTTGAATTAGAGCTGAATTGCCTAAGCAAGGCCTATCAAGAAGCCCTGCCGCGGCGCTTGCTCGGGCACACTGGTTAAGCATCCGTGAAGACCAATCCCTTGGCCGAAAAACCGGATCGGATGGAGGAAGCCTGCGGCGTATTCGCCGTGTTGGCCCCCGGTGAACAGGTGGCAAGCCTTTGTTATTTTGGCCTTTATGCCCTGCAACATCGGGGCCAGGAGTCGGCAGGTATCGCTGTATTTGATGGCGACAAGGTGCGGCTCCATAAAGACATGGGTCTTGTGAGCCAGGTATTTGATCAAAATGTGCTCGAGTTGATGGTTGGTGATCGGGCGGTGGGTCACACCCGTTATTCCACCACCGGCAGTTCAAGGGTTTGCAATGCCCAACCCTTGGTTTTTATGACCCGGCTTGGGCCATTTGCCTTGGCCCACAACGGTAATTTAGTTAATACGGTGCAATTACGGGATCAATTAGCAGCCGATGGTTTGAGTATTAAAAGCAGCAGTGATACCGAATTAATCGCCTTTGCTTTGCAGCAGGCCGTAAATGCTGGTTTGGCCTGGGATGAGGCGATAAAAGCAGCAGCTTTGAAATGCAAAGGTGCCTTCAGCCTTGCAATCAGCACCCCGGATGCTCTCTACGCCCTGCGGGATGGCCATGGCCTGCGGCCATTGGTGTTTGGCCACCTGGGGGAACCTGGCGCTGGCGCCTGGGTAATTAGTAGTGAAACCTGTGGTTTAGATATTGTTGGTGCCCGTTTTAATGATGATGTTGCACCGGGAGAATTAGTGCGATTTAGGCTCGGCGAAGCACATCCATTTCGGAGTAGATGGTGTGAAGAAACACCAAAATTATGTGTATTTGAATTGATTTATTTTGCGCGGCCAGATAGTAGATTTTTTGGAGAATCTTTATACAGCTACCGCAAACGCATCGGCCAGCGTTTAGCCCAGGAATCACCGGTGGAAGCAGATTTAGTTATCGGTGTGCCGGATTCAGGAATTCCTGCTGCGATTGGCTTTTCTCAGAGTAGTGGCATTCCTTTTGGCGACGGTTTGATCAAGAATAGATATGTTGGTAGAACTTTTATTCAACCCACACAAGCAATGCGAGAGGCTGGAATTCGCGTTAAGCTAAATCCTTTGCAAGATGTTATAGAAGGCCAGCGTATTGTTGTAGTTGATGATTCTATTGTTCGCGGTACCACAAGCCGTAAATTAGTTCAAGCATTCAGGGAAGCGGGGGCAAGGGAAGTGCATATGCGGATTAGTTCCCCACCAGTAACCCATCCCTGTTTTTATGGAATTGATACTGATTCACAAGACCAGCTTATTGCTGCTCGCTTAGAAATAGAAGAAATAACAAAACATCTTGGTGTTGATTCGTTGGCCTATTTAAGTAAAGAAGGAATGCTGCAATGCGCCCAAGAACAGGCGCAGAATTTTTGCACCGCTTGTTTTGATGGTAATTATCCGATTGCGGTTGAAGAAGAGCTGCGTGAGCGCAAACTAATGCTGGAAGCACCAGTTCCAGTACAATCGGTGGGTTAACCAAAAATGACCTGTAAGGGGAGGACCAAACGAAAACAAGTATTAATTTTTCTCCAGTAAAAGCAATTAAATTAACTTTGGCTGGCTTTGGTTTTGCTGTTTTTCTATCCCCACAGCATCTGGCTGCCCAGCCTTTTAGGCAGCCCTGCAAACGTTTGCAATGCTGATTTTCAGGTTTCGCTTAGGGTTGGGCCAAATCAACGCTTTCCAGTAATAACAACTTTGCCCAATGGAACACCGTTGCAATTAATAAGAAGACAATTTAATCAGTTGGGGCAAGAGTGGAGTTTAGTTAATGCAGGGGGTGCTGAGGGATTTATCCCCTCGGGTCCTGTTTGCTCATAATTGATTATTTAGAGGCAATAGCCTAGTAACTTTTTCAGTTTTTGGTAGTTCTAGGTTTAAACCGGTGCCACGGCTATCTTCTGCTAATAGGCCATCGGTTTGCAACCTGATACTGCCCGTTTGTGTTTCAACGGCAACCAACTCCACATCACAGGCCCTTAGATCTACTAATTGATCATTACGGTTGCTAAATCTTAGGGCTATTTCGCCTAGATCCCCCCTTTGACAAAGGCGCAGATTTGAAACTGCTAATTTTTTTAATTGCCCCAGCGCACTAATTAATAAAACCTCTGCATCGGCAGCAGTAACGGCAGCGCCAACAATCGTTTCGCCCGGCAGCAACCTCATCAATGTGGGTCCTTGGGCAGTGCGACCCATCAAGGGAACATTGTTTTCATCTATGGGAAGCCGCAAACTGCGACCTGTGCTACTGGCAACAATTAAATTATCAGTTTCTTTACATATAACAGCCCGTTCTAACACCACACCATCTTTTAATTTTAGAACTGTTGTTGCCCGCCCAGATAGTTCCCTGAATTCTTCAGCTGCAATTCTTTTAAAGCGGCCATCACTACTTAACAAACCAATGGAGAAGTTGATATCTTCTGGGGGTAATACTAAAACCTCAACTACTTTCTCCCCTTGACCATCAACACTTTCTGGTAGGAATTTTTCAATCGGCCCCGGTTGTTGTGCTGCAAATTCCCAACGCAATGCCGCCACGCGGCCGCCGCTGGTGAAGGCCAGCAAGGTGGGAGCAGGCTGAACAGCCATGATCAATTGGCCATGGGCGCCATGGTCCCCAAAAGGCAGCGGTTCACTCAGGTGCAATTTGCCAAGGCTTTGGGGGCTGGCGATCCGCAACAGGCCGTCACTTTGTAGTAGCAGGCGGTTGTCGCTACTGATGGCAGCCAGGGCATGCAATCTTTGCGCTTCCGCATTTGGCCTTTGGGCTGCTGCCCTTTGCGCCACCAGGTCGTCGCCGCCTTCCTGTAAACGCGTGCGCCTTGGCGTTGCAAATTGTTTGCGAAGTTGCTTTAACTCTTTAACCAAAGTATCTAATAATGTAGGCCGATCATCTAGCAGGTGGCGCAATTCTTTTTGCTCCTGGCGCAACTCCTCAAGCTCTTTGCGTAAGCTCTCCTGTTCAAGCCCTGTTAAACGCCTTAAGGGCATTGCCAATACGGCTTCCGCTTGCCTTTCAGTTAAATCAAGTTGCACCTGTAAACTAGCTTTTGCACTGGCGCTATCTCGCGCTGATTGAATCATTTCAATCACTTCGCGCAAAACATTAAGTGCCTTGATTAAACCTTCAACCACCTCTAAACGATCTTCGCAACGCTTAAGGGCATAGCGGGTGCGCCGCACCATTGTTAGTTCGCGATATTCTAAAAATTGCTCTAATAACTGCCGCAAACTGAGCTGTTGCGGTTTGCCATGCACTAGGGCCAACATGATGGCACCAAAATTACTTTGTAAGGCCGTGCGTTTATGTAATTCAGCCATAACCTGTTCAGCATTTGCATCCCGCCTTAGTTCCACCACCACCCGCATACCTTCCCGATCACTCTCATCGCGGATATCGGCGATGCCGGTGATCTTGCCTTCATTTACTTGTTCCGCCAGTTTTTCAATCCATCCGGCTTTGCTTAATTGATAGGGCAGTTCAGTTATCACAACCGCCCCCCGTTTATGGCGGCCTTTTCCCGGTTGTGTTTCCTCAATGTGGGCCACCCCACGCATTGGAATGCTGCCGCGGCCCTGCAGGTAGGTGTCCCGCACCCCGGAACCGGTTAGCACCACACCGCCCGTTGGGAAATCAGGCCCGGGAATTAATTCGAGTAATTTTTGATCGCTTAGCTCCGGGTTGCGCAGCAAAGCAATAAGGCCATCTACCACTTCGCCAAGATTGTGGGGCGGAATGCTCGTGGCCATTCCCACGGCAATGCCACTGCAGCCATTGAGCAGCAGGAAAGGCAATTGGGCGGGTAAAACCGTTGGTTCCTGCTGGGAACCATCGAAATTGTTGGCAAAATCAACGGTGTCGCTGCCGATTTCATCCAGCATTCCCCCATGGGAAAGCGGCGATAAACGGGTTTCCGTGTAGCGCATCGCCGCCGCTGGATCGTCGTCTACCGAACCGAAATTGCCGTGACCATCCAGCAGTGGGTGGCGGCTGGCAAAGGTTTGTACCAGCCGCACTAGGGCGTCGTAAACGGCTTGATCGCCATGGGGGTGGTATTTACCGAGCACATCACCCACCACCCTTGCGCATTTGCGATAGGGCCGATCTGGGGTTAGCCCCAGCTCATACATGGCAAATAAAATCCGCCGTTGTACGGGTTTAAGCCCATCGCGCACATCCGGCAGGGCCCTGCCCACGATCACGCTCATCGCGTATTCGAGATACGAACGCTGCATCTCTTGATGCAGGGCAATCGGAACGATGCGCTCGTCCGCCATGCGGAATGGGCTAATGCGAAGGGAAGGGGCTCAGCCTACAGATAGCGAATTCACTCGTCCTTAAAACCGGCCATCCCCATGGCCCTATCCACAGAACCCCGCAACCTTTCATCGCGGAACAGCACCTGGGTGGCCTGCCGCAATTTGGCGCCCCAAAGCTGATCTTTTTGATATGCATCCAGCACATAATCCGGTTCCTTCACAAGCGCCTGTGTGGCCAAGGTGATGGTGTCTGTGGAGGTTTTCCCCTCTGAATAAAGGGCAGCAGCTAAGGCAAGGCTGGGTTCAGCTGCATCGGAGCTGATCTCTAGGGCCTTACGCCAGCGGCCCACGGCTTCTGCGGTGCGTCCCTGTTCAAACAACACGATCGCTTGGTTGTTAACCGCTTCCCAAAATCCCTTGCGCAGCCCGGCTGCTTTTTCAAACGAGGCCAAGGCTGGATTTAATTCCTTTAGCTGGATTTGGGCATTGCCTAAATCGAAGTAGGCACCTGGATTGTTTGGATCCAAACGCAGGCCCTCCCGCAATAGCTTTTGGGCTTCCTCCGGTTTGTTGTTACGCAGGTTTAAGGAGCCCTCTGCAAACCAAACACCAGGATTATTGGGATCTAACTGCTTTGCCCGTGCCAGGGCTTCATAGGCCCTGTTGTTTTTTTCGCCCTTACGGCTGCTGCGCAGTTCCGCTTCGGCAAGCACTAGCCAGGCCCTGGGGTCGTTTGGTAGAACCTGCACGGCAAGGCGGGCCAATTTGCGACCCTCCTCCACCTGGCCCATCTGCAGAAGCCCGGCAGCGGCACCAGCAATACCCAAACCGGCTTTGCCTAGTTCCTTAGCGCTTGGCACAAACACATAGGGCACAAGCGCCTGGGCGGGAGCCGCTAGCAAACATGCAGCGGCCGCCATTAAAGCCAGCAGCCTGCGACCCATGGTGATCAGCGAATCTCAGAGGCAGCCTAGGTTGCGGCGCCACATTTGCGGTTTGATTCGCCTTAGGGCCGAGCTCCGCAGCGCTTCATCCCACTGATTGTCATCCCATTCTTTTAGTTCCTGCGGTTTGCTTTGCAGGATCCAGTTGCGTGGTTGTAGTTCTGGATCAGTGCTTGCTTTGGCATGGTGTTTATTCCATGGGCAAACCTCCTGGCACAAATCACAACCGGCAACCCAGCCATGGAGCGGTAATGGCAATGTGTCATCCCGGTTTTCAATGCTGTGAAAAGCAATGCAACGGCGGCTATCCACCACAAATGGTTCCGCTATGGCGCCAGTGGGGCAGGCCGGCAAACAGTCGTTGCAGCTGCCGCAGAGGGGGATCGCTGGGGCATCTGGTGTTAATTCGCAAGTGGTGAGCAGATGGCCCAGCAGCAACCAGGAACCATGGCTTTGGCTGATCAAATTGCCGTTTTTACCAATCCAACCGATACCTGCCTCTTCAGCCCAAGCTTTATCAAGTAGCGGTGCCGTATCAACACAAACGCGCCAACGGCTATCGGGTTGCTGCAGCTCCAACCAGCGGCCCAAGCGTTTTAAGCGTTGCTCGATCAGCCGGTGATAGTCCCTACCCCAGCCATAGCGGGCGATGCGGGCCACACCAACCCCCTGTTGTTGATCCACGTAGTAGTTGAGGCCCACCGCCAAAAGGCTGCGCACCCCCGGCAGTAGTTGCTGCACCGCAAGACGTTTGGGATTGTTCATCCAGGCCATATCCGCCTGGTAACCGGCGGCGAGCCAGCGCTCAAGCGCAGCGGTGCGCAGTGGCATCCGCCCCCCAGCTGATGTGGACGCCACCCCAGCTACGGCAAATCCCTGGGCAAGGGCCTGTTGTTTCAACTGGTCGGCAAGATTCACCGGCACTCCTACAGTTGCGCCGCATCTTTATTGTGCCGTGCCTGAGCTTTCCCCTTCCCGTTTATCTGGTTTGTTGCGCTGGATCGGCGGTGTGCTGGTGCTGGTGCTCGCTTTAGAACTGCTGGCGGTGCTTAGTGCCAATGCCTGGGGCGAAGAGGCTTTCAGTCAATTGGTGGTAGACACCCTGATCAAGGGTTCCCCCATGGCTTTGGTGGGTTTGCTCTTGATGTTGGTGGGTTCGCGCCTGGATCAACCGCAGCAGCTGCGCAGCCCCCTGCGCTGGACGGTGTTTGGGGTGGGCATCGCCTTGGCCCTATCGCTTTTGGTGGCAGTGCCAGTAACGATCAGTGGCAACGCAATCCTGCAGAAACAGGCTGATCAGGCGGTGAGTCAAAAACAAATGGAGTTGGAGCGAGCCCAGGCGGAAAGCAACAACCCTCAATTGATTGAAGCCCTGGTGGGTCAGCTGCGCCAGGCGGGTCAATTGGATCCAAACCTGAGTGATGAGCTGGCCAGTGGCCAGGCAAAACGGTTTATTGATGGCCGCTTGGGTCAGCTGAAACAACAGGTGCAGCAAGCGGAGCGGGCTAGATCGTTAACCCTTGGCCAAAGGCGTTTCAGCGGCACTGGTGTGGCATTGCTGTTGGCTTTGGCTACAGCGGCGGTTGCAATGGCTGCAATCCTCTAAGGGGCGCCCCTGTGGCTAAGTTGCATTAGCGACTTGCTGCTCAACTCCCTTGGTGCAGACCCGCCCCAGACCAGAACCGCCCGTAAATGTGCGGTTGCAACAAGACCTCAAGAACGACCTGATCGCGGGTTTGCTGGTGGTGATTCCCCTAGCAACCACGATTTGGTTATCCACTTTGGTGACCCGTTTTGTGGTGAGTTTCCTCACCTCGGTGCCGAAACAATTCAACCCTTTCAATACCCTTAATCCCTTCCTGCAGGAACTGATCAATCTGCTGGCTGGTTTATTGGTGCCCCTACTGGGCATTCTTTTAATCGGTTTGATGGCCCGCAATATTGTTGGCCGTTGGTTGTTGGATTATGGCGAGGGCACCCTGGCTCGGATTCCATTGGCGGGATCTGTTTATAAAACGCTTAAACAGATTCTGGAAACGGTGCTGCGTGATAACAGCACCCGTTTTCGCAGGGTGGTGTTGGTGGAATATCCCCGCGAAGGTTTGTATTCCCTCGGCTTTGTTACAGGAGTTTTGGGGGCATCGATGGCCGCTGGTTTTAATCAGCCCATGTTGAGTGTGTTCATACCAACAGCACCAAATCCCACCACCGGTTGGTACACGGTGGTACCTGAAACTGCCGTGAGGGACATTGATCTAAGTGTTGAAGATGCATTTAGAACAATCATTTCGGCGGGCATCGTTAGCCCTGATGACCGTGATAGCCCGGTTAATCGCAGTTTCTCTAGCCTGCTAGCCCAATTGCGGCCCTCCCCCCTGCCGGGTCCCCCCAAGCCCTGAAGTTGATGCAGAACCGTTCGATTGCCAGGGAACTGGCCCTGTTGATTCTTGGTCAAAAAGCGGATCGAACCCCCAGTAGTTGTGAACAACTTTTAGCCCAAGCGCTCACATCGCTTAACAGTCATCTGAGGGAGGCCCTAGATCAATCGGCAGATCAATTGCAGCAGGCCCAACAGGCTTTGCTTGATAGTGAATTAAGCGAAGGCGAAAACGATAGGGTGCGCCAACATTTGAATCGGAGTTTGGAATCTGCAGAGCAGGTTTTGAACCGGCTATCAGCCAGTTTGGAATTTCCGCGCTTGTTGTTGCTTGCCGATCAACAAGACATCCGGTTATGGGCTCTCGAGCGCTCCAAGGCCGTATTTGCAGCTCAGCCATCCCTCGATAGCCGCATTGATGCGGTAATGGAGGGTTGGCGCCTAACCCGTTTGCCCCGCATCGATCAAGACATCCTCAGGTTGGCGGTGGTGGAAATTGAAGCTTTTCAAACACCAACAGCTGTGGCCATTAATGAGGCTGTTGAATTAGCCAATCGCTACAGCGATGAGGCCGGTAGGCGCAAGATCAATGGGGTGCTGCGGCGATACATCACTGCCTCCACTGAATTGGCTAGCTAACGATGTCTGAATTTGACTGGTTCCAACGTCCCACCCCAGAGGCGGAGGCTGCAGAAGATGCCTTGGCTTGGGCAAAGGAGGCCTACGCCCGCCTCAAGGCCCAACAGCAAGGCAGCCAACCTGAAGTAGAGACTGTTGAAAAAGTAGAAGCTGTTAAAGAAGTTGAAATTTTTGAAGAACCAAAACCCACAGAAGATCCAAAATTAGAAGAACAAAAACCTGTTGTTTCGCTGCTAGAGCAGGCAGCGGCTAAGCGTGAGGAACGGCTGGCAAGTTTGGCCCAAGAAGCGCCGCCAGCAGAACCTGAATTAGGCCAATTGGATGCCGATTTTCTCTGGTCGGCAGAGGTGCTTGCAGCCCAGGGAAGATCAGCGGCTCAAGTATCTATCGAGGAGATTGATTGGCTGGCTAAGTTGCGGGCCGGCATGGAAAAAACCCGCCAGGGTTTTGTTACACAGCTGCTTGAAAATCTTGGTGATGACCCCCTATCAGAAAAGTCTTTAGAGGAAATTGAAAGCCTGTTGCTGCGCGCTGATGTGGGTGTTGAAAGCACCGATCAGTCCCTTGATCGCCTGCGCAAAAGAATGAATGAAGGCGTGCTTGATGCCACAGAAGCCCTGGGTTTGCTCAAGCAGGAATTGCGTGAACAACTTGAAAAACCGCTTAGTAATAAAGGCGTATTTCCCCTGTTGGCACCAGATAAAAATCAGTTGAATATTTGGTTGATAGTTGGTGTGAATGGAGTTGGTAAAACCACAACTTTGGGCAAACTTGCCAATTTGGCTGTGCGCAGCGGTTACAGCTGCCTGGTGGCAGCAGGGGACACCTTCAGGGCTGCTGCGGTGCAGCAATTGCAGGTGTGGGCAGAACGCAGTGGGGTAACTGTGATCGCTAACCCTTCCGCCAATGCTGATCCCGCCGCTGTTGTGTTTGATGCCATCGGTGCAGCGCGATCAAAAAACATTGAACTGCTGCTTGTTGACACGGCAGGAAGATTGCAAACCAAACACAACTTGATGGAAGAACTGGCAAAGGTGCGGCGCATCATCGATCGCCTGGCACCAGAAGCCAAGGTTGAATCGTTACTGGTGCTTGATGCCAGCCAAGGCCAAAACGGTTTGCGCCAGGCGATGGCCTTTGCCGCTGCTGCGCAGCTCACAGGGGTGGTGCTCACAAAACTTGATGGCAGTGCCCGCGGTGGTGTTGCCCTTGCCGTGGCAGCTGAAACTGGCCTGCCGATTCGTTTTATCGGGGCCGGTGAAGGCATTAAAGATTTGAGGCCTTTCAATAGCTTTGAGTTTGTTGAAGCCTTACTTGCCCGTAACTAGCTAACTTAGGGCCCCCTGCGGCAGCCCCATGGGCGCTCAGCCGCCTACCCACCGATCAGTTAGCGCGATTACCCCTGCGGCTTCTTTGCGGCAGCTGATCGATAGCCTCAACCGGGAGCAAAGGCGAAATCAAGAGCTATTGGCATCACTTGGTTTTGCCCTGCGTAGTTTTACCAACCTGAGCCGTTTTTTGGAGTTGGTACCGCTGCTCACGTGCCGTCTAGTGGAGGCTGAAGGGGCAATATTGCTCACTTTGCGCAGCGATGGTTCCCTGTGGCGGGAACAGTTGCATGGTTCCGCTTCCAGCCGCTGCGCTGAACTACTGCGGATGCTGGCGGGGCTGCAAGACAAGGATTTGGATCGCGAAGCCGGTGATGAATTGATGGCTTCCAGGCTTGATCAATTAGTGCGCAGACAATTGGGTGATGTGCAACTTTTTGGTACTTCCGTGGTGGCAAAAAATCGTCAAAGGGGTCGTTTGTATGTATTTAGCAGTGATCCGCAATACTCATGGAGTGAGGTTCGTCGCCGCCATGTGCAATTGGTGGCTGATCAAACTGCGGTGGCAATTGAAAATGAATTGCTATTGGAGCAGATGCGGCAACACCAACGTGTTGATCAACAGCTGAGCATCGGTGGAGAAATCCAAGCGCAACTTTTACCCGATCGCTGCCCTGTTATTGAAGGGGTTGAATTGGCTGCCCGCTGCCGGCCCGCATTCCAGGTGGGAGGTGATTATTACGATTTTATCCCCACAAAACCGCAGCTAACTGGCAAAAGAAGGGAGCAGGGGCGCTGGGCTTTAGTGATGGGTGATGTGATGGGAAAGGGAATTCCTGCTGGTTTATTAATGACTTTGCTGCGGGGAATGTTGCGAGCTGAGGTGTTAACCGGTTTAGCCCCAGATCAAATTCTCCACGACCTAAATCAACTGGCCCAGGAAGATTTAGCCCATTCCAATCGTTTCGTAACCCTTTTTTATTCTGAATATGATCCCCGCACAAGATTGCTGCGTTTTAGCAATGCTGCCCATAATCCGCCTTTGATTTGGCGCCGTCAGGGCCATTCGGTGGAGCGTTTAGATGCCCCTGGTTTGTTGATTGGTTTGCAAGCCGATGCCGACTACGGCTGTGAGCAGGTGCAGCTTGAGCCCGGCGATGTGCTGCTTTTTTACACAGATGGTGTGACGGAGGCCAGTGGCATTGGCGGTGATCGCTTTGATGAGGAACGTTTGATGAGGGCCCTGTTGGCGATTTGCAAGTTGGGGGTGGGCGCCCAAGAAATTTTGGATCAGTTGTTTGCCCGCTTGGATCGTTTTGTTGGTGCTGGCCGCCAATTGGAAGACGATGCCTCGGTGGTGGTACTTAAGGTGAAAGAGGAAGTGGTGTTACCTAGCCTGTGAAATCCTGCGGGCCAGGCTAAATGGGTGCAACTAACAGTGAAGGCACTAGCTGGAGCAATCGTTTTGAGCAGGGTTTGCATCCTGCGATCGAACGATTTAATGCTTCGATCGGTTTTGATATCGCCCTGCTGCAACAAGACCTGGATGGTTCTGTTGCCCATGCCCGCATGCTCGGCCGCTGCGGTTTGATCAGCGAAGCAGAAAGCGAGCAACTGATTGCTGGCCTGGAAACAGTGCGCCAAGAGGCGGCGGCGGGCAGCTTTCTGCCCGGCCTCGAGTGTGAAGACGTTCACTTCGCTGTGGAAAGGCGATTGATCGAATTGCTTGGCCCACTAGGCAAAAAATTGCACACCGGGCGTAGCCGTAATGATCAAGTGGGCACCGATATTCGCCTTTGGTTACGTCAACGCATCGATGGCCTTGAACCCAGCTTGCAGCGTTTGCAACGGGCCTTATTTCAGTTGGCAGACGGCCATCTGCACACCCTGATCCCGGGCTATACCCATTTGCAAAGGGCCCAGCCCCTTTCCTTGGCCCACCATCTTCTGGCCTATGTGGAGATGTTGGAACGGGATCGTTTACGCCTGCTTGATGTGCGTAAAAGGGTCAATATCTGCCCCCTTGGTGCCGCTGCTTTAGCGGGCACTCCCCTAGCGATTGATCGGCGTCAAACAGCGGCGGAATTGGGTTTTGAAAGCATTTATGCCAATAGTTTGGATGCGGTGAGCGACCGCGATTTCGCCGTTGAATTCAGCGCGGCGGCGGCCTTGGTGATGGCCCATTTGAGTCGGCTTAGTGAAGAGGTGATTTTTTGGGCTAGTGAGGAATTCGGTTTTGTTCACCTCACAGACCGTTGCGCCACCGGTAGCAGCTTGATGCCCCAGAAAAAAAACCCCGATGTGCCCGAGTTGGTGCGTGGTAAATGCGGTCGGGTGTTTGGTCATCTACAGGGCTTGCTCACCATGATCAAAGGCCTGCCCCTCGCCTACAACAAAGACTTTCAGGAAGACAAAGAAGCTTTGTTTGACACGGTTCGCACCACAGAGGCTTGTTTGGAGGCGATGGCGATCCTGCTGGAGGAGGGGATCAGTTTTCGAGTGGATCGGATGGAGCGGGCGGTGGCCAGTGATTTCTCCAATGCCACCGATGTGGCCGACTATTTGGTTAACAAAGGTGTGCCTTTCCGGGAGGCATATCAACTGGTGGGCGGGCTAGTGAAAACCTGCCTGGAGGAGGGCCTGTTATTGGTGGAGTTGCCTTTAGAGCGCTGGCAATCCCTGCATCCAGCCTTTGAGCAAAGCATTTATGCAGCGATTGCCCATCGGGAGGTGGTGGCTGCCCGGGTAAGTGAAGGTGGTACGGGCTTTACCCAGGTGCAGGGGCAGCTCAATCACTGGAGAAATGTATTGATGTGTTCTTAACGACATCGATAAGCAGGCACTTGCCGGTTTAGATTTCCCGTGTTCCCACTTTTGTGGGTTCCCCGAGTCCATTCAACGGTCCATTCGGTCCCCTACGGCCAGTGAGCATTTTTGTCGGCAACCTCCCTTTCCGCGCGGAACAGGAGGACATCATTGAACTCTTCGCCACCTATGGCGAGGTAAGCAACTGTTCCCTTCCTTTGGAAAGGGACACCGGACGCAAAAGAGGCTTTGCCTTTGTGGAGATGGCAGACGACGCTGCTGAGGAGCGTGCCATCGAAGCATTGCAGGGCACTGAGCTGATGGGTCGCCCCCTGCGCATCAATAAAGCTGAACCCCGCAGTGGCGGCGGCGGCGGCCGTGGTGGCGGTGGTTACGGAGCACCAAGCCGTGGCGGCGGTGGTGGCTATGGCGGCGGCGGCGGTTACGGAGGAGGAGGTGGTGAGCGCAGCTCCGGTGCCCGCGGTTGGGAAGATCGCAGCTACGGCAACCGTGATTCAGCTCCAGCCCCAGCTCCTGCCGCAGATACCTGGGGTGCTCCGTCCCCTGACTTTGGTGGGGGTGAACCCAGCCGTGATGGTTTCGATGATGGCCGTAGCCGCCGCCGTCGCGGAGGGGATCGCCCCTCCAGCCCAGCACCCAGTGAAGATTGGGGCGATTACGGCGGCGCTGAGGGTTAACCCTAAATCTGAGTTAGATCTGGCGGCTTTCCAATGCTTTGGCAAGCCGCTGGGCTGCTTCTGCTAGCAACATCTGGGGATCGGGAGTTGCTTCTGGCTTGGCGGCAGCTTCTTGGCGTTTCATGCTTTGCATTGTGCGGATTATTGAAAACACAACAAAGCTGATCACAACAAAATTGATCAATGCCACCAAAAAATTACCGGCGGGCCATTGATTGATTTGATCAATACCCAGTGATTTCAATGTTGGCGTGAGCAATTGCCCCATCACAAAACTCACTAGGGCATCCACCACCTTGCCGAAGGCGCCGCCAATAACCACAGCAACTGCAAGGTCTACCACGTTGCCCTGTTGCAGGAAATTCCGAAAATCCCGGATGAAACTGCCGGCATTTTCCTTGCCAGCTCTGAGGCGTGCCATCAAAAATTTTTTCGAACAACCTTGTTTAGCAGCTATCTACAAACCCCGCTCTTCTAATTGAAGGCAGGCTTTTTCCAACACCTGTGGGCCAGCGTTTGCTTTAGCGGCCGCTTCCACAAGGCCTCGGCGCCAATGGCGCGCGCCACTAACACCTTCAACTAAATGCACTAAATGGCGGGCAATCGGCCAGAGTTTGCCTCCGCTTGCGCACCAGCGTTCCGCGTGGGGCAATATGCCCCGCAATACCGTTGATGCTCGAGCTGGCATTGCCTCGAGGTCGTTGAAAACCTCTTGATCCACCCTGTTCCACTGCAAAGGGTGGTGGTATGCCGCCCGGCCCACCATTACCCCATCGGCCCAAAGCAGATGTGTTTGGCAGCTTTCCAAACTTTCTAAACCACCGTTTAGTTCCAGGATCAAATCAGAACGATCTTGTTTCAGTTTTTGCACAAGGTCGTAGCGCAAAGGTGGCACGGTGCGGTTTTGTTTTGGATCAAGGCCCTCCAACCAAGCTTTACGGGCATGAACAATGAAGCGTTGGCAGCCAGCCGCAGCCACGGTATCTACGAAATTGAGTAGTTCGGCATAGCTGTCGTGGTTATCAATGCCAATGCGATGTTTCACCGTGATCGGTAAACCAGAGGCTTCAGCCATGGCGGAAACACAATCAGCCACCCGCTTGGGATCCGCCATCAAACAAGCGCCAAATCGTCCCTGTTGCACCTTGGCGCTGGGGCAGCCCACATTTAGGTTTACCTCGCTGTAGTCCCATTTCTGGGCCCATTCGGCAGCGGCAGCTAACAGCTCAGGGCTGTCGCCACCCAATTGCAGAGCCAGGGGTTTCTCAATCGGATCAAAGCTGAGCAGTTTGCTCTTATCGCCATGGTGCAGGGCCTGGGCCACCACCATTTCTGAATAGAGCAGCGCATGGCGACTCACCTGCCGAATCAACACTCGAAAGTGACGATCGGTGTAATCCAGCATTGGCGCCACACTGAACCGGTGGGCGGGGTGCTGGTTAGGAGTGGCGCTTGAGGGGGTCACTACCCCATGCTGCAGCTTGATGTGCAATTTATTGAAAATGGCCAATTGGCAACGTCGATCTTTGCTTCAGGCCCTGGCTGCCGCCTTCATGGGGCTTTGGCGACCAACTGCCGCTGCCTCCGCCGCCTCTGCCGTTGATCCCGCCTGGCAACTAAGCCCAGCCGAATGGCGAGAGCGTTTATCCGCCAGTGCTTTTAAGGTTTTGCGCCAAGCAGGCACCGAAGCACCATTCAGCAGCCCCTTGAATGCAGAAAAACGCAAGGGCACCTATCTCTGTGCCGGCTGTGCATTGCCCCTATTTTCCAGTGCTACAAAATTTGATAGCGGCACCGGTTGGCCAAGTTTTTGGGCGCCGCTGCAAAAAGCAGTGGATACGGAAGTGGATTTCAAATTGATCGTGCCTCGCACTGAATACCATTGCCGCCGTTGTGGGGGCCACCAAGGCCATGTATTCAACGATGGTCCAAAACCCACCGGTAAGCGCTATTGCAATAACGGCGTGGCCCTAACTTTTAAGGCCGATGCCTGAGCTGGTGGTGGCAGGTGGTGGTGCCGCCGGTTTTATGGCGGCCATCACAGCCGCTGAGGCAGGTTTGCAGCAGGTTCAGATCTGGGAAGCCACAGCTGAACCCTTGGCCAAGGTGCGGATAAGCGGCGGCGGCCGCTGCAACCTCACCCACGCCTGCTGGGATCCAGCGGAATTGGTGGCTAACTATCCCAGGGGTGAAAAGCCGCTGCGGGGTCCGTTTAGTCGCTTTGCTGCTGGTGATGCAGTGGCTTGGTTTGGTGAGCGGGGGGTGGACTTACACGAAGAGGCCGATGGCCGCATGTTTCCCACAAGCAACAGTTCAGCCACGGTTGTTGATGCCCTGCGCCGCAGGGCTGAAGCCGTTGGCGTAGAACTGCACAGCCAAAGGGCACTGCAGGCGGTGCAGCCCCTGGCCTCCGGTGGTTTTGCCTTGAAGGGGCGGGGATTAGGGCAGCCGCTTCATTGCGCCAAATTGCTGCTTGCCACCGGCGGACACCCCAGCGGCCGGCAATTGGCCCAGGCCCTAGGCCACCGGTTGATAGCGCCGGTGCCGTCGCTTTTTACCCTGCGCTTGGCTGGCAAATTTTTAAGGGAGCTGGCTGGGGTATCCCAGGGGTTGGTGCCGCTGGAATTGCATGTGGGCGCTGAAATTTTTCGTCAACGGGGCACGGTGCTGATAACCCATTGGGGTTTAAGCGGCCCGGCCCTGTTGCGGCTAACCGCTTTTGCCGCCAGGGCCCTGCATCAAAATCAATATCGAGCTGAATTGCGTGTTGATTGGACTGCAGGCGCTGATCCGCAAATCCTGCAGCAACAATTGCGCCAGGCGCGCTTGGATTTAGCCCGTAAGCAATTGGCTAATGGCAGGCCTGAACTGTTGCTAGCTATTAAAAAACGGCTTTGGTTAGCCCTGCTTAATCAAGCCCAGCTAGATGCAGCCATGCCTTGGGCTGAGTTATCTCGCCAGGGGGAACAACGGCTGCAACAGATATTGCAACGCAGTGTTTATTCAGTGCTGGGCAGGGGGCCATTTGGTGAGGAGTTTGTAACTGCTGGTGGTGTAGATCTAGCTGAAATAAATCTAGTTAAAATGGAGAGCCGTAAACAACCAGGTTTGTTTTTTGCCGGTGAAATAATGGATATAGATGGGGTAACAGGTGGTTTTAATTTTCAACACTGTTGGAGTAGTGGCTGGATTGCAGGCGGGGCGATTGCGGCGGGCTTTAAGCAATGATTCAAGGCCATAGGTTGCCATTTCGCGCAGATATTCAAGCCCTGCGTGGTGTGGCGGTGCTGGCGGTGCTCATCTTTCATTTATTCCCTGATTTACTGCCTGGTGGCTACGGCGGTGTGGATCTATTTTTTGTTATCTCGGGATATGTAGTTACCTATGCATTGCTTGCGAGGCAAGCTAAAGATCCAGATAGGGAAATGGGTTTCAGTGATTATTTTAAACGGCGTTTGCGGCGAATAATGCCACCGTTATTGGTTGCTCTTTTGATTATTGCAGCCATTAGTTATTTGATTTACGACAAGCGCTTGTTCCATAGCTTTTCCGGCTATTCGATCACTGGTTTATTGGGGGTATCTAATTTAAAGCTTATATCACAGCAAACAAATTATTTTAGCCCAGATGAGTATTTAAATCCTTATCTGCATACTTGGTCTTTGGGAATTGAAGAGCAATTTTATTTAATTTTTCCGCTGATATTTCTGCCTTTTGTTCGAACTGAGCGCCGTTGGCACTTTTGGCTTGCCGCAGGGGCGCTTTGGTTTGCCTCTTTTTTGCTGGCCTGGCACTGGTCGCAAGTTGCAGCGGAGCGGGCCTATCTATCACCACTTAGTCGCTTTTGGGAGCTGGCCACAGGTGTGCTGCTTGCTTTGGCGGGAGTAACGAGCAGGTTTAAGCGGTTGTTGGCCAAATTTAAAAAGTTTGCCGGTTTGATTCAAGTTTTTGCCCTTTTATTGCTGTTGCTCAGTTTTGCTTTGCTTTCCAATAAAGGCTCCTACCCAATGCCAGGTGTGGTTCTACCGGTGTTGGCTAGTGCTGTTTTGCTTGGCTTTGGCGCTGGAACGCCCTTGGCGGTTTTGGCCCAATCCAATGGGTTGCAGGCCTTGGGTGCTGTTTCCTATTCGCTCTACCTTTATCACTGGCCTTGCATTGTGTTTGCCCGTTATTTATTTGGCAGCCAATCTGGGTTTTGGTTGCCCGTTGCTTTGCTTGCAACTGCCCTACTCACCTGGTTTTCCTATCGCTTTGTGGAACTGGGTTGGAGCAGGAGTGCTTCCCTGGCTCGATTGGGTTTGTTGGGGGGCTTTGGTTTAGTTGGTTTGGCTTTATTTGATAGCCAGGCGCAACGGCTGCGGGCCCCTTTGGGTTTGGCAACTTTTTCAGAATATGCCTGGACAGCCAATGATCCAAGGCCAATTCAACAACTATTGCCGGCGGATGTTTCCAGTAATGATGCAATTGCTTCTGCCCTAACCGCTAGCCAAATTGAGCAATTGGCGCCTGGGATGGCCCTGCAGCTCACCATGGTGCAGGCAACGGGCAAAGCCATTGCTGAAGAACGCCGCCATTTATTTGTGGTGGGTGATTCCCATGCCGGGTCGTTGCTGGCAGCGGTGCGCAGCTTGGTGGCAGCGAAGACGGGCCTGGTGGGTTTTGTTGTAACACCGCCGGGAATGGGCGGTTGTTCATTGCTTTCCTACAGCTTTGATCCAGGCCGCTGCTCCGTTTATGAGGCCCAATCGCTTGCATTGGTGAAACGGCTGGCTAAGCCTGGTGATCGCCTATTGCTGCCAAGTTTGCGCTTGCCGCGCCTTTCGCCTCGGTTGCAGGTGGCAAGTTACGTAAACCCAAACACTCCCGTGATGGGTTCACACCTAGAGCCAGCCTTGCGTGGATTGCAAGCCAGTGGCGTGCAGGTTGGCTTGCTTGCCCCCTGGCCTGTTTACAACGTGCTTGGTAAACAATGCCTTGGTTGGCAGCAACAGCTCAAGCTGGATTGCAGCCAAAGGCGTGCCGATTTTGAAAGCGATCGGGCACCTGCCCTAGAACGCCTAATGCGCTTGCAAAAGCGTTTACCGGGTTTGCAAATAATTGATCCAATAAATTTATTTTGTGATGCTAAAACCTGCAGCAATTGGCGCGGCACACTGCCCCTCTATGCCGACCATGACCACCTCAGTGGTTATGGCAGCGCCGCCCTGGGTAGTTGGTTGCTAAAACAGCCGCAATTCAGGAGCCCCTAACTAAGCAATTTTATTAAATACACTAAACATTGGTAAGTACATAGCTAATAAAATTGAGCCCACGATCGCGCCAACAACAACAATCATCATTGGCTCCAACATTGTGGTAATTGTTTTTACAGCTATGGCGATTTCATCCTCATAAAAATCTGCAACCTTGGAAAGCATCACGTCCATTTCACCTGTTTCCTCTCCGATAGCAATTAAACTGATTGCAAGGGATGGGAATAAGTGGCTACGGCCGAGGGCTTGGCTTAAGCTAATGCCATCTTGCACCCCTAGGCGCGCCGCAACCAGCCCGTTGGCAAGTACCCGATTACCAACACTGTCGGCAACTATTTTAAGGCCCATTAGTATCGGCACACCCGCCCTGCTAAGGCTGCTAAATGTTCTACAAAACTGGGCGGTATCCGTTTTTTGAATCAGCTCTCCAAAGATCGGTAATTGCAGTAAAAAGCCATCGATTTTTAGCCGCCCTTCTGGGGTTGCGTGGCTGCGACGCAATATAAAATAACCAGCAATTACTGGCGCCATAAATATAATCGCAAATGGCGAGCGCAACAGCACACTAAAATTAAGCATCAATACGGTAAATGCAGGTAGTTCAGCACCCAATTCTTTAAAGATATCTGCAAATGTGGGTATTAGAAAGATTGTCATGCCAAGAAATACCAGCAGAGCAATTATCAGCACAGTTATCGGATAAGCCAAGGCGCCGCGAATTTGGTTTTGCAATTTTGCATTATTTTCCAGCAGCATTGCCAAGCGCTTCAAAACCTCCTCCAGCAACCCACCGGCTTCGCCAGCCTCCACCATTGTTACGATCAATGGATCGAATACTTGGGGCCATTGCCTAAGGCTGTCGCCAAGGGAGTTGCCCCCATTCACATTGAGGGAAACATTTAATAAGGCCCTTTTAAATAGTGGTTGTTTTTGTTGTTTAGTAATTAAATCAAGGCTGCGAATAATCGGCAGTCCTGCGCCAACCAAAGCTGCTAATTTATTTGCAAATAATGCTTTTTCCCTAACCCCTGGGCGCTTTTCAAAATTTAATTTAATGCCCAGAGGCTTTGCTGATTGCTTGCTTTCAGCCAGGCTTTCTTTGATGGCAAAAGCTAGGATGCCCCGCTGCCTTAAAATTCTTTTAGCATCTGATTCATTATTCGCTTTAATTTTAATAATCTGCTCAGTGCCTTGGCGGCTGCGATGGCTGCAAAGAAATATTTTGGGAGCCATTAGCTGCCCCCAATTAAATATTCTAATTCCGCTGATTTATTTGTTTTCCTTAATGCCTCTTGCTGGCTAATCTTGCCGCTATTTACTAGATTTGCAAGCGATTGCTCCATTGTTTGCATGCCATATTGATTGCCAGTTTGCAGTTGTGAATATATTTGGGCTGTTTTAGCCTCGCGGATTAAATTGGCAATGGCAGGGGTTCTTAGCATAATTTCTTGGGCGATCACCCTGCCAAAACAGCCATTTTTGGGCTCTACTGCTCTGCATAGGTTTTGGGCAAAAACAGCCACTAGGCTGCTGCTTAGTTGCATGCGAATCTGGCTTTGCTGGTCTGCCGGAAATACATCAACAAGGCGATCTACCGTTTGGGCTGCGGAGCTGGTGTGCAGGGTTGCAAATACCAAATGACCAGTTTCGGCGGCACTAATTGCCAATTGAATTGTTTCTAGATCCCTTAATTCACCAACTAATATCACATCTGGATCCTCCCTTAATGCAGCTCTGAGGGCATTTGTAAAACTGTGGGTATCCTCACCAAGCTGACGCTGATGAATTAAGCTTTTTGCAGAATTATATACGAATTCAATGGGATCTTCTATGGTGATTATGTGGCTTGCTTGATTTTGATTTATATACTCTAATAGGGCCGCTAGGGTGCTACTTTTTCCCGAGCCCGTTGGGCCAGTAACCAACACCAATCCATTTGGACGTTTGCTTATTTGCTGCAGCGCAGCGGGAAGCCCCAGTTGTTCAAAACTTGGGATTCGATCACCCAAGGCCCTCAGGCAGGCTGCATAGCAACCCTTCTCTTTAAATACATTTAGCCGGAATCTACCGGCGCCGTTTAATTCATAGGCGCAATCTAGTTCCAGGTTTTTTTCGAGCTGTTCTATTTGATTAGTTGTGAGTAAAGAACAAATCAAATGCCCTGTTTGAACCCTGTTTAGGCTGGTTTCTGCCATCTTTGCCAGCGAGCCATTAAAACGGCCGTAGGGGGGTGCATTGGCGGATAGATGTAGATCGCTGCCGCCACCAGCAAGCAGCCGTAGCAGCCAATCATTCAGTAGTGGATCAAGGGTTGTAGCCATGGGCCATGGGCTTCATGGCTGCAGTGTTCCCCTCGGGGTTAAGCAATAGGGGCAATCCAGCCATTCATTTTTAAGGCCGGCCTTGCAGCCCCTGCAGGTGGCGCCGTTTATTTGTTGCCTACGCAACTCCTGCTGGAGTCCCCCATCGGTTAACAACACCCGTTCAACTTCCTCAAGGCTGGTGAGGCCCTGTTGGGCCAGGCGTAGGCCGCTGCCCAAGAGCGTTTGCATGCCATTTGCTATCGCTAAATCTCTCAATTCATTGCTGCTGGCACCCTTGGCGATGGCCGCGGCCATTGGCTCATTGATGCGCATCAGTTCGAATACACCAATACGGCCGCGGTAACCAAGGCCAGCGCAATGGCGGCAAGTGTTTGTTTTTGGAGCACGGCGAAAGCTGTGCTTACTGCTTTGGCTCGCTAGGAACCCCAGCCTTGCCAGGTCTGCCCCAGCTGGCTCGTGCGTTTCAGAGCAGTGGCTGCATAGGCGCCTCAGCAAGCGCTGCGACAACACACCCACCAATGCTGCACTCAATAAAAATGTTTCTACCCCCATCTCCCCTAGGCGGGCTATGGCGCTGGGGGCATCGTTGCAATGCAGGGTGGTGAGCACCAGGTGACCGGTTAATGCAGCTTCAAGGGCAGTTTTGGCGGTTTCCAGGTCGCGGGTTTCGCCCACCAGCAACACATCCGGGTCTTGTCGCATAAATGCCCTTAGGGCCTGGGCAAAATCAAAGCCCTTTTCACGATTTACCTGGGTTTGGGTAACACCAGCCAGGGTGTATTCGATCGGATCTTCCACCGTTGAGATGTTGATTTCCGTTTGATTGCGTTCTGCAAGCAAGCCATAAAGGGTGGTGCTTTTGCCGGAACCGGTGGGACCTGTTACCAGCAGGATTCCGTAGGGCATGCGGCCCAGTTCCCGCAGTTCCGCCAGCACAAATGGATCATTAATGAGCTGCTCCAAGTTGAGCTCGGTTGCACTGGTATCCAAAAGGCGCAACACCAGTTTTTCGCCAAAGCGGCTTGGCATTGAATTGATGCGGAAATCAACGGTGCGGCCCCGATAACCACAACGGATGCGGCCGTCTTGGGCCAAACGCCGCTCGGCGATATCCAGATCAGCCATGATTTTGAAACGGCTGGTGAGGGCTGGAATCAGCCCGGCCGGCAGCGGTTCAAAGGCGTTTTGCAGCACCCCATCGATCCTTAAGCGCACCCGCAATTCAGTTTCTTGGGGTTCTATGTGAATGTCGCTGGCTTGGCTATCGAGAGCTTGCAGCAGGATGCGATCTGCCAATTGCACCATTGGGGAGGCGTTGCCGGTGGCAGCGCTTTCCGTGAGTTCAAATTTCTCCACCGCAAACCAAACAACTGGTTTCAGGATGGCGGGGTTTCCCGACCTTGATTCATGGGTAGGGCTCCCAGCAACATGGATGAATTCCAATGGGCCGCCCCATGAACGAAGAATCCCCCGCCCCTGAGCTTGATAATTCAGCTCCTGAGGAAGTAGCGGCACCGGTGGAGGAGCTGAACAATGGGGCTGTTGAGCCCGATCTAACGGCTGAACTCACCAGCCTGCGCCAAGAAAATGAATCCCTGCGCGGGCAATACATGCGGATTGCCGCCGATTTCGATAACTTTCGTAAACGGCAGCAACGGGACTCTGAAGATCTGCGCGTGCAGTTGATCTGCAGCACCTTGAGCGAAATTCTGCCGGTGGTAGACAACTTTGAGCGGGCCCGCCAACAGCTCAATCCCGAAGGGGAAGAGGCCCAGGGTTTACATCGCAGTTACCAGGGTTTGTATAAACAGTTGGTGGATGTGATGAAGCAATTAGGCGTATCGCCGATGCGGGTGGAGGGTGAACGCTTTGATCCCAGCCTCCACGAGGCGGTTCTGCATGAACCAAGTGAAATCCACTCTGAAGATGTGGTTATCGAAGAACTACAGCGCGGTTATCACCTTGATGGCCGCGTTTTGCGTCACGCCATGGTGAAGGTATCGATGGGTCCGGGCGCTGCTGATGGCAACCCAAATAATGGCAACCCAATTGAAAATACTTCCGTTGAAACCAATGTTGAGGCTGAAGGTAACTGATGGCTGATTATTACGAGCTCCTCGGAGTTCCCAGGGATGCTGATGCTGAAAGCTTAAAACGCGCCTACAGGCGTTTGGCCCGTCAGTATCACCCTGATGTAAATAAAGATCCCGGAGCTGAAGATAAGTTCAAGGAGGTGGGCCGTGCCTATGAGGTGTTGGGTGATCCCAAAACCAGGGCCCGCTACGACCAATTCGGTGAAGCCGGTGTATCAGGTGCTGCCGGCGCTCCCGACATGGGCGACATGGGCGGTTTTGCTGATTTATTTGAAACCTTTTTTAGTGGTTTTGGTGGTGCCGCCGGCCAAGGCCAACGGCAGCGGGGACCTCGCCAAGGCGACGACCTGCGTTTCGACCTAAATATCAGTTTTAAAGAGGCGGTTTTTGGCCAAGAAAAAGAAATCCAAATTCGCCATTTAGAAACCTGTAACACCTGTAAAGGCAGTGGCGCAAAGGCTGGCAGTGGCCCTGTTAATTGCAGCACCTGTGGGGGCAGCGGCCAGGTGCGTAGGGCCACCCGCACCCCCTTTGGCACCTTCACCCAAGTGGCACCATGCCCAGCCTGCGAAGGCAATGGCCAGGTGATTGCTGATCCCTGTTCCGATTGCGCTGGCCAAGGGGTGCAACAGGTGCGCAAGAAATTGAGAATTAATATTCCCGCTGGTGTTGATTCAGGTACAAGGCTACGCGTTAATAATGAGGGCAATGCCGGCATGAGGGGCGGCCCCTCCGGTGATCTTTATGTGGTGTTATTTGTGCAGGCTGATGCCAAATTGCGGCGTGATGGAATTCATATAAATTCCGAATTGCCGATCAGTTATCTACAGGCGATTTTAGGTGATCGCCTGCAGGTGGAAACCGTTGATGGGCCAGAAGAATTTCAAATACCCCCCGGCACCCAACCCGGAACGGTGCTCACCCTTAAAGATCGCGGTGTGCCCCGCCTGGGTAATCCCGTGGCCCGCGGTAATCACATGTTCACCATAAAAGTAGTGGTGCCGCAAAAGTTAGAAGCAAAAGAGCGGGAACTATTGGAAGAGTTAACCACTATCGCTAGAAGCCATCCCAAGGGGAAAGGTTTATTTGGCGGTTTATTCCAATGACATTTATTTCAATGATAATTAATTTCAAACTTTGCCATCACCGTGCTTGATTTGCGTGGCACACCCTGCCCCTTAAATTTTATCCGCACCCGCCTTGCCCTTGAAGCATTAGCGCCGGGCAGCACCCTGCAGGTGTGGCTTGATGCTGGTGAACCGGATCGCCTGGTGGTGGAATCCCTGCAGGGTTCAGATCAGGTAAAGCAGTTAGAACGCATACCTCAAATCGATGGTTCGGTGCAGTTAAAGATCATCCGTGGCTGAATTGCTGCGGGCTCAGGTGATGGCCCTAGAGGCAAATTTTTGCAGAGTTAAATTGCAACAACCCGGCCCAGCCGGCCAACAAATATTGCTTTGCACCCGTCGTTCGCGCCTTGCTCACCAAGGCGAACAGGTAATGGTGGGCGATTGGGTGGGCCTTGATGGTGTTGATTGGCTTGACGGCCGCGCCGCCATTGCCGCCCTTGAGCCCCGCAGCAGCAGCCTGCAGCGGCCAGCCCTTGCCAACGCAGATCGGGTGGTGGTGGTGGTGGCTTTGGCCCAACCCAGCCTTGATGCCCAAGGGCTCAGCAGATTTTTGCTCAGCGCTGAAGCCACTGGCCTTGAGGTGCTGCCTGTGCTCAGCAAGGCCGATTTAGTTAGCAGCGAGCAGTGTTTGGAATGGCTTGAGCGCCTGCGCAGTTGGGGTTATGAACCCCACAGCATCGCCCATGGCAACGTTCAGGCCCTCGAGGGCTTGCGTTTGCGGTTATGCCCTGGCATCTCAGTGCTCTGCGGCCCCAGTGGTGTGGGTAAAACCAGCTTGCTGAATGCTTTGCTGCCCGATTTGCAACTGCGAACCGCTGCAGTTTCTGGAAAGTTGCAACGGGGCCGCCATACCACCCGCCATGTGGAACTCTTTCCGCTAGCGCCAAACGCTTTGCTCGCTGATACTCCGGGTTTTAATCGACCTGAATTGCCCCCTAATCCAGGGGAATTTGCTTCTTTATTTCCTGAAATTCGCCAGCAGCTCAGGGCTGGTAGGCGCTGTCGTTTTAATGATTGCCGCCACCTACAGGAACCGGGCTGTGGGCTTGAGCGCAGCTGGGAGCGTTATGGGTTGTATCAAAGCCTGATGCAGGATCAGCTGTGATCAACCGTTAAACCCAGGCAGATTGAGGTTTAAACCGCCAGTGAGCTCCTCCATTTTTCCCTTCATGGTGGCGCTGGATTGGGCGTAGGCATTTTGCAAAGCTTCCAGGGTGGCCGCTTCCGTTGCTTCCTTACCTTCTGTGAGCAATTCGGCTGCTAACTGCACCCGCAAAGGCTGCTGGTTGCCCGATAACCAGATGCTGGCAAGGCCATTAACACTGGTGCCTTCAATTTCCATGGCATCCAGTTCTTCCTGGAGCTTTTGGGCATCTTGCTGAATCTGCTGCGCTTTCTTGAAGGCTTCGGTTAGTTGACCGAAGTTGGGTAGTCCGAAACCGGCCATGGCCCCTTTGAACAAGTGAAATCAGGTTAAGCCGCCGCCTGCAGGCTTTCACTAAACACCCCTAAACGAATCACTTCTGGATGCAGCCAGAAGCCATGGGATTTATGCACAACAGTTTGCACATGGCTAATCAGCGCCTGGATATCGGCGGCCTTAGCGCCTCCGTTATTAACAATGAAATTTGCATGGATTTCCGATACCTCAGCAGCGCCAATGCGATATCCCTTCAGGTTTAGGGCTTCGATCAAGCGGCCAGCTTTTTGTGGTTCAGGATTACGAAATACACTGCCGCAACTTGGCAGGTGGTATGGCTGGCTGCTGGTGCGGCTTTGCAGATTTGCACTGGTTTGAGCGCTCAGCAGGCTGGGGTTTTGACCCGGAGTTAACTGAAATCGGGCTGAAAGCACCACTAACTTTTCAGTTTGGAGGCGGCTATGGCGATAGCTGTAATCCATCTCTTGATTGCTTAAAACAAATGCTTCGCCGCCATGGGGATCAATCACGGTGGCATCGATTAAGCGTTCGGCCAGGCAGCCCCCTTGGGCGCCGGCATTCATAACAACTGCGCCACCAACGGTGCCTGGAATCCCCACCGACCATTCCAAACCGCTCAGGCCTGCCTTGGCGGCGCGGCGGGCCAGGGTGGGCAATGGTTCCCCCGCCAGGGCCTCCACCAGCCCACTGCTGCCATCTAGTTGGGCCCCCTGAAGCCGCCGGGTGCAAATCACTAAGCCAGGCAAACCCTGGTCGCTAATTAATAAATTGGAACCGGCCCCAATAATTTGTAGTGGCCTGCCTGTTTGTTTATGGGCTGCCAATATTTCCAGCAGGGCTGTTAGTGAATCCGGTTCGGCTAGATATTCAGCTGGGCCCCCCACTTTCCATGTTGTGTAGCCCCCTAGGGGTATGGACTGCTGCAGCACGGTTTAAGCGGCCGCGGCCAGGGTTTGGTTTTGCAAACGCCCCCAGATTTGATTCACATCACCTGCTCCCATCACCAGCACTAAATCCCCGGGACTTGTTTCAGTTTCAAGGGCGCTTGCCAGTTCATCAAGGCAGCCATAGGCATTCACATCAGCGCCCAGATTTTGCATCGCTTTCGCTAGGGCAGCGCTGCTGATGCCAGGGAGGGGGGATTCACCGGCGCCGTAGAGGGGCGCCAGCAGGGTTTTGGGCGCGGTGGTTAGGGCTTCGGCAAAACGGTTGAGAAATTCCGCTGTGCGCGTGTAGCGATGGGGCTGGAATACGGCCACCACCCGTTTGGGCACCCACGGCAGGGTGCTGCGCCCGGAGCTAACCATCAATTGGGCCATGCTCAGGGTGGCGGCCACCTCACTGGGGTGGTGGGCGTAGTCGTCTACCACTAAACGGCCCTGCCACTCGCCCCGCAGATCGAAGCGACGGCCAGGGGGCACCAAGCCGGTTAAGGCCTGTTGCAGGTCGTGGAAGGGGGCTCCCATCAGCCTGCAGGCACTGATGGCCGCGAGGGCATTGCTGAGGTTGTGGCGACCGGCTAAGGGAAGGCTGAGCTCCCCCAAGCGATGGCCGTTTTCGAGGTAATCCGCCCTGCTGCCGTCCCCCGCCATGCTGAGGGGTATGGCCCGGAAATAGGCTTCTTGGCCAGGGCCTTCTTCAGCCAGGCTCCAGCGGTGGTGGGCTTTGATGTGCTCTTGAAGCACTGGGCAATCGGCATTTGCGAGCACTTCGCTGCAATTGCCAGCAAAGCGCTGCATGGTTTGCACCAATGCTTCGAGGTTTGGATAAAAATCGGTGTGATCAAGCTCCAGATTTGTGATTACGCCAAGGGCAGGGTGAAATTGCACCAGGGAGCCATCGGATTCATCGGCTTCTGCCACCAACAGATTGCTGGCACCGGTGCGGGCATTGCTACCAAAAGCTGGCACCACACCACCGATGATTGCTGTGGGGTCCATGCCCACGGCGCTTAGCAAACTGGCGATCAGGCTGCTGGTGGTGGTTTTGCCATGGCTGCCGGCAACGGCAATGCTGCGTTGCTCAGCGATTAACCAAGCGAGAAGGGCGGCCCGGTGGCATATTTCAAGCCCCGCGGCTTTTGCGGCAAGCAACTCTGGATTGTTAGCTGGAATCGCGCTGCTGATTACCACCAATGGTGAGCAGGAAACACCACTGCGGATTGCATCAACCGTGGCCTTGTTTTGATCCCTAAAAATGCGGGCACCCCGTTTGCGCAACCCCTGGGATAAATCCGATTGACGCGGATCTGAACCGCTTACGGCATAGCCGCGGTCGGCCAGGATCCCAGCAAGGGCAGACATGCCAATGCCCCCAACACCAATGAAGTGCACAGGGCGCTCAGGGGGGAGGGAGAGTTGGCTGCTCAATGCTGAGGAAAGGGTGAGCAGAACTTAAACCCTCTGGGTGGAATGGCAAAAAACTTTGACTAGTTTCAAAACACGTTTGGGTCTGTATGATTCGCAGCCAAATTCCCTTTTTTACTGGGATTCCCTCTGAGCTGCCATGACCCTTCGTGTTGCCATTAACGGATTCGGCCGTATCGGGCGCAATTTCATGCGCTGCTGGCTGAGCCGCGGTGCCAACACGGGCATCGAAGTTGTTGGTTTAAACGACACTTCCGATCCCAAAACCAATGCCCACCTGCTCACCTACGACTCAATGCTGGGCAGGATTCGCGACACTGAAGTGGGCTACACCGACGACACCATCACGGTGAATGGCAGGCCGATCAAATGCTTTTCAGATCGCAACCCCCTCAACCTGCCTTGGAAGGAATGGGAAGTTGATTTAGTTATTGAAGCCACGGGTGTTTTTGTTGATAAAGCAGGAGCTGGTAAGCACATTCAGGCCGGTGCCAAAAAAGTATTGATCACAGCCCCTGGCAAAGGTGAAGGGGTGGGTACTTTTGTGGTGGGAGTAAACGCTGATCAATATCGCCATGAAGATTTCGACATCATCAGCAATGCCAGCTGCACCACCAATTGCATGGCGCCATTGGTGAAGGTGCTCGATCAAACCTTCGGCATCGTGAAGGGCACGATGACCACCACCCACAGCTACACAGGCGACCAACGCATCCTGGATGCCTCCCACCGCGACCTGCGCCGGGCCCGGGCAGCCGCCATCAACATCGTTCCCACCTCCACTGGTGCTGCAAGCGCCGTTGCCTTGGTTTACCCACCCATGAAGGGCAAATTGAGCGGCATTGCCATGCGGGTACCCACCCCAAATGTGTCGGTGGTGGACATGGTGCTTGAAGTGGCGCGCGCCACCAATAAAGACGAAGTGAATGCTGCCCTTAAGGCCGCCTCTGAGGGTTCGATGAAAGGGATCATTAAATATTCCGACCTGCCGCTTGTTTCCTCCGACCATGCCGGCACCGATGAATCAACCATCGTTGATTCAGAGCTCACCCTGGTGATGGGCGACAACATGGTGAAAGTTATTTCCTGGTACGACAACGAATGGGGTTACAGCCAGCGGGTGGTTGATCTAGCTGAAGTGGTGGCACGCAACTGGGCCTGAACTAATTGCCTTTGAAATGTTCATAACCCCTGCCCACCGGTAGGGGTTTTTTATTGCTTAACCAACAGGGTGGCCCGGGCTTATCCCCAAGCCAACCAATGCATTGGGCCCCAGGCAGCTGGGCAACAAAGTTATCTGCCCAAAGGGGATCAAGGGCTAAAACCAACTCAAAATCCTCACCACCATCAAGGCACCAGGGTTCCAATGGGCCCATGTTCAGATCCAGCATTGGTTGGTGGCCGCAGGCGTTGCCCAGCAATTCCAGGCTGCGGCGTAGGCCATCGCTGCTATCGGTGCCTGCCACCCGCCAGGGGCATGCTGCCGGCTGGCTCTGATGCAAAGCCGCCACCGCATCAAAGCGGGGTATTGGTTGTTGATGGGCCTTGATCGCTGCTTGTTTCAGGCTTTCACTTAGATGGCTTGTGGCTGGATCGTTGGGGTTTTGCAGCAGCTGTAGCCCTAGGCCACTCAGGCCATGGGGTCCACTAACCACCAAGCGATCACCAGCCCTGCCGGCCCCGCGCCGAATCAAGCGATCGGCAGCCACCTTGCCGATGGCAGTGATAGCAAGCATCACCACCGGTGCGCTGCTGCAATCACCACCCAATAGCTGGCAGTTATGGCGTTTTAGCAATGCTGAGAGGCCCCCATAAACCGCCTCAACCCAGGCCAGGGGTGTGTGGCCAGGGGCAGCGAGGGCAACGGTTATTCCCTCGGCCTCAAGGCAGCCCATCGCAGCTAAATCAGAGAGATTCGCAGCGGCAGCACGCCAACCAACACTGAAAGCTGGGGTGGTGTTAGCTGAAAAATGAACCCCTTCCACCATGGCATCGGTGCTAATTACCCGCTGCAGCTGTTGATCAGGCGCCAGAAGGGCCGCATCATCATCAAATTGACCCGCTGCAGCAAAACAACTGAGCTTGGCGATTAGTTCTGCTTCGCCAAGCTCAGCTAATTCAGCCATGGGCTTGCAGATTTTCAGCTCCACTAAGCAGGGTGATTGTTTCAATTTTGTCGTCTACGCCAAGATTTTCCAACACATCAAATCCATCCACCACATAGCCGAACACGGCGTAGCGACCATCCACCAAATTCAAGCCAGCAGGTGTTAATTCAGCTTCGTAGAGAAAAAAGAAAAATTGTGAGGATCCATCGCCTAGGGCTTCGTCTGAATGGGCCCAACCCATGGTGCCGAGGGTGGCAAAAGGTAGTACTGGGGTGGTTTTAAATAAACCCAGATCCTCAAATGTTTTGTTGTATTGCGGTTGCTTTTCGCCCGGCACCATGATTTCCAATGGCACCTGGCGTTCGCCCTTGCTGCCATCGGGGATGTAGCCCGTGGCAGCTCCTACGGGGTCACCGGTTTGCAGAACGTAGAAATCTTCAGCGCGGTTGAAGGGCAGGTTGTTGTAGAAGCCGCGCTGCACTAAATCCACAAATGCGCCTGCGGTTAGGGGGGCGTTGTAGCCATCAACCACGGCGGTGAGGTTGCCTTTATTGGTGCGAATTTCCACGCTTGCCCGGCCCAGCAGTCGCGGCAGGTTGTTGAACTCCTCAGGGATTTCATAGGGAAAACTTTCAATGGCAAGCTCTTCTAAACGGCCCACCGCCGCTAGCACCTCTCGCCTTTGCTCGAGGAATTCATCACGGTTTTGGCTTTCGCTGCTGCTGCATAGGTTGATTAGGTTTTGTTGCAAATTTTCTATTTCTTGCTTTGCCGTTTCCTGCTGCTGGGGTGGCAGATCGCCAATGATGCGCCCCTGCCTTTGATTGAGCAGTTTTGAGGAGCGTTCGCAGGCCTGTTGGATGCTGCTCCAGCGGCGGGCCCGCAGGTCGTTGCTGGTGCCTTCGAGGCGATGTTGCAATTCCCGCAGGTCGGGTTGCTGTACCGGCAGGGAATCCCTCAGGATCGCCGCAGGGTCGGTTATTGCGTTGCCGGGGGGCAGGGCAGCCAAAACCTCCCCAGGATTTGAGATGCTGAACCCCAAGGCCAAGGCGAGGGCCAACAGCATTGAATAAATGGTGCTGGGCACGGCCGCTGCTTCGGTAGCGCAGACCACCGTACAATCCGCCTCAATCCTTTCTGCCGGAATGATCTCTAGCAACGACTTCCGCACCGGCACCACAATCGAGCTTGATGGTCAGGTATGGCGCGTGGTGGAGTTCCTCCACGTGAAGCCGGGCAAGGGTTCTGCCTTTGTGCGCACGAAACTGAAATCAGCCCAAAGCGGCAGCGTGGTGGAAAAAACCTTCAGGGCCGGCGAGATGGTTGCCTCCGCCCTGTTGGAAAAATCCACCCTTCAGCACACCTACATGGAGGCTGAGGAATATGTGTTTATGGACATGGCCAGTTTTGAGGAAACCCGCCTCACCGCAAAGCAAATCGGTGATGGCAAGAAATACCTGAAAGAAGGCATGGAGGTGAGTGTGGTGGCTTGGAATGGCAAGCCGATCGAGGTGGAACTGCCAAATTCGGTGGTGCTTGAAGTAACCCAAACCGACCCTGGCGTTAAGGGCGACACCGCCACCGGTGGCACCAAGCCAGCGATTGTGGAAACCGGCGCCCAGGTGATGGTGCCCCTTTTCATCACCATTGGTGAGAAAATCAAAATTGATACCCGTTCCGACAGTTACCTAGGTCGGGAGTCCTGAGGGAGATGGAGATGGACCAAAAGGAATTGCGTTCGCTACTGGATTTCCTTTCCACCAGCGACATTCAGGAATTCAAGCTCGAAGGCGATGATTTTCGCCTTGAGGTGCGTCGCAATTTGCCGGCCCCACTGGCACCGCCGCCGGCAGCGCCAGTGGCTATCGCGCCTGCACCGGCTCAAGCCGCAGCAGCTCCGCCAACGCCCCCCCCTGCAGCTGCAGCCAGCCGCAGTGATTTAATTGAAATCAAGGCGCCAATGGTGGGTACTTTTTATAGCTCTCCAGCCCCTGGAGAGGATGCTTTTGTGCAAATAGGTAGCAAGGTAAGCATCGGCCAAACCATTTGCATCCTTGAAGCAATGAAGTTGATGAATGAACTAGAAGCTGAACAATCGGGTGAAGTTGTTGAGATTTTAGTTACAAATGGCACGCCAGTGGAATACAACCAAGTATTGATGCTTTTGAGGCCTGTTTAGGGCTCTATTAATTATTTAGCCAAGCTCAAGGGATTTAACCAAGCTCAATGGCAGTATTAATTGCAGCCACCATGCTTTCAGCCCTAGCAATACCTTTGCCTGCCAAATTAAAGGCGGTGCCGTGGTCGGGGGAGGTGCGTAAAAACGGTAGGCCAAGGGTTGTGTTAACAGCCTGATCAAAGGCTAATAACTTCGTTGGGATCAGGCCTTGGTCGTGATACAAGGCCAAATAACCATCCATCGCTTTTTGATTAGGGCCTGCGGCAGCAGGCTGGTGCCACGCTTCACTTGCCCCAAGCCAACAGCTATCTGGTGCTATTGGCCCCTCTAGATTGAGGCCAGCTTGCCCATTATTTGCGGGGCAGCGAAGCTTATTTAGCAATGGTGTGATCCATTCAATTTCCTCTGTTCCCAATTCCCCTTCTTCACCAGCATGGGGATTTAAACCGGCTATTGCTAGCTTTGGTGCAGGGTTAAAACGTAGGCAAAAGTTGTTTAGTTGTTCGATCCTTTTCTCTAATAGTGCGGGGGTGAGGCTTTCCGAAACCTTGCTGAGGGGAATGTGGGTGGTGGCAAGCAATGTATTAAAACGCCAGCCGTTATGGGGTGAGCAAGCGGTGAATAACATCGCCGCAGCTTTTGCGTTGCAAAGTTCAGCCAAGCGCTCTGTTTGTCCTGGATAGTGGTGGCCGGCGGCATGCCACCAATGTTTTGCAATCGGAGCTGTGCATAGGGCAGTGCAATCGCCTGCTAGCACTGCTTCGGTGGCGGCAGTGAGCCAAGCAAAACCAGCGCTGCCGCTAGCAGCGCTGCCCTGGCCGGGGCTAATCGAATGGTTTAGCGGCAAATGCAGCAGCTCAAGTTCAGCAGGCGAACAAAGGCCACCGATCCCTTGGGCTTGCAGCTGGGCGAAGCTAGTTTCCAGCCAGTGGCGACAACCCACCAATAGGGGATTGAAATTTGGCTGCAGTTCACGAATTTGTTGGATGGCTTTGAGTACCACCTCTGCCCCGATCCCGGCGGGATCACCAAGGGCTATTGCAATACGGGGCAATCCACCTCCACTCCCTGCAGGCTATTAAGTGTGTTGATTAGGGTTTGAAAAGCAGCGAGGCAAGGGTTGTGTTTGCTGGTGGCAATCGCTTCATTGCTCACAACGCATTGCAGTTCGTTGTTTGGGGTTTGGTCCATTTGAACCAGTACGCGGTCCCTCAGCCGCTGCACGGGAGCTGTTTCGATCAAACTGATTGAACCTTCAGCGCTCGAGCGCACCTTGAAACCGATCTGCTCAAGTGCTTTGGTGGCAGGGGTTATCAGAGAATCTCCTTCCTGCTTAGATCTGGTGAAGCACTCGTACCTTGCCATCTAATTATTGTTTACATTTCAGTTTAAGAACACCATAAGCCGCTTTAATTCACAGTCTTTTTAGGCACACTTTCCAAGCCGGCCGCCATGCTTCGTTTGCTGCTAATAGCTGGGTTGCTGCTGGGGCTAGGCATTGGCCTGCAGCGCGGTTGGCTTGAAATTCGCTGGGACCGCCTCGGCCATGATTTGCAGCGGCAAATCAATCCAGCTGATGGGGGTTCAAAAAACCCTCCTCGTTGAAACAGGCCCGTAAGCCCTCTCGGTAGGTGGGATATCTGAGTTGATAGGCGAGCTCAACGCACAAAAGCCGGTTGCTTACCCTGCGGTTTTCCTGCCAAAAACTTTTTGCCATCGGGCTTAATTCAGCCTCGATACTGGCGTAGCTTTGAAAAGCTGGCAGCTCACAACCCAAGAGATGGGCGGCATAGCTCCAGGTGTTGCTGCTGGGGGCTGGCAAGTTGTCGATCACGTTTAGCAAAGCAGGCCGTTGCGCTGGAGCCAGGGCAATGCAATGGAGCAGGGCGCCAACAATGTCGTCTACATGAATGCGGCCAAACACTTGGCCTGGTTTATGCACCAACCTGCCCAGCCCACGGCTCAGGGCCGCCAAAGGATTGCGACCTGGTCCATAAATTCCAGGCAGGCGAAATATTTGTAGGGGCAAGCCTTGATCTGCCCAGGCCCGCTCACAGGCGAGGCGGGCGGCGCTGCGTGCTTGTAGTGGTTCATTGGGGGCAGTTTGTTCATCCACCCAGCGCCCTTGGCTATCGCCATAAACGCCCGTGCTTGATAGGTAGCCCACCCAGCGCAGGGGTAATTCCTGCAGCAATGGCCCGAGGCAACGCAGGCAGGGATCAGTGCCGCTTAATTCCGGCGGGGCAGTGCTGAGCAGGTGGGTGGTGCCGGCTAGGGCCTCCAGGGGCGGCAGTTCACCGGTTTCACTGTTGAACAGCAGCTGGAAATCAGCGTTTTGGTGTTGCCGCTTGGTGATCAGCACCTTGCCACCGCGGCGTTGCACTTCAGCAGCCAGCCTTTTGCCGCTGTAGCCCCCACCGATTATCAGCAACTGAAAATCGGCTGGCAGGGGCTCCAGCAGCCCCGCCTTGACAAAATTCAACTCCGCGGGTACATCTGTACTCGTATTCATTGGTACGTGCGTTCCATGGCTCAGTCTTCCTTGCGGGTTCGTGCTTGGGTTCGCCCTTGCGCTCTTAGGGCTAAGCGCTGTGTTGCCCCTTCCATCCTCACTGCCGTGGTGGCCATGGCTGGACTAATCCTGCCGGAGCAACCACAGCTGCAAGAGCAGATCTGTTTGCAATACAGCAGTGCAACCGCTTGCAAAGTGTGGTGAGCTAACTAAGCGGCTTGCAAATTTAGGTTGGCTTGCGGCGTTGTTGCTTCGGAGTTTTGGTCTGGGGTAGCCCATTGCAAGAGGCGAATCGCCAATCTGAGGTCGCCATCAAGCCAGGCGCGGATCGCCATGGCCCGGCGTGGATCGTAGAAACGCTGGCGGCGATACCACTGAAAAGCATCGGAATCGCTTTTGTGGCCGTTGCAGGAAAGGCAAGAGGGCACGCAATTCTCGGTAACGCTTAAACCGCCGCGGCTGCGGGGCAACACATGATCTATGGATTCGGAGGGTTTACCGCAGTAGATGCAGCACCTTTGCGTGTGTTCGTGAAGCGATTGACGCCAATGGCGCACTCGGAGCTTGGGACACAGTTCCTCAAGGAACACCGCATCGCTTGCATGCATCCGAAACCCCCCGGATATGCCTCAAGTGTGGGGTCTGTAAGCCCAGTGTCAATGTGTTTAAGGCTGCACTTTTGGCTCTTTTTTCTGGTTTAGCTCCAACCCTTGTGCTGCGTTTAAAAAGCTTTAAATTTATTCTTGGCTCCGTTGGTTGTGGTTAACGGTTTTTCGCTTACCGCCGCCGGGGACGTTTTATTTCGTTGCCCTTTTGATCCCGTTACGGTGGCGCAATTGCGTCGGATTCGGCCCCGGGGTTTTTGGCATTCCCGCCATCAAGGTTGGTTATTTCCCTTTGAGGCAGCCCAGCTGCTCAAAAACCAGTTTGGTGCGCATTTCCCCATAGATCCAGCCCTGCAGCAATGGCTTGAGGCGGTAGATCATCCCCTTCCCCCCTTGCCAACCCACGCCAATTTGGTGGCAGCGGCCGATTTAAACGCGCCCCTTAGCGATGGCCGGCAGCTGTTGCGCCATCAAAGGGCAGGGGTGCGTTGGCTGTTGGCCCGGCGGGGGGCAGTGCTGGCCGATGAAATGGGCCTAGGCAAAACGATCACGGCCCTAGCCGCCGCCCGTTCCTTGCTGCGCTGCAGCGACTCGCGCCTGTTAGTGGTTGCCCCTGTGGCGTTGCATCAGCACTGGCAGCGGGAAGCTTTAAGCCTTGAATTAGCGCCCCAGTTGCTCAGTTGGGCCCGCTTGCCCCAGGAGCCCCCCCCTGCTGGGGTGGTGTTGCTGGTGGATGAGGCCCACTTCGCCCAAAACATTGATGCCAAGCGCACCCAGGCCCTGTTGCGTTTGGCCCGTCATCCACGGATGCGGGCCGTGTGGTTGCTGAGCGGCACACCGCTTAAAAATGGCCGGCCAGTGCAGTTGCTTCCCTTGTTGATGGCGATTGGCCATCCTTTGGCCCGCGATCGGCGCGCCTACGAGGAATTGTTTTGCAATGGCCATTGGCGCCAGGCCGGTGCCCGCATGGTGTGGGATTGCCAAGGCGCCAGCCGGCTGGAGGAACTACAGCGGTTGCTGCGGCCGCAACTGTTGTTTCGCCGCAAAGCCGATTGTTTGGATCTACCGCCAAAGCTGCGTTGTTTCCGGCCTGTGCTTCTGGCTGCTTCCCAGCAGAAACGCCTTGATCTCGCCCTGCAACAACGGCTGGAAAACTATCGCCAACGGGCTACTGCTGGTTTAGTGCGATCCGACGCAGAAACCCTTGCCCTGCTAACGGCAATGCGTCGTTTATGCGCTTTGCAGAAATTGCCAGCCGCCATCAGCCTTGTGCAGCAGCTGCGCGCCGCTGGCGAAGCGGTGGTGTTATTCAGCAGTTTTGTGGCACCACTGGCCCAACTGCAGCGTTTTTTAGGGGGCGAGTTGCTAACGGGACAGGTGCCCCTGCTGCAAAGGCAGCAACGGCTATTGCGCTTTCAAGCTGGCAGCAGCGATCTGTTGCTTGCCACCTATGGGGTTGGTGGCATTGGGCTCGGTTTAGAACGGGCTTCCCAGGTGGTGTTGCTGGAGCGCCCCTGGACCCCAGGTGATGCCGAACAGGCGGAAGATCGTTGCCATCGCCTCGGCAGCAAAAGCACGGTTACCAGCCATTGGTTGCAGCTTGGCAGCGCTGATGCTCTTATCGATGCACTGATTCTTAGTAAGGCCGATCGCATCGAAGTGGTGCTTGCCGGCAGGCGGCGTTTATTGCAGCGTCAGCCCCTCGCCAAGATGCTTAATGAAATACTGCAGGAATAAATTAACCACTACAGAAATAGTGATTTTTTAGGGAATTCGGCAACTATCGAGGCGCACTTCAATTTCATCTTTTAGATCGCCTTTTGTTTTCACCATCGCCGCTGCTTTGCTGATGTCTGCGCAGGCGGCCGCTTTATTTTGCAGCAGGGTATGCAATAGGAAACGATCGTTTAGGGGCCTGGGATCATTTAGGTGGGCTGCCACCACGCGATTACAGCGCTCTAGGGCTTGGGGCAGGGCATTGGCATCCACATCTTTTAGGCAACTATCAACCTCAGGTTTTACCTGCCGGCAAGCCGCCACCATGAGCAGCCCCAGGCCAACGGCAGCAACGTTGGCCCAAAAACCCTTTGCCATTACTAATTCAGTAGTTGTAGCGGCTGGTGTCTGAGCTTTTGCTGGGATTTGCACTTGCACCTGGAATACTGTCAACACCCACTTCCTCACGGCCTGAATAGAGGGCACCGAGGAATTTCGCACAGCTGCTGTATTTATCTTTATTGGTAACCACCGTTTCTGTGATCAGCACAGCGGCGTGTTCCGGTGAGGTTTTAAATAGGCCACTGCTTTGACGTTTGATGCGGGCATAGGCCGCGTCCCAGCTCACCCCATGGGGATTGCCCGCCTGACGCATGAAGCAATAGATCTCGGCCCCTTTATTGCCTGCTTCCTCTGCAGCAGCTGGTTTGCCGTAGCTAATGCTGCCAAGAGCGAGGGCCAATGCCAACAGTTTTAAAGCCGAACCTTGAAAATGCGCCATTGCTACGCCGATCAACTGGGCCCAAGGTATCGATTGCTTGGCGTCTGTCTAGGGTTTTTCTGTGGTTCTCGATACGGTTTATGGGGCTTCCCTTGAGTTGAGGGCTGCTTTGTGTTGTGATCGCAGCAACCATTGCCGATTCCGTGCCGGAACCAATTTCGTTTCGCATCAGTCGCAGCACTGAAGGGTTGGCGGAAACCCTCGCCACCCTTTCCCACCGGCTTGTGAAGTTGGAACAGCGGCTGGCGGCCATGGAGCTGCAGTTGCAGCATGAGATCTCGCCCCATCCCCAGGAATTGGCCTCCTTGCAAACGGTGGAAGCTCTTTTGGCCGATTGCCGCTCCCTATTGGCCCAGCCTGCAGCGGAAACCCCTGAGGTGGTTTGGGAAGACTGGTCCCAGGCAGAAACCCCAGAACAGGGCTAAGATCAGTACAGATGTATTGCTTCCATGGTGGTGGGTGGCTTTCCCAGCCCTGCCGACGACTACATCGAGGCGGGATTGGATCTCAACTCGCTGTTGATTCCCCATCCGATTAGCACCTTCCTTTGGCGGGTGAGTGGTGAAGCGATGCAGGGGGCTGGCATTTTTGATGGCGACCTGCTGCTGGTGGATCGCAGCCTGCAACCGCGGCCGGGGCGGGTGGTGGTGGCTGTGTTTGAAGGGGCCTTCACCTTGAAGCGGTTGGAGCGTTTCCGCGGTGGTTTGCGTTTACAGGCCGCCCATCCCGCCTATCCCCCGATCGATCTAACAAGTGCCATGGAGCTGCAGATCTGGGGGGTTGCCACCCATGTAATCCATCCGCTTTGAGCCAGTGGCTAGCACCTTGGCTTTGATTGATTGCAACAACTTCTATGCCGCCTGCGAGCAGGCCTTTGATCCCTTGTTGCAGGGGCGGCCGGTGGTGGTGTTGTCGAATAACGATGGTTGCATCGTTGCCCGCAGCCGTGAGGCGCGCCAGCTGGGCATTGGCATGGGCACCCCTTATTTCAAGGTGGCGCAACAGTTGCAAGGCCTTGGGGTGGTGGTGCGCAGTTCTAACTACGCCCTCTATGGCGACATGAGTGCACGGGTGATGGCTTGTTTAGGGGCGCGGGTGCCGGAGTTGGAGGTGTATTCCGTGGATGAAGCCTTTGCCCGCACACCAGCTTTGGAAGCTGGGGCTTTGTTGGCTTGGGGGGCGGAATTGCGGGTGCTGGTGAAGCAACAACTCGGCCTATCGATTGCGGTTGGCATGGCGCCATCCAAGGTGCTTGCAAAATTGGCTAACCGTTTGGCCAAGGTGGATCCGGCTCGAGCTGGGGTATTTCGCTTTCCAACGGCAGCTGCTTTGGAACCCTGGCTTGAGGCGGTGCCGGTGGAGGAGATTTGGGGAGTGGGGCAACGGTTGGCCCGTTGGTGCCGCTTGCGGGGATTAACTACGGCCTGGGCCTTGAGCCAAGCCAACCCTGCCCTAGTGAAGCGTCAATGGGGGGTGGTGGGTTTGCGGCTGCAGCAGGAGCTGCGCGGCATTAGTTGCTTGCCCCTGGTGCAGGGGCCCACCCCCAAGCGGGAAACCTGCGTGAGCCGTAGTTTCAGCCAACCAATTGAGGATCTACGGCAATTGCGTGAGGCGGTAGCCACCTATGTGGTGCGGGCGGCTGAGAAGTTGCGGCGCCAACGCCAACTAACCGCTTGCCTCACGGTATTTATTCGCACCAGCCCATTCCAATCGGGTTTCTATGGCAACAGTGCCACCGTTAAGTTGCCCCTAGCTACTAACGACACCACGGTGTTGTTGCAGGCGGCTTTACCCCTGGTGGCACAGCTATTTCGCAGGGGTTACCGCTTCCATAAGGCGGGGGTGCTGTTGCAGGAACTGCAGCCCCTAGGCCAATTGCAGCAGCATTTATTTGTGTCTTTATCTCCGCAGCAACAGCAAAGGCGGGAAGCTTTGATGCAATTGGTGGATCAGCTCAATGGTCGCTTTGGTGCCGGCACCTTGCAGTGGGCGGTAACGGGCTTGCAGCCCCCTTGGTTTATGCGCCGCGGCCATCTATCACCCAGCTACACCACCAGGTTGAAGGAGTTGCCCCTAGTTCAAGCCCGTTGAGCCTCCGAAAGCTTGCGCAACGTGTCAAAATGAAAAGAAAGCGAACCATGGGCACCTTCACCCAGGCTCAATACCAAAAATCCATCAATCCCGGTTGTGAGCAACGGGGCTATGTGGAGAGTGGTCATCTGCTTGAAAAACTTGAATTCGCCTTGGCCGTAGCTGTAGGTAGTGGTGATCAAACTCGTATTCAGGAATTGCGCACAAGGATTGAAGCTTTAGGAGATAACCGTGAGGAACCGGGTACCTGAAGATTTGGATTTGCTTTTGGCGCAGAAATTTGTCAATGTAGGTTTAATTGGAATAAGGGCAACATCACTGCCATGGTCACGGCAACAAAGCTAAAACTACCTCTAAAACCATCTTTAGTAGCTACGCCCGCAACAGATGGCGGTTTAGAAAGGCAAAAACTATTGCAGCAGGCTGAAACTTTGCACCAACAGGCGCAAGTTCTTGCGGCTAAAGGTGAATTGCAAGAGGCTGGTTTATTGATTCTTAAAGGGCTTGATTGCGAACGCAGGGCAAAAGCGCGTGGCCCCCAGGTGCTAGGGCTAATTAAAAAGCGCGAGTGAATTGAAGATTATCTAAACCCAGAAAAGCATTTTTATAGTTAATAAACGTCTAAATTATTAATTTATGTTATGAAAAGAGCAAGCGGGTGACCGGATTCGAACCGGCGACGTTCAGCTTGGGAAGCTGACATTCTACCACTGAATTACACCCGCATTGCTCAAAGTTAGCAAACCTATGGTTTGGTGGCTGGCTCCTCGATGCAATCCACTTCGGCCAGGGCCCGTTGACGGGCAGCAATCAAAGGCTGGGCTTTGGTGCGTAGTTCTTGGGCCGCTTGCTCAAGGGTGAGTTTTTTCTGTTTGGAAACCTTTTCCACATCAGCGTTAAAGGCTTTCAATTGATCGCGCAGATCGCGTACACGGGCTTTTTCTAGGGCATCCTCTGATTTTTCTAGGTTGGTAATTGCTGTGAATAGGCTTTTTTGTGCCTTCACCGCATCACCCACCGTGGAGGTGGGTGTTAGAGCTTGCACGTTTTCAACGGCATCACCAACGGCGGCGAGGTTCTCGCAAATCGCCACCTCCGCCTTTTTTTCTGCTTTTTCTGGATTTTGTTGGCAGGCAACAAGGCTTAGGGCCATGAGGCCGCTAGCAAAGATCAGTGCAAAACGCATTGGGAAAGGGTCTGGCGGTTGCAGGTTAAACAGATTGGAGTGCAGCGGCAGCAGCTGCTACACCAGCTCCCATTGGATTGGGGGCAGCATCTAGCTCCTGTAGGGCTGCTTCGATCGCAGCAACGGCGCAAAGAATGTCGCGATCGCAAACAAAACCGAGGTGGCCAATTCGAAATACATGGCCCTTGAGGTGGTCTTGGCCGCCAGCCAAAAGAATGTTGAAACGCTTTTTCACCACCTTGCGGATCAGCTCAGCATCGATGCCCTGGGGGGCAACCGCTGTGATCGCAGGGCTGCCACAGCCTGCAGCTGCATATAGGGGCAAGCCGATCGCCTGCATGGCAGCGGTGGTGGCATGGCGATGGCGATGGTGGCGCTTAAAGATCGCTTCTAGCCCTTCGGTTTGCATCATTTCCAAAGCAGCTTCAAGGGCGAAATAGAGATTTATCGCTGGGGTGAAGGGATTGCTGTTATCAGCCGCTGATTTGCGATATTTACCAAGATCTAAATAGAACTTGGGAAGGTTAGAAGTTTTATGGGCAGCCCAGGCCCTATCGCCCATGGCCACAAAACCAAGGCCAGGGGGAATCATGTAACCCTTTTGGGAGCCGGAACAAACCACATCTAAACCCCATTGATCAATGGGCACATCGGTGGCACCAAGGCTGGTAACAGCATCAACAATGATCAGTGCTTCAGCGTGGGCTTTCACATGCTTATTGATGCTTTCAAGGTCATTAATCACCCCTGTGGATGTTTCTGAATGGGTGATAATTACCGCCTTGATTTGTTTAGCGCCATCGGCTTCTAAAGCTTCGCGGAAATCCTCAGGATTTAGGGGTTGTCCCCATTCGGCTTTGATCACTTGCACATCAAGGCCGTAGGCCTGGGCCACCTTTACCCAGCGTTCGCCAAATTTGCCGTTATCACCGCAAAGCACCCGATCACCCTTGCTGAGCACATTGATGATTCCGGCTTCCATGGCTGCGGTGCCGCTGCCAGCCAGCACCAAAACGTTGTTTTTGGTTTGGTGCAACCACTGCAATTGTTCGGTGGTGCGGGCCACAATCGTTTGAAATTCAGCGCTGCGGTGGCCGATTGGGTGGCGTGCCATCGCTAGCAATACCCGCTCAGGCACAGGCGTTGGGCCGGGGATCATCAGGCTGAGCTTGTCCTGCATGGCTGCGGGGGGCGGAGGCAATAGATCAGGATAAAAAATGATCCTCCATAAGTCGATTTCCCCCCTGAAGCTTTCGTTTCTGTATGGCTGAGCTCGGTGCCTCTGGTTACACCCTGCCGGTGTGGGTGGCGGCCGCGGCTAGGGCAGCCCTGCAGCAATTGCTAGGTGAACCCTTCTGCGATGAACAGCCATTGCTGCTTGAGCGAGGTGCGCAGCAGCCTGAATTGTTGCCAGTGCAGGCGGTGGCACCCCTGGGGGAGGGTCGCTGTTTGGCGATGGCTGTGTGTGAAGGGGGTGCGGCCCTGGATCTCACCAGGGGCCTAATGATTTGGGTTGAGGCCCATTGGGGTGCTGGCGAGCAGAGGCTGCAGCTGATGGCCGGAGAAGGCCTTGGCGTATTTGCTGATTCTGGTGAGCTCTGTTTATCCAGCTATGCCCGTGAGTTGTTGGAAATCAACTTGCTGCCGCTGCTGCCAGCGCAAGCCAAGTTGGTTTTGCAATTGATTATTCCCAGGGGCAGGGTTCTGGCGGAACGCACCAGCAATGCCGCTTTCGGTGTGGTGGAAGGTTTGGCTTTGATTGGTAACCAGGCCAAGGTGCAGCAAAGTGCTGGCCCAGATGCTTTGCAACAGGCATTAGCTGAATTGCAACGCCGGCTGGAAACCCCTGAGGGTTGCAAAGAATTGGTGTTGGTGGTGGGTGAAAACGGCTTAAACCTGGCGCCCCAGCTGGGTATCTCAGAAGCGAAATTACTCAAGGTTGGCAATTGGCTTGGGCCCCTTTTGGCGGCGGCAGCGGCGGCTGGGGTGGAGCGGCTGTTGTTGTTTGGCTACCACGGCAAATTATTGAAATTAGCGGGGGGTATTTTTCACACCCATCACCATCTGGCCGATGGTCGTGCGGAGGTGCTTACAGCCCTTGCCGCCCTTGAGGGTTTGCAGGGGGAAGCGCTGCACAAATTATGGGAGGCCGCCACGGTGGAGCAGGCCATGGTGCAGTTGGAACTGCAGCAACCATTGCTTGCTCAGCGCCTGCGGCGGCGCATTGCCACCAGCATTGAACAGCGCTGCAGCACCTATCTGCGGGAAACGGTGGGTTCTAGCCTCAAGCCGGGGGCGGCCCTATTTGATCGCTCCAGACGGCTATGGGCCGTTGGTTCCCAGGCTGAATTTTGGTTTCCACCCCCTTGCCCCTAGGCTAGAGCGAATGCCTTTTTGCTGATGTCCGCTGCTCTGGCCGGCCTAGAGGGGGCGGAGGGGCGTCGCCCAGCCATCGTGATCCTCGATTTCGGCTCCCAGTATTCGGAGTTGATCGCCCGCAGGGTGAGGGAAACCGAGGTGTATTCCCTGGTGTTAAGCCACACCACCACATTGGAGCAGCTGCGGGAGTTGGCGCCAAAGGGGATCATCCTCAGCGGTGGCCCGAATTCCGTTTATGCAGATGGCGCACCAGTAAGCGATCCGGGCCTCTGGGAATTGGGAATACCAGTGCTTGGTGTGTGCTACGGCATGCAGTTGATGGTGCAGCAATTGGGGGGCCGGGTGGAGGCCTCGGAGCGGGGTGAATACGGCAAAGCACCGCTTTGGGTTGATGATCCCACCGATCTACTAACCAATGTGGACGATGGTTCCACCATGTGGATGAGCCATGGGGATTCGGTGGTGGCCCTGCCAGAGGGTTTTAGTCGATTAGCCCACACCGATAACACTCCAGAGGCAGTTGTTGCCAACCACCAGCGCAGGCTTTACGGCGTGCAATTTCACCCAGAGGTGGTGCATTCAAGTTGTGGCATGGCGCTATTGCGCAATTTTGTTTATCACATTTGTGGCTGTGCCCCCGATTGGACCACCGATGTATTTATTGATGAGGCAATCGCCTCAGTGCGAGCTCAGGTGGGAGATAAGCGAGTGCTACTAGGTAAAAAATTAGGGCCTTTTGATTACTTAGCCCAGGGCACTCTCTACCCTGATGTGATCGAAAGTGCTGGCACTAATGTTGATCCAAAAACCGGCGAAAGGGTGGCAGTAAAAATAAAAAGTCACCATAATGTTGGAGGCTTGCCAAAGGATTTGCAGTTTAAACTTGTTGAGCCTTTGCGGCGTTTATTTAAAGATGAAGTGCGTAAAGTTGGCCGTAGTTTAGGTTTACCAGAGGAGATAGTTAGGCGCCATCCTTTCCCCGGACCCGGCCTTGCTATTCGTATTTTGGGTGAGGTGAATGAGGAGAAATTACAAATCCTTAGGGATGCAGATCTAATCGTGCGGGAGGAGGTGCGTGATGCGGGGCTCTATCACGAAATTTGGCAGGCCTTTGCCGTGCTTTTGCCCGTGCGCAGTGTGGGGGTAATGGGTGATAAACGCACCTATGCCTACCCAATCGTGTTGCGTTGTGTTGGCAGTGAAGATGGCATGACCGCCGATTGGTCGCGCTTGCCCTACGAGGTGATGGAACGCATCTCAAACCGCATTGTTAATGAGGTGGAGGGTGTTAACCGAGTTGTATACGACATCACCAGTAAACCCCCAGGCACCATTGAATGGGAATAGTTGAGCTTGTAATAGTTGCCCGGTGGTCTTGTGTCACCGGGACTTGGCCATGGATGGCGTTGACAGGCAGGGGTGGCCCAGCCCAAGGTTCGCGGATCTGTCAAGACTGGTGCGCCCTTGCCAGCAGCGATAAAATTAGGCCCCTTACCTAAACCTGTGGGCGCCACCGCTTCGCTTCAGCAGGATCCCCAGCTGCAACGCAGGTTGCAGCAAGACAGCATCGAGATTGCTGGTAAAACCATCTATCTGAATCCATTCCTCTATTGGCGTCGCTTTGATGCCAACACCGACCGCTGGCTGCGGGAACCGGGCCAGATGGAAGAGGAGCAAATTCTAAAAAATCGACTGCGTTTCTATCCCGAGGTGGTGTGGGACGGCCTCAGTGAAGAAGAAAGGGCTATCAAGGCAGGGGCAGTGGAAATGTTCCTTAAAAGCCTTGAATTGATCAGTACCTTTAATCCTGAGCTCACCGCTGGCCAGTTGCTGGAACTGGAGCGCAAGATGGCGGTTACAAAAAAACGGGCCTTTGAGCGCTGGGTGGCTAAGTCGCTTAAGCGCCGCAGCCAAGCCCAACGGGCCGAGAAGCGGCGTTTCTCCCGCGACCGTTGGCTTAAGGAATGGCAGGAGTGGAGCCTTGACCCCGTTACCCGCAATGCCCTGCTGCCAATCAGTGGTTTGGTGTTGCTTGCTGGTTTAGGCGGTTGGTTTATGGGCGCCCAACAGTTTTGCCGTCCGTTAATCTTGCAACCCGGTGTGCAACAGCTGCGTTAACGCAACTCATGAGCCAATCCCCAACCTCGAATCCGCTTTTGAACTTGGGGTTGCAGGCGGCCCAACGGCTTGTGCAGGAGGCCTTGGCAAAGTTTCAAGGTGCACCTGTTGATAGCAACGATTTAGTAACGGTGCAGGTAACCGTTTCAGAACCACCTGCAGAAACAGTTGATTTAAGTGAGCGCTTAGCTGCTATTTCAAAGCGTTTAAGTGCATTGCAAAAACTATTGATTAAATGACCCCGTCCATGGGGCGCCGAGGCCAGCGTTTTAGCGGCATGGATCAACAGCCGGCTTTGCTGCTGATTTTTATTATTGCCCTATTAACTGCAATGGCAGGCCGATTGGCCTGGTTGCAATTGGCCCATGGCAGCGAAAATCGCGTATTGGCCGATGAAAACCGGGTGCGCCTAGTGCCCCGTTCGCCAATGCGGGGCAGGTTATTGGATCGCCGCGGCCGGTTGATGGCCGGTAATCGCCTCACCTATAACCTTTATTTATTACCTAAGGAGCTCAATGATGCCCGCTGGCAGCAACTGCAACCGCGTTTAGCTAATTTGCTGCAAATACCGGCTGATCGTTTAAATCATCAGCGCCAAAGTGGCCTTAACCCCGATGGTTATCGCATTGAATTAATCGCTGATTTAAAACCTGATCAGGTGCTGCGTTTAAAGGAACAACAGGCGAATTTACAGGGTTTACAAGTGGATCAGGATTATCGCCGCTCCTATACCTACGGCGCCCTCGGTGCCCATGTGTTGGGTTACACCAGCCCAATTACTGATGCTGAATATCAGTATTTAGAAGAGAAGGGTTACCGCATCCAAGATCGCATTGGCCGCATCGGCATAGAAGCTGTATATGAAAATCACCTAAGGGGCGAATGGGGAGGCCAGCAATTGGAGGTTAATGCTGCCGGTGAGGTGCAAAGGGTATTGGGTGATAAGCAGGCAAAAGCAGGAAAAGATCTCACCCTCACCTTGGATTTGGATCTACAACGGGCTGCAGATGAGGCCTTGGGAACCGTTGCAAAAGGAGCGATCGTTGCCTTAGATCCTCGCACCGGAGCGGTGCGAGCAATGGCAAGTAAACCTAATTATGATCCAAATATATTTTCGCGTAATATCAACACAGCCGAGTGGAAATTTCTTAATCGAACTGAGGCTCCATTATTAAATAGGGCGCTGCAGGGATTTCCACCGGCCAGCACCTTCAAGATTGTTACCACCGCCGCAGGTATTGAATCTGGCTTGATGAATGCTAAATCAACATTGCCAACCTTTAATTCATTTTGCTATGCGGGGATGTGCTACGGCGACCACGGTAGTTTTGGGGCGATTGGCTTTCCCTTGGCCCTAGCAGTTAGTAGTAATAGTTTCTATTACCAGGTTGGTTTAAAGGTGGGTGAGGCGGAATTATTTAAGGCGGCTAGGCGTTTTGGTTATGGCAGTTATACGGGTATTGAATTAAAAACGGAAGAATCACCTGGTTTGCTAGGTGATGCCGCCTGGAAAAAGCAGGTATTGAAAGAAGCTTGGACGCCCGTAGACACAATTACCTCTGCAATTGGCCAGGGAGCATTGCAGGTAACACCATTACAAATGGCTCGTTTATATGCAGCGGTAGCAAATGGTGGCAATTTGGTAACACCCCATTTGGTGGAGGGTAAGCATGTGCCAAAACCGCAAGGAATGGGTTTAAAAGCAGACACAATCAAGATGTTGCATCAAGGCCTGCGCCGCGCCGTAACGGAAGGTACGGCAAAGGTGCTAGCCGATCCAAATCTGCCGGCAGTGGCAGGTAAAACCGGCACTGGCGAGGATCCACCCAGGCCAGACCATGCCTGGTTTGGTGGCTATGCCCCAGCCGAAAAGCCGCAGCTTGTGATCGTTGCGTTTGCCGAAAATAGCGGTGGTTATGGCGGTACGGTTTCAGCGCCGATGGTGAAAAAACTAATGGAGGTATTTTTTAAAAAAATGCCAGCTCAAGCTGCTTTAACTAATTCAGGCGCTAAACCCACCACCTGGCCGTAGTAATTGCGCAGTTGAGCGGTGGCGCCAGCCCAACCCCAGCGTTCCGCTTCCGCCCTGGCCTGCTGCCGCAGTTGCTGCCGCTCATTGTGGTTACCCAGTAGCCGTTTAGTGGCAGCAATCAAGCTGGCAGCCCCATCGCTCGGGCCATCCGGTTCGTATAGGCAGCCATTAACACCATCGGTAACGATGTCGGGGATGCCGCCGCGGCGGGCGGCCACCACCGGGCTGCCGGCGGCCATAGCTTCCAGTAGCACCAGGCCTAGGGTTTCAGTGCTGGAGGGGAACAGGAAGGCATCAGCGCTGGCATAGGCGCCAGCCAGTTCCTCCCCCCCTAGGTAACCCACAAAGGTGGTGGCGGTGCCGGCAAATACTTTTTCCAACTGCTGCCGATGGGGTCCATCACCCACCAAAGCCAAACGGGCTTGGGGAAGGGCATCAAGCACGGGCCGAATCCGTTCAATTTGTTTTTCAGCTGATAGGCGGCCCACATAAAGCAAAAGGGCATCGCTGTTGCTGTGGTTGCCAAGCAAGCGGTTGCGAATTTCAGGCCGAGCCCGTTCCGGTTGAAATAGATCGGTATCAACACCCCGTTGCCAAAGGGCGGTGTGTTGAATGCCATGGCTGCGCAATTCAGCCACCATGGCCGTTGAAGTGCAGAGATTCAGCTGAGCTTGGTTGTGGGCCGCCTTGAGCAATTCCCAAAGCAGCGGCTCCAACATGCCCATGCCGTAGTGCTCGAGGTATTTGGGCAGATGGGTGTGATAGCTGGCCACCAGTGGTAATTCACGGGTTTTTGCCAGCCAAATGCCCCCTAAACCCAACACGGCTGGGTTAACAACATGCACCAGATCAGGTTGAAATTGATCGAGGGCATCAGATACCGCTGGCCGTGGCAGGGCCAATTTGAGCTCGGGGTATAGGGGCAGCGGCATCGCTGGCACCCCAACGATGCGGGCACCGGCAAAACTGCTGGGTGCCCCCTCTGGGCAAAAAACCAACACCTCATCGCCAGCAATTACCAGTTGCTCAACCGTGCGGGTGAGCCTGGTAACAATCCCATCCACCTTGGGCAGAAAGGTTTCGGTGAAGAAGGCAATTTTCAAAGCCTTAGCCCTGGTTTAAGGCCTGGGCCTGGGTTTGGGTCCAGGCAGACACACATGGGATCCGGCTGCGGTTGCAGCGATCGGCATAGCGTTTGGCCACATCCACCACCTCATTCATCAAACCGTTATCGAGGGTGGTGGGTTCAAGGCCAAGCTCGATAAAACAGCGGTTGTCAACGATCAGATCATTCTCAATCGCTTCTTTGCGGGGATTGGGCAGATAGTTGATGCTCGCTCCAGTGAGGGCAGCTACTTTTTCAGCTAGGGCACCAACCTGATGGCTTTCGGTCATCTGGTTGAAGATTTTTACCTTTTCAGCTGCGCTGGGGGGATGTTCAAGGGCAAGTTGCACGCAGCGCACGGAATCACGGATGTGGATAAAGGCGCGGGTTTGACCGCCGGTGCCGTGCACGGTGAGGGGATAGCCGATGGCCGCCTGCATTAAGAAGCGATTTAAAACGGTGCCGTAGTCGCCGTCGTAATCAAAACGGTTGGTTAAGCGCGGGTCGCGGCTGGTTTGTTCTGTATTGGTGCCCCACACGATGCCCTGGTGCAGGTCGGTGATGCGGATGCCGTCGTTTTTGTTGTAGTAATGAAAAAGCAGTTGATCAAGCGTTTTTGTCATGTGATAAACGCTGCCTGGATCCGATGGATGCAGGATTTTTTCCACAAAACGGCTGCCGTCTGGTTGGGGCACCTCAACGGTGAGGTAACCCTCGGGGATGGTGGCACCGCGATGGGAGCCATAGCCATAAACCCCCATGGTGCCCAGGTGCACTATGTGCACATCCAGGCCGCTTTCAACGATGGCGCAGAGCAGGTTGTGGGTGCCGTTTACGTTGTTATCAACGGTGTAGCGCTTTGTAACACTGCTTTTCATCGAGTAGGGAGCAGCCCGCTGTTCAGCGAAATGCACCACCGCTTGCGGTTGCTCCTGGCGCAGCAGTTCCACTAAGCGGTCGTAATCCTGGGCAATATCAAGGTTGATAAACCGCATTGGTTTACCGCCCACTTCCTCCCATACCCGCAACCTCTCGCCGATGCTGCTGATGGGGGTGAGGGACTCAACCTCCAGATCGATGTCGATCTTGCGGCGACTGAGGTTGTCTACCACCACCACATCGTGGCCACCATCTGCGAGGTTCACGGCACAGGGCCAGCCGCAGAAGCCGTCACCACCGAGCACCAAGACCTTCACGCATGTCTCCTGTCGATTGGAGCCCGGCTCCATCAGGGCAAGCTACTACAGGGATCCCGGTAGGAATTGCAAAGGGCCCCAGATGCTTGGATCAACTGCCCACCAAGCCGGTTGTTGGTGAGCTGGCACTTGCTTCCCTGCGGCGGGGCATTGCACCGGCCAGCAGGGCCTCGCGGCCTGCGGTGGTGGCCAAAGCCATGGCCCTGGCCATGCGGGCGGGGTTGGCGCTCAGGGCAATGGCGCTATTGATCAAAACGGCATCAGCGCCCATTTCCATCGCGAGGGCAGCGTCGCTGGGTATGCCGATGCCGGCATCAACCACCACGGGAACCTGGGCTGCTTCGATGATCAAACGGATATTGGCCAAGTTGGCTAGGCCTTGGCCACTGCCGATCGGTGAGGCCAGCGGCATCACCGTTACGCAACCAACCTGCTCCAGCCTTTGGGCAAGCACTGGGTCGGCATGGATATAAGGCAGCACGGCAAAGCCTTCCTTCACAAGGGTTTCAGCGGCCTCCAGGGTGCCGATTGGATCCGGCAGCAGGTGGGGCCCTGGGGGAATCACCTCAAGCTTCACAAAATTGTTATCCGATTGGCCGGCTAGGGCCGCTAGTTCCCGTCCTAGGTGGGCCACCCTGATCGCCTCTGCGGCGGTGGCACAACCTGCGGTGTTGGGCAGCATCCAGATTTTCGACCAATCGATTGCTTCCATCAGGCCGCCATGGCCTTGGGCATTGCTTTGCACACGCCTTACGGCAACCGTAACGATTTCACAGGCACTGGCGGTAATGCTTTGCTGCAAGGCATCGATGCTTGGATATTTGCCGGTGCCGGTGATCAAACGGCTGCTGAACTCTCGGCCGCCAATTAGCAGTGGATCTGCAGTGGTAATCATGTTGTTGTTTTGCATGGCTGGGGGGCAGAACGGATCAAGAGCTGGCGGGGCGAAAGCCATTTATGGGGGTTAACCCCCTACGGTTTGGGCAGAGCTCCATCCTGTGATGCCGCTGTTGCTTACCTTGCCCCTGCTAGCGGCAACACCGCCGGCTTTTGTGCCATTTAAACCACCCGCTGGGGTGGATTCTGGTTTGCTCAGATTGGAGCCCTTGGATCCCCTTAATGCAGATCGCATTCAAGTTGATAATTTCGATCCAGAGGCCTATGCCCAATATTTAGTTGGCACCATGCCGCGCCAGTGGCGCGGTGCCCTGAGTACAAAAAATGCCCCCCGTTCCATAGTTGCTGAATTAAATATCAATCGCCTTGTGGCAATTGGCCAGCGTTTAGATTTATTTGGTGTGCTCACTTTAGGCGGCCAATCGGTGCCGGTGCAGGCAAATATAAATGCTAAAAGCGATCAAATGGAGATGTTATTACTAGGTGATAAATTGCCAGTTGGCTTGGAGCCCGGTGGTGAATTCCAAGGTTTGGAAATGTTGAAATTAAGTAGTTGGGAGGGCCCGCGGCTCACCAGTGCTGGTGCAATCCTTGAGCTAGCACCTGTTGCAAATAGCGCCCCAGCCCCTGCGGTGCGCGGCCTTTGGTAAGTTGATTGTAGCTATTATATAACTTTTATTTACTTGTTTGGTATTGCCTCTGGCTTAAGTAATTTTAAGCGTTTGATTGCTGTTGGGTTCGTTGGCTCTAGTTCCAGCACTTGAACATAGGTATTGATTGCATCACTGAGTTTTTGCTGCTTCTCTAGGGAATAGGCCATATTATTTAGGGCCACAGGATATTCAGCCTTTGCCCTTAAGGCGAGCCGGTAATGACGAATCGCATCGTTATGGTTTTGCTGAGCAGCTAATGCAAAACCAAGGGCATTTTGCACAAGGGCCTGGGCTTCTTCCGGTTCATTGTCAAGTTGTTTAACCGCTTTTTTTAAAGTGGTAACAGCTTGAGCAAATAAGCGTTTATCCAATTGCACCGAACCAAGTTCATAGAGGCTGGCGGCTTCCGCCTTGGTGTTGCCACTGCACTGCAGCTCCAACTTGGCCAGGCGAGCCTCATCTTTCCTCACCCTCAATACCTGCCGGGCTACCACCACTGCCACCAGGCCAAGCAGGCCAATCAAGCCCAGTAGATAGGCCTGGGGCAGTGTTATTTCCATCAAGCCTTAGCGGCACCCACCACCTTTTCAAAACTGGTGGGATCGAGGATTGCAATTTGAGAGAGCATCTTGCGGTTAATGCGCACATCAGCTTTTTTCAAACCGCCCATCAGACGGCTGTAGCTGAGGCCATTGATGCGGGCAGCGGCATTGATGCGAGCAATCCAAAGGCGGCGGAAATCGCGCTTACGGCGGCGACGGTCGCGATAGGCATTGCATAGGGCCTTCATGACCCGCTGATTAGCGGTGCGGAACAAGCTGCCGTTGCCACCACGGAAACCGCGGGCTATGCGAAGAATCTTGTTACGACGTTTACGGGCAACGTTGCCCCTCTTAACGCGGGCCATGGTTCAGAAATAAATGCAGGTAGGAATAAAAAATGAAGCAGCCGGCGATCAGCTGGCGTAGGGAAGCATGAGGCTTACGCGGTCGTGGTCGGTTTCATCCACCACTGCCATGGTGCCCAAAAAGCGTTTGCGCTTAGGGCTTTTATGGTCTAGCAGGTGGTTGTGAAATGCATGACGACGCATGAATTTGCCGCTGCCCGTAATGCGGAAACGCTTGGCGGCGGCCCGGCGGGTTTTGAGCTTCGGCATCTCTAACGTATGGCGCGCAAACAACCAAACTAGCTTCTCAACCTCCCTTTTGCCTAGCTGCGTGCGTTTAGTTCCATTCGCCTTATTTGTGCCCTTGGCCTTAATGGCCGCCTGTAGAAGCGAATTGCAGGCCGCTGATCTGCCCCTGCACTGGCCCACTAAGGCGCCGCCAGCCATAGCCGGCAGTAACCCCGTGGTGTGGGTGGGCATTGCTGAGCGCTTGCCGGCCGCCGCTGCACCCCTGGAATTAAGGGCAGCAGCAGGGTTGCTCACCCTGCGGGATAGCAAGGGGGTTCAACGCCAGGCGGATCGCTTTGAAATCCATTGGGTGCGCCAGCCTTTGGCTCGGCCGCTGCTGGTGGAGCGGCGGGTGTTGGGACCTTTCCCCAGCTATGAATCGGCATATGAGCAGGCTCGCCTTTGGCGTTTAAAGGGTGCCCAGCCCCTGTTGGCGCGGCCGGGGGATTGGGAGGTGTGGGCCCCCCTTGAAAGCCCAGCCCCTGATGGAATTAGCAGCGAGGTGCGTTTGAATAATCGCCTGCACTGGCAGCCGCAGTTAAGGCAAGCCGGCCAGGTTTTAAATCTTGATGGACCGATTCAATTGAAAGCACCCCGGGGGTTGCTTTGGAATGGCGGCGTTTATGGCGGACCCTTCCGCTTGCAACGGGATGCCTATGGCACCTGGGCCCTAGTTGAGCAGGTGCCTTTGGAAACCTATCTGCAGGGGGTGGTACCCCATGAGATTGGTGCTTCTGCCCCCGCCGCTGCCCAGGCTGCCCAAGCGGTGTTGGCCCGCACCTGGGCCCTGGCTAACCAACAGCGCTTTCATATCGATGGTTATCACCTTTGCGCCGATAGCCAATGCCAGGTTTACGGCGACCCAAGCCAGGTGGGCAGCAAATTGCGGCTGGCCCTTGATGCCAGCAAAGGTTTATTGCTCACCTGGAAGGGAAAACCGGTCCATGGGGTTTACAGCGCCTCTAATGGCGGGGTTTCAGCTGGGTTTGAGGAGGGTTGGGGGGGTGGTTCCCTGCCCTATCTAAAGGCCCAGCTGGATGGCCCAGGTAGCGAGAAAAAACGTTTTCCCTTGCCAATCATCGAAGGGGTTGGGCTCAATAAATTGCTGGAAGATGGTGCCAACCTGCATGGTGCAGCCCATCCGCGCCACCGCTGGCAGCGGCGGATCAGCAGCCAAGAGCTTGCCGCCCTTGCCGCTTCAGCGAAATTGGGCAATGTTCAAAACTTGTTGGTGCAGCAGCGGGGCCCCAGCGGCCGGGTGGTGGACCTTTTAGTGCAGGGCAGTGAGGGTTCATTGAATTTGCGTAGGGATCAAATCCGCAGGCGCCTGCGCCAATTACCAAGCACACTTTTTGTGGTTGTAAAAGAAGAGCCTGGGGTTTGGCGGTTTGATGGCGCTGGTTTTGGCCATGGGGTTGGCCTTTCCCAAGCCGGTGCCATCGAATTGGCCCAAAAGGGCTGGAGCAGTGCTCAAATCCTCAAGTACTACTTCCCGGGCACGGTTTTGGAAAAGTTGAAAAGCTTGCCCAGGTAGCTATTCCCTTAAAGTTGGTGCCATTGGGGAGGAAACGCCATATGGCTGAAGGCGATTCCACTCAATTGTGTTGGCCCGAAGGCCGTAGGCGCAAGGCCCTAATTTTTGTTTTGGCTTGTTTAGGTGCTGGGGCAGCACCCCATTGGCTGGGTCCCTTGCGGGGCCTGCTGCCGGCATTAGGCGCAGCGTTACTGCTGTGCGGCTATGGCTTGCGCACGATGTTTAGCAGCAGCGTTGATATGGAGCCTTGTTTGCCTGTGGATGGGGCCAACCAGCTGCCCCGGGTTGATGTGCTGGTGGCCGCCAGGGACGAGGAGGCCGTAATTGGCCGTTTGGTGCAGGCGGTGGCGGATTTGGATTACCCCAAGGATCAGCTCAACCTTTGGGTAATGAATGACGGCAGCTTGGATAACACCGCCAAGATCCTGGAAGGCCTTAAACAACATTTTCCTTTCCTTCACGTGCAGCATCGCCTGCGGGATTCAGGTGGTGGCAAGAGCGCAGCCCTCAATGCCCTATTGCCCCAGCTCAAAGCTGATTGGTTGATGGTGTTAGACGCAGATGCCAGCTTTGCTCCAGATCTGTTGATGCGTTTGCTGCCGCATTTGCAACGGCGCCAATGGGGTGCCCTGCAATTGCGCAAGGCTGTGGATAAGGCTGAAACCAGTTGGCTAACCCGCTCCCAAGCCCTTGAGATGGCCTTTGATGCGGTGATGCAAGAGGGTCGGATTTGTTCTGGGGGTATTGGTGAATTACGGGGTAATGGACAACTACTGCGGCGCGAGGTGTTGCTTGCCTGCGGTGGATTTAATGAAGACACAGTTACCGATGATTTAGATCTGAGCTTTCGTTTGCTTTTAGCTGGAGAAGCGATTGGTGTGATCTGGAATCCACCGGTGCAAGAGGAACCAGTTACCCGTTGGGGTGCCCTGTTGCGCCAAAGGCAGCGCTGGGCTGAGGGTGGTTTGCAGCGTTACCTTGATTACTGGCCTGCTCTGATATCAAACAAGCTGAGCATTAAACAAAGGCTTGATTTATTAGTGTTTTTCCTTCTCCAATATGCATTACCAGTGGCAATTTATGGTGATTTATTTGCTGCATTAGCCTGGCGTGAGTTTCCACTGCTCTGGCCTTTATCAATATCAACGGTAGGTTTCAGCGCCCTTGCGATTAAACGTGCCGGCAGCCGCTTTAGCGAAGGCCCGGCCCTACCTTCCAGCTCAGGATTAACTTTATTAATTGCCAACACATATCTTATGCATTGGTTTTTAGTGATCCCTTGGGTTAGTTTAAAGATGGCTTTTAAACCAAAAAGATTGGTATGGGCAAAAACCGCACATGTGGGCTTGTAGGCAATGGGGTTGCCTTGAAACTTGGAGCAATCGTCTGGATAGTTTCCATTCAAAGCTTCTTGATGCAGTGGTGGATTGCAAGTACGTGGCCAAAACCCTATAGCCCAAGCATAAATTTTATTAGTGATCTTGGTGCTACAAGTTGTGGCATCTTGCTCGGCAATATTCAACATGCTGCACGTTATGTGTGCTCACCAGAGCACCATTGGATGAATTCAAGTTTCGTGTTGTCTGGAATTACTATAGGCATAGGAGCAATTCTGCTTCGTGCTCGCTTAATGCCAGGAGCACTTGGCTTTATGGCAACCTCATTGTTTATCACTAGTGGCATTGGTGTTGCAATGGTGGGTCTAAATCCCGAGAATATGCAAATTGCTAGGCATATTGTGGGCGCATATTTAAATGCTTATGGAGCATCTTTTGCATTTATTCTGATGGGAATTAGTCTAGCAAAGCAGCGTTTAAATAGAAGGCTTGGATTTTTTATACTAGGATTTGGAATTTTATTTTTATTGTTTAATATTCTATACACCATAGGTTTTTATGGTAATCTTCCTTTTCTGAGCCTTGGCCTTGGTGATGGTGGGATGGAAAAATTATGTAACTATCCCATTGGGATATTGTTAATTTTAATTGGATTTTATGCCCTATTCCAAAAGATTCATCCTAATATACCTTTAACTTTAGAGGCTTGATTCAATGCTATTCAAACGTTTGCTTTTAATGAGTTCAGCTGCTCTAGGTGTCATAATTTTTGGATTGCTTTTATTGGGCGAATTCCGCACTTGGCAGGTGCAGAGCTCTCCTCAGCAGAAAAAATATTTGACTGGAGGTTTGCCTCATTTAGCGCCAAAAGGATTTTACGCAGGCTATGTTCCTAGCCTTTCGGGATCACCCTGGCAGGGCAAGAGATTTGATCCGATTAATGACCGGGGTGTAAATATATTTGTTAATCAAGGAAAAGCATCAGCAAAATATCCTTTTTATTCATCCATTGGGGCTTCGTCAAGGGATGGGAATCTGCAGGTGTTTAGAATTAATTACAATAATTCAGCTAATCCTTGGTGGGTGAGATTATTTTTGGATGAGTTGGTTGTTGTTAGGCCTGGTTTTTTTCTAGGTAAATTAAGCTTAAAGATAATTCCAGGCCGCCCGTATCAAATTACTTTTTTTGATTTGCAGCAGGATAATAATCGCTTTCGGAGTGAGCCTAAATAATTTTGACCTCGTAATTTTTATTACAAGGTGCGTTTTAGGGCGTTTACTTTTTGCTAAATTAATGCAAGTTAATTTTTCATTTAATGGACAATGTGCCCGCCCCTGCGAGATGGCTAAGCTGGCGTTCAGCCCTTTATCTTTATGTGGGGTTAGTTGTTTTAGATATTTGGATGCTTCTGGTTACTCCAACTTTAAGCCCATGGCATTGGGTGGGTTTTGCTGGCTTTGTAATTATGCCTTTAGCCCTTGTGGCAATGAGGCAGGCGGGTAATCATGAAAACACCAATATTCAGCCAATATTATTGGTTTTCATGGGTTTTGCTGGGTATGCAAATACAATTTTCATACCCTCAATTAAAGAATGGTTTTTTACAAGTACTTGGGGTGTAGGCAATTATTACGTGCCATCCCGTATGGTTTATCCCATGGGCTTTGCAATTAATAGTGAGCATATGATAACTTTGCACGCATCAAGTGCCCTTTTATTGGCTGGATTGATTACATATCAGTGGATCGTAATGTTGAGAAAGCGTCGATCGGTTGATACGGTTAAACTTCATAGGTTGATCGGATCGTTTACTGCTTTTCTCGTATTACCTGTGATGGTTGCCTCTGGCATCTTAAGTTCTATATATGTTTTAAGAACACCTTTTAACCAGGTTACTTATGCGGCTTTGCCAATTATCATTGCTGGTTGTTTAATTGCTTCAATAAGAAGTGCTATCGCTGGTAACTTTGCCCAACACGTGGATTATGGCTACTCTGCTTTTATCGTGCTTTGCTCCGCTGCACTTTATCGATTTGCTTGCTTGTTTATTTGGTTGGATCGTGGTTCTTATACTAATGCTACTCAAGCTCCAGTTGATGGAGCTGCCATTCTCACGTACTTGATACTGATTGGATTTATTGTTATTCCTTTTGCTGTTGTTCGTAGGCTAAAGCAAAATATTTTCCCGATTATTACCCTGGCATCAGTATTGATATTATCTATGATTTTTGTTCCTTGGCAATTCTTTGGCGCTCCGGCATCTGCTAATTTTCTATCTCATTATTGGCCGCTATAACCTCGCCGTTAAAAAATTCAGCTAAGCGTTTAGCTTCCACTTCAATGCCATTACTTGGGCTTGGTTGTTTTGTTTCTTGTTGAAATTCTTGTTTGCTTTCAACAGCTGCTTTGCTCTCAATAACTGGCTTGGTTTCAATAACTGGATTGTTTTGAATAATTTTAACTGGTGTTAGCGGTGCAGCTACTTCAATAGGTGCATGAGTTTGGGCACTACCTGTTTCCAGCATTAGCTGCCGCGGCGAGCCCAGGGCCCGCTCAGTGGCTTGCTCCAATAGGGGCAGGCGGCTTTGCACCATCGCCAGCCAATTTGGCGCTACTCGCACCACAGCTTTTGATTTATCAAGCCGCACTAGTTCGCCCTGTTGTGATAGCAACATGCGGGTAGAAGGTAATTCCAAACTTGCCAAGATCTGTTGCCAAATGGCTGTTAAATCGGGTCCGTTTTGATTTTCTACTGGCGAAGCTGTAGCTGTAGTTGGGGGATTTGGAATTGCAGCTGGAATTTGACTATGAGTAGAAGTTTGCGCTGGAGTGGTGGTTGTAGTTGGTGTTGAAACTGCTGTTGGCGCGCTGATAGTGCTCTGTTCCGCCAGTAATCCCAGCATTAAAACCTCAAGCCATAAACGCGGTTGGGCGCTCTGGCGTAGTTGGGCCTCACTACCTTTTAAACCCTGTTGCCAAGCCAGTAATTTTTGCAGGCCAGCTTGGTTTGCTAACTCCGGTAATTCAGCCCTATTAGCTGGAGAAAAGCTGCTTAATTCCGGTTGCTCCGGTGCAGCTAAAGCCAGCACTAAATCCCGCAATAAACCCGCAATACCCTGAAGCACTGCGGTGGCTTCCCTACCGCGATCCAGAAGGCCGCGGCAATTTTCCAATAGGCCAACGGGATCAGTTGCAACCAATGCCCTCGCCAGGCTCAATAATTCCTGTTCTGGCACCGCCCCAAGTAGTTCCCAAACCGCCTCTGGTTCCACCGGCGGCGGCAGCAAACTGAGTTGATCCAGCAGGCTTTCCGCATCCCTTAGGCCCCCTTGGGCCAATTGGGCCACTAGGTGCAAGGCTGCTGCATTGATTTGGATTTGTTCTTCTTTGGCAATCCAAGCCAAATGACTTTCCATCGACCCCAAGGGAATACGGCGAAAATCAAACCGCTGGCAGCGGCTCAAGATCGTTGGTAACACCCGTTGGGGATCAGTGGTGGCGAGCACAAACACCACCCTTGGTGGTGGTTCCTCCAGGGTTTTTAGTAGGGCATTAAAAGCTGCCGTTGAAAGCATGTGGCATTCATCCACCACATAAACCTTCCAGCGCGCCTGCACCGGTGCAAAGCGGGAGCGTTCGATTAAATCGCGGATGTTGTCTACGCCTGTATTAGATGCGGCATCTATTTCGATCACATCAAGGGCGCTGCCGGCTGCGATCGAGCGGCACAATTCGCAGCTACCGCAGGGTTCTGGCGTGGGGCCATCACTGGCAATGCAATTAAGCGATCGAGCCAGAATGCGAGCGCTGGAGGTTTTGCCCGTTCCCCTCGGGCCGCTAAATAAGTAGGCCGGTGCAATGCGACCAGTGCGTAATGCATTGCTAAGGGTGGCTGCAATTGCCTCCTGGCCCACTAGCTGATCAAACCGCTGGGGCCTGTATTTATGGTGCAGCGGTTCGTAAGCCATGGCTAGAGGCTACTCAGGCTTGGGGTTTTCCCCTCAGTAAATCTTGGAGCTGGCTTTTTAGGGTTTCCACCGCCTGCAATTGATCTGCAAAGGTTTGTTCACTGAGTTGTTGGCGCTTTTGTTCCAATTTTTTTAGGCCATTTTTAAGTTCTTTTAGGCCATGGCTAATATTTAGTTCTTGATTGATATTTAGGCCCTGTTCTAATAACATTTGACCGTAACCCAAGGCCTTTTCCACTTGGCTGCTGCGGTGGCAACCGGTTTTACACCAAACTGCAAAGTGTTCGCAGTTATTTAATAACAGGTTGTAGCGTTCTTCCCCCAAGCGTCCCATCGCTCGCCGCAGGGTTACACCAACGGGATCAGCATCAGCATGGGGCACTATTTTTAGCGGTTCACCTAGGCTGAATTCTTCTACGCTGCTGCGCAGAATTTGTTTTCCCTCTAGATAATGCACCACGGTTCCATCGCCAAGATCGATGCCATGGTGCATAAATAAACCATGGCCCCTAGGTACCTCTAGGTGATCGGCCGCGGCCATTGGCTCAGGCCGTTTCCTGTTGATCCAGGCTGGTGGGATGGGCTAGAACCTTGGCACCATGGCGTTCTTCCACTAATTCTTGGGTAATAACAAATTTGGGTACATCATCCCGGCCAGGTAGGTCGTACATCAAATCAAGCATCAGCTCTTCCACAATTCCGCGCAGGGCCCGGGCGCCAGTTTTTCTGCGGTTGGCTTCAATCGCAATTGCCCTAATCGCCCCTGGTTCAAATTCCAAACGCACACTATCCATAGAAAGCAGGGTTTGAAATTGCTTCACTAGGGCATCGCGCGGTTCGGTGAGAATTGCCTCTAGGGCATCCTCATCTAGTGGTTCGAGCACGGCGCTAACCGGCATGCGACCAATGAATTCAGGGATTAGGCCATATTTCACAAGATCATCGGGTTCCAGGTGGCGCAATACCTTGGCGGCATCCAATTCCTTATTGCGATTGCGGCCCCTGTTGTCGGTTTGCACAAATCCGATCGCATTGCGGCCCAAACGCCTTTGGATCACATCCTCGAGGCCAACAAATGCCCCGCCGCAGATGAATAGGATCTGGCTGGTATCTATTTGAATGCAGTCTTGATAGGGATGTTTGCGGCCGCCTTGGGGTGGCACATTCGCCACTGTGCCCTCAAGCATTTTTAGTAGTGCTTGCTGAACACCTTCACCGGATACATCGCGGGTGATCGATGGATTTTCACTTTTACGGGCAATTTTATCGATCTCATCAATATAAATAATGCCCCTTTGGGCTTGTTCCACATCTAAATCCGCCTTTTGCAGTAAGCGCAGCAGGATATTTTCCACATCCTCTCCCACATAGCCGGCTTCCGTGAGGGTGGTGGCATCAGCCACGGCAAAAGGCACCTCAAGCAATTCAGCTAGGGTTTGGGCGAGCAGGGTTTTACCGCAGCCCGTGGGACCGATTAAAAGGATGTTTGATTTGCTTAAACGGGTGGCACTCTCCTCCCGTTCACCACTGCCATCCCCCTGCCAGGCCAAGCGTTTGTAGTGGTTATAAACAGCAACGGAAAGCACTTTTTTTGCTTCCTCTTGGCCCACCACCTGGCGATCAAGGAAACTTTTTATCTCCCGTGGTTTCGGGATGCTGGCAAGGGTGGGAACAGGTTTAGTTGCTTTTTTGCTTGGAACCGTTTTACGACTGTTCTCCTGGTGGGCATGGCGGCTACCTCCTTGGGCTTCCACCAGCTCCTCATCAAGGATTTCGTTGCATAGGTCGATGCATTCGTCGCAGATATAAACGCCGGGCCCGGCAATCAACTTGCGCACTTGCTCCTGCGATTTACCGCAGAACGAGCACTTCAGGTGGGCATCGAATTTGGCCATCGCCTGTTGCTGGTTACCTTCCTAGAAAACAGGATCAACCCCAAAAGGGCTCGCGTCAATCGTCAATCAACTACTACTTTGTCGATAAGGCCATATTCCACAGCCTCATGGGGTGAAAGAAAGTAGTCCCTGTCTGTATCCTCGGCAACTTTTTCGATTGGTTGGCCCGTGTGTTCGGCCATTAAGCCATTGAGCGTTTCTTTGAGAAACAGAATTTCTTTGGCTTGGATTTCAATATCAACGGCCTGTCCCTGGGCGCCACCAAGGGGTTGGTGGATCATTATCCGGGCATTGGGCAGGGCTAAGCGCTTGCCTTTGCGGCCGCCGCAAAGCAGAAAGGCACCCATGCTGGCGGCAAGGCCGTAACAGATCGTTACCACATCTGGGCTCACCTGCTGCATGGTGTCGTAGATGGCGAGGCCAGCCGTAACGGAGCCGCCGGGGGAATTCAAATAGATCTGAATATCTTTCTCAGGGTCTTCCGCTTCCAGGAAAAGCAGCTGGGCAACGATTGCATCAGCCACCGCATCATTAATCGGTGTGCCGAGGAAGATGATCCTTTCCCGCAGGAGCCTTGAATAGATATCAAAGGCCCGCTCACCTCGCCCGGATTGCTCCACCACGGTGGGAACCAGGGTGTTTTGCCAATGGCTATGAACCGGATGGTGGCTTAAAGCGTTGAGCACGGGCCGCTGCTGGATTCCATTCAATCTATGGCTTTAGCCTTTGCCTTGGGCTTGGCTTTTGATTTAGGGCTTTCAGCGGGCTTTTCAGCACCAACAATGGTGATGCTGGCATTGGCTTCCAGCCAAGCAAAAACCGCTTCCTTGAGTAGGTCTTCCGACACCGCAGCCCGCAAGCGGTTTTGATCGATCCGGTTGGTGTCGCTTAAACCACGGATCACCTCCTTCATTTTTGCTTCCAATACCGCCGCATCCACACTGATGGCCTCCGCCTTGGCAAGGGCTTGCAGGGCAAGGCTGCTTTGCAGGCGTTCGGTGGCTTCTGGCCGAGATTTACTCGCCAAATTGCGCACCACCTCAGGGGTAAATAGCTTTTTGATATCCAGCCCCTGTTGGGCCATCTCAGCAGCGGTTTCCTGCAACATCGCGTTTATCTCCTCTTTAACCAAACTCTCTGGTATTTCAACTTCAAGTTCCGCCACTAAAGCCTTGAGTAAGGCCTGCTCGCGGTTTTGTTTTTGGCGTTTTTCGGCATCTGCTTTTAGGCGGGTTTCCAATTCGGCCCGCAGCTCCTCCAGGGTTTCCTTATCGCTTGCCTGTTGAGCAAAGGCATCATCAAGCGTGGGAAGTTCCTTGGCCTTGAGGTCGTTGAGGCTGATTTTGAACTTTGCAGCGCGGCCGCGGCAGGTTTCATCTTGATAGTCGCTGGGGAATTCACAGTTCACCTCGGTTTCAGCGCCGAGTTTTAGCCCCACAATCCCTTCTACAAATCCGGGAATCATTCGACCCTCCTCCAATTCCACCTCAAGGCTTTCGGCGCTGCCACCACTGATCGGTTCATTGGTATCGCTAAAGCTGCCACTGAAACTCACCACTGCCACATCACCCATGGCGGCAGCCCGATCACTAATCGGCACCAAGGTGGCCAGTTGCTTGCGGGATTGCTCTAGCAATTCATCGATGCGCTCAGGGTTGTAGAGCACCTCCTGGGCCTCTGCCTTAAGCCCTTTTGTGGTTTTTAACTTTGGAGTGGGTGGCACATCCATCTCGAGCTTCAGCAGCAGCTCCTTACCGGGCTCAAATTGCTCCAAAAGCGTGTCGAAGCCACCGCTTAATTCCGGTTGGCCCAGGGCTTCTAGGTTTTCTTGGCTTAGGGCATCGCGCAGCACCGCATCAACCAATTCTTCAAGGGCGGTGGCCTTCACCCGCAGTGGGCCAATTTGTTGCAACAGCACCGAGCGCGGCACCTTGCCCTGGCGGAAGCCAGCCAACTTCACCGTGCGACCTAATTTCAGCAGGGCAGCTTCGTAGGAGGCTTGGCAGCGGCTGCCTGGTACCCCCACCTCAAGGGCTAAACGACTGCCGGGGAGGGGAGAAGTGCTGACCTTAAGGGTGCTGCTCATGGGTGGGCCAAATGGAACCAAGCCCGTGATCCTAGAAACAGGCCGGTGCACACCCCCCAAGCGCCTATTGTTTCTTCTCAGGTTTCGCTTGATTTCATCCACCACCGTTGACTCCCGTAGCCGCGGCAAATCCGCAAACAGTTGCCATCCTTGGAGCCACCGGAGCTGTGGGCCAAGAGCTGCTTGCTTTATTGAAGGAACGCGCCTTTCCAATTAAGGAATTAAGGCTGCTGGCCTCCCCCCGCTCAGCCGGAGCTTTGTTGCCATGGCAGGGGCAAAACCTAGAGGTGCAGCCCGTTAGTGCAGCAGCTTTGCAAGGGGTTGATCTGTTGCTGGCATCAGCTGGGGGTTCGGTGTCGCGCCAGTGGGCGCCATTGGCGGTGGAGCAGGGGGCTGTAGTTATCGATAACTCAAGCGCCTTTCGGCTTGATCCAGAGGTGCCTTTGGTGGTGCCGGAAGTTAATCCGCAGGCGGCCCTGCAGCACAAGGGAATAATCGCCAATCCAAATTGCACCACGATCCTGCTCAGTTTGGTGTTAGCCCCCTTAGCAGCGCGGCGGCCTTTGAAAAGGGTGATAGTGAGCACCTACCAATCCGCCAGTGGTGCAGGCGCGAGGGCCATGGAAGAGTTGCGGGAATTGAGCAGCACGGTGCTAGCTGGCGGCGAACCGGTAAGTGAGGTTTTGCCCTATTCCTTGGCCTTCAATTTGTTTTTGCATAATTCCGCTCTGCAGGCCAATGGCTATTGCGAAGAGGAGTTGAAAATGCTTAACGAAACCCGCAAAATAATGGGCCTAAGCAATCTTTGTTTAAGTGCCACCTGCGTGCGGGTGCCGGTATTGCGGGCCCATTCGGAGGCGGTGAATTTGGAATTTGAACAACCCTTTCCGGTGCAGGAAGCGCGGGAGCTATTGGCGGCAGCGCCAGGGTTGGAATTGATCGAAGATTTTGCCGCTAACCGCTTCCCAATGCCCAGTGATGTAACCGGTCGCGATGCTGTGGCGGTGGGTCGTATTCGCCAGGATTTAAGCAATCCAAATGCCCTTGAACTATGGCTTTGTGGTGATCAAATCCGTAAGGGAGCGGCTTTGAATGCCATTCAGATCGCTGAATTACTGCAGGGGATAGGGCGATGAGTAGTGCTGTATTTGGTCGTTTGGTAACGGCGATGGTTACCCCATTCGATGCTGATGGGGCCGTTGACCTCGGTTTGGCTGGCCGCTTGGCCCATCACCTGGTGGAGCATGGTTCCGACGCCCTGGTGGTGTGTGGCACCACTGGTGAATCACCCACCCTTTCCTGGGATGAACAACATGCCCTGTTGCAGGCAGTGCACTTGGCGGTTGCTGGAAAGGCCAAGGTTTTAGCCGGCACAGGCAGTAATTGCACCGCCGAAGCGGTGGAAGCAACCCGGCAGGCCGCAGCCCTTGGCGCCGATGGTGCCCTTGTGGTGGTGCCTTATTACAACAAGCCACCCCAGGAGGGTATGGAAGCCCATTTCGCCGCGGTGGCGGAAGCGGCAGCTGATTTGCCTTTGATGCTCTACAACATTCCCGGCAGAACAGGTGCCAGCCTGGCGCCTGAAACAACGGCTCGTTTGCTGCGTTATTCCAATGTGGTTGCCTACAAAGCAGCCAGTGGCAGTGTTGATGAGGTGAGCCAGCTGCGGGCTGTTTGCGGAGATCGGTTGGCTATTTACAGCGGCGACGACTCATTAACTTTGCCCATGTTGGCCCTCGGAGCCGTTGGTGTTGTGAGTGTGGCAAGCCACTTGGTGGGCGAGGAATTGCAACAGATGATCCAAGCGTTTCTTGCCGGGGAAGTGCAAAAGGCCCTCGCCATCCATGAGCGTCTATTACCATTGATGAAAGGTTTGTTTTGCAGCAGTAATCCAATTCCTCTTAAAGCGGCCCTAGAGCTGGAGGGCTGGCCAGTTGGCTCCGCCCGATTGCCATTGCTACCCGCCTCTAATGCCGTGCGGGAATCCTTAGCTGTTTTACTTGCCGCCCTGCGTCCTACCTGACCTCAAGGCGATGGGCAGCTGCTCATTATCTTTTCAACCAACTAATTTTTTAAAAGGTTTCTATGGCTACTTCCGCAACATCTGCAACCAAAACCCCCGCCCTACGGGTGATTCCCTTAGGTGGATTGCATGAGATTGGTAAAAACACCTGCGTATTTGAATACGGCGATGATTTGATGATGGTGGATGCGGGCCTCGCCTTTCCAAGCGATGGCATGCATGGCGTTAATGTGGTGATGCCAGATACAAGTTATTTAAGAGAAAATCAAAAACGTATCCGTGGCATGATTGTTACCCACGGCCACGAAGATCACATCGGCGGCATATCCCATCACCTCAAGCATTTTAATATTCCTATTATTTATGGGCCCCGCTTAGCCCTTTCGCTGCTCGAGGGCAAGATGGCAGAAGCCGGTGTGGCAGATCGCACCACACTGCAAACAGTTGCACCACGGGATGTGGTGAAAGTTGGTCAACATTTTAAGGTTGAATTCATCCGCAACACCCACTCAATTGCCGATAGTTTTTCATTGGCGATCACAACCCCAGTGGGTGTTGTTGTATTCACGGGCGATTTCAAATTTGATCACACCCCTGTGGATGGTGAGTATTTCGATATTCAGCGCATGGCCCAATACGGCGAGCAGGGTGTGCTCTGCATGTTTAGTGATTCCACCAATGCTGAACTGCCTGGTTTTACCCCTTCTGAGCGGGCCGTATTCCCCAATCTCGATCGCCATGTGGGCAGTGCAGAAGGCCGCGTGTTGATCACAACATTTGCTAGTTCAGTGCATCGGGTATCGATGATTCTTGAGCTGGCGCTTAAGCATGGCCGCAAGGTTAGTTTGCTTGGCCGTTCGATGCTCAACGTGATTGCTAAGGCCCGGGAATTGGGTTATATCCGCTGCCCAGATGATCTATTTGTGCCAATTAAGCAAATACGCGATCTGCCCGATCGTGAAACCCTTTTATTGATGACAGGTAGCCAAGGTGAAACCCTCGCTGCCCTCAGCCGCATCTCCCGTTGTGAGCACCCCCAGGTGCAGGTTAAATCCACCGATAAAATCATCTTTTCAGCCAGCCCAATTCCAGGTAACACGATCTCTGTTGTTAACACGATCGATCGCTTGATGATGCTCGGTGCCAAGGTGGTTTATGGCAAAGGCGAAGGTATTCACGTTTCAGGTCACGGCAGCCAAGAGGATCAAAAGTTGATGCTTGCCCTAACAAGGCCCCGCTTCTTTGTGCCTGTGCATGGTGAACATCGCATGTTGATGTGCCATTCCCGCACCGCTCAATCTATGGGTGTGCCAGAGGAAAATATATTAATCATCGATAACGGTGATGTGGTTGAGCTCACCCCAGATTCAATTCGTAAGGGTGATCCAGTGAAGGCTGGTATCGAATTGCTTGATAATTCCCGCAACGGTATTGTTGATGCGCGCGTTTTAAAAGAACGCCAGCAATTAGCAGGTGATGGTGTGATCACCCTTCTTGTTGCCATCAGCACTGAAGGTTTGATGGTGGCTCCACCACGGGTGAACCTTCGCGGTGTGGTTACCACTGCTGATCCCCGCAAGATGTCGATGTGGGCTGAGCGGGAAGTGGGCTGGGTATTGGAAAACCGTTGGAATCAGTTATCACGCAACACCGGTGGTAATGCCCCCGATGTGGATTGGGTGGGTGTGCAACGGGAAATCGAGGTTGGTTTACAGCGGCGCATGAGGCGTGAATTGCAGGTGGAGCCAATGATTATTTGTTTGGTGCAGCCAGCCCCAGCTGGTACCCCTGCTTATAAATCTAAAAATCCTGTAGAAGATCGCACCCCCGTAACTCGGGCGGCAAGGGAGGAACGGGATCGTCCCCAGCAAGCTAAGCCTGAAGCTCAGGTAGTTGCTCAAACTGAGGAAGATAATCGCCAGCGCCGCCGTCGCCCCAGCGCAACGGTGGGTTGATAAGCCATAGATAGTGTTTGTTCCAACTCAGAATTTGCTGTTTTGCCAATTCCATTTGATTGGCACCACGGCTGATTTCAAGTTGCGGCCAAAGCTGATTTAACTGCTCAACGCCAAGGGGTTCAACCCCCTGGCGTTGCAACCAGTTCAACAAAAGTAGTTCGCGATTTACCTGGCCGATGGCCATAAGTTCTCTTCGCTTCAGTTTTTGATCCGCCCCAAGTAAAGTTTGTAGGGCAAGATCTAGTAATTGCTGCTGGCTTTCTTCTTCTGCCTCAAATCGTTCTGCCATTGCAGCGATCCGCCTGCTGGCACCTGGATGTAGTTGCTCTAGCACCGGTAATACTTCAGTGCGGATGCGATTACGGCTAAAGCGCGGATCTGTGTTGCTTGGATCTAGCCAGATTGGCAGCCCTAATTCTGCGCAGATGCGGCTGGTGTCCGATCTAGAAAAGCAGAGTAAGGGCCTTACCAAAGTTATATTTTCAACCAGAGTTCTTGCGCTACTAAGGCTTGCTAAGCCTTTGCGGTGGCTGCCCCGGGCCAGATGCAACAGCACGGTTTCGCTGCGGTCGGTGGCGGTGTGGGCTGTGAGCACATGGCTGCAAGCCAATGCCTTGGCTTGTTTTTCAAGGCAGCTGTAGCGCCATTCACGGGCGGCGGCTTCAGTGTGAATCGGTGTTTGCCAACTATCGCAATGGCTTTCTATTTCTTGGCTTTCTGCCCATTGCAATAGTTGTTCTGCCTGTTGATTTGCTTCCTGCCGCCAGCGGTGGTTGCCATGCCAAATATGTAAACACCAGTGGTGCAGCCGTTTTAGATCCAGCAGCAAGCCTGCTAGTGCCATTGAATCCTGGCCGCCGGACACGGCCAGCAGCAGCCGCGCCCCTTGGGGTAGCAGCAGCGGCTGCCGTAATAGCTGTTGATGCAGCCGCAAATGATCGGCACTCCAGCGGGGTGCCATAGCTTGCGTGGGAGAATTAATGATCTGCATCTAACACCTGCATGTTGCTTCCTAACTTGCTTAAAGCTGCCCTAAACGAGCAACGCCTGCTCAAAGTGATAGCTGGCCTCGCCAATTTTGATCCAGCTTCTGTGGCAATGGTGGCTAGGGCGGCGGCTGCAGGTGGGGCGGATTTAATTGATGTGGCCTGTGATCCAGCCATCGTTCAGCTGGCTGCAGCCGAATCAGGCTTACCAATCTGTGTTTCGGCGGTGGATCCTGAACTATTCCCTGCGGCGGTAGCAGCGGGGGCAACGCTGCTGGAAATCGGCAACTACGACAGCTTCTATGCCCAGGGCCGTGTATTCAGCGGCGCTGAAGTGCTTGAACTCACCAGGCGCACAAAGGCTTTGCTACCCCAGCTCAGCCTTTCGGTAACGGTGCCCCACACCATGGCCCTTGATCAACAGGAGCAGTTGGCCATTGAGTTGGTGGCGGCAGGAGCTGACCTAATCCAAACAGAAGGTGGCACCAGTGCTCGGCCATATAGCGCTGGCATCCAAGGCTTAATTGAAAAAGCAGCACCCACCCTGGCTGCAGCCCATTGCATCAGCCGGGCGGTGCAGGTGCCAGTGCTTTGTGCATCTGGCTTATCAGCCACAACCTTGCCCATGGCCCAGGCCGCTGGTGCCGCAGGCGTTGGTGTGGGATCGGCAGTTAATCGCCTGAGCGATGAAATTGCCATGCTGGCGGTGGTGCGTGGTTTACGGGAGGCGCTCGTGGCTAGGGTTTCACTTACACATCAACGCTGAGCTAACAGGTGACTGGCTTTGACTGGTTGTTGCAGTGGCCGATTCGCGCATTAGTGCTGCTTTTAATTGCCAGTTTGCCCCTTGGGGTGGAATTCGAAGGCTTTGGCGCTGCGCTGCTATCAGCTGGCGCCATTGGTTTATTGGGTAGTTTGTTAACTTTGCCATTAAAAGCATTATTTTTATTGCCATGGGCTGTAACAAGCTTAGGTGGTTTAATTCAACCGATCAGTTTGTTGTTTAATTGGCTTATTACGGCAATTCTATTTGGTTTAGCAGCTGGTTTTGTGGATGGTTTCCGCCTGAAAAATGGTGTATTTAGCGCAATTCTTGGTTCTTTGGCTTACAGCATCATCAGCATGGTTGTTTTGTCTTTAGTATTTGGTGCCATCTGATTGGCCCCGGTGGATTTCCGCCTACAAGCTCCCTATAGCCCCAATGGCGATCAGCCCACTGCCATTGAAACCTTGGTTAAGGGCATGGATGATGGCGAGCGATATCAAACATTGCTTGGTGCCACTGGCACCGGCAAAACTTTTTCAATTGCCAATGTGATCCAGCGCACCGGCCGGCCGGCTTTGGTGTTAGCCCATAACAAAACCCTTGCGGCACAGCTATGTAATGAATTGCGGGAGTTTTTCCCGCAAAATGCAGTTGAATATTTTATTTCTTACTATGATTATTATCAGCCTGAGGCGTATGTGCCTGTTTCTGATACATATATTGCAAAAACAGCATCAATAAATGAAGAGATTGATATGTTGCGCCACTCGGCAACGCGTTCGTTATTTGAGCGGCGCGATGTGATAGTAGTGGCATCAATTAGTTGTATATATGGTTTGGGCATTCCCTCTGAATATTTAAAAGCTGCGGTTCCATTTAAGGTGGGAGATAATTTAAATCTACGTTCTTCATTGCGGGAATTGGTTAATAATCAATACACCCGTAACGACACTGAAATTGCCCGCGGTCGCTTTCGCGTTAAGGGTGATGTGTTGGAAATTGGCCCTGCCTATGAAGATCGTTTGGTGCGGATTGAACTATTTGGCGATGAGGTGGAAGCGATCCGTTATGTGGATCCAACAACTGGTGAGATTCTACAAAGTTTAGAAGCAATTAATATCTATCCAGCCAAACACTTTGTAACACCAAAAGATCGTTTAGATGGTGCGATTGCTGAAATTCGCGCTGAGTTGCGCATGCGTTTAGATGAATTGCAAGGCCAGGGCAAATTACTAGAAGCGCAGCGGCTTGAACAACGCACCACCTACGACCTTGAAATGCTGCAACAGGTGGGTTATTGCAATGGTGTGGAAAATTATGCTCGGCATCTAGCTGGTAGGCAGGCCGGTACACCACCTGAATGTTTGATTGATTACTTCCCTAAGGATTGGCTTTTAGTTGTGGATGAAAGCCATGTTACCTGCTCGCAATTACATGCCATGTATAACGGTGATAGGGCCCGCAAACAGGTATTGATAGACCATGGCTTTCGTTTACCTAGTGCCGCTGATAATCGCCCCTTAAAAGCAGAGGAATTTTGGCAAAAAGCGCAGCAAACAATATTTGTTAGTGCAACGCCAGGCAATTGGGAATTAGAGATTTCTAACGGCAATGTGGCAGAACAGGTAATCCGCCCCACGGGTGTGCTTGATCCGATTGTTGAAGTGAGGCCAACCGGCGGCCAGGTGGATGATTTATTAGGTGAAATACGTGTGCGCGCTGATCGCAAGGAAAGGGTACTAATAACAACCCTAACGAAACGAATGGCAGAAGATTTAACAGATTATTTAGCTGAAAACCAGGTAAAAGTGCGTTATTTGCATTCTGAAATCCATTCGATTGAACGGATTGAAATCATTCAAGATTTGCGTAATGGTGAATATGATGTGTTGGTGGGTGTGAACTTATTGAGGGAGGGTTTAGACCTGCCTGAAGTTTCTTTAGTGGCCATATTAGATGCTGATAAGGAAGGCTTTTTGCGGGCTGAGCGCTCATTAATTCAAACCATTGGTAGGGCAGCTCGCCATGTGGATGGCAAGGCACTGCTATATGCAGATAATCTCACTGATTCGATGGCTAAGGCAATTACTGTTACTGAACAACGGCGGGCTGTTCAACATGCATACAACCTTAAACATGGTATAACGCCAACGGCAGCGGGCAAAAGATCGATTGGTAATAATCCAATCCTTGCTTTTCTTGAGATGTCGCGCAAATTAAATGATGATCAACTTACAGAGGCGGTTGAAGTTGCCCAACACAATGGAGTGCCTTTGGAAGCATTACCTGAGTTGATTACACAATTAGAGGAAAAAATGAAAACAGCAGCTGCAAAACTTGATTTCGAAGCAGCAGCTAGTTTGCGTGATCAAATCAAAAAGCTGCGCCAAAAGTTAGTGGGGAGAAGTTAACTTTAAATGGCTGAAGTTGCAAGGAAAGCAATTAGTTATCCTTGCTGTCTTCATTAATGATTGTGGCCGCCCACATTGCACTAGCGGGGCCAAGCAAAATTCCATTGCGGTAGTGGCCTGCCATTAGGCATAAACCCGGCAGTAATTGTTCAAGCACCGGCGCTGGTTGCGCTAAAGGTTGGGCCCTAACCCCTTGCCAATGGCGTATTACTTTTGCTTGATTTAGCCATTCTGGAGCAGCCCCATTCAGCTGCTGCATATCTTTTAATGCATCGATAGATCCTGCTTGATTTTGATTTAAGCCCGGCTCTAGGGTGGCACCAAGCCAAAGATGATTATCCGGCCGTGGTACCAAATTAATGCCATCCCAATTGATGCTTTGCTGTAAATTTATTCCAGCCGGAAGTTTTAATTCAAGCGCCTGGCCCAACACCGGTTGCATCGCAAGATTATTTGTATTACTTAAACCCAGCGGCGCTAATAACGCAATGCTTTCAAGCCCTGCGCAAACCATTAGCCAATCATATATTTCATTATCTTTGTTGTTTGCCTCCAAGCTAAGTTGCCAGCTCCCATCAATTTGAGTTAACTGGCTAACTTTGCTATTAATATATTTCAAGCCTTTATTTTGGCCATCTAGTAGTAATTCTTTCATCCATTCAGTTGGATCTAATTGGCCATCTCTACTGCTCCAGATCCCTCCAATCAGCCCCTCTGATAGGGGTGGCAGCACACCTAATTCCACCTGCTCCTTGAGGGCAGCTGCATTGAATATCTCCATGCCAATGCCCTGCTTGCTGCGCTCTTCGGCCAGCATTTGATATTTCTGCCATTGATTGCTGTTATTTGTTAATAGCCATAGGCCGCGATTGATTTTTGCTTGATGGCCGGCGCCTTGCAAATGTTGTTGCCACTCGCCAAATAGCTGCATTGATTGTTGCCTAAGCCTCCAGCTGCGGCCGCTGCTGCGCTGAAATACATCGGCCATCAAAAGCCCTAAGGCTGCAGAACTGCCACTTGAATTAGTAGATATCAAAGTTACATTATGGCCCTGTTTTGTTAGCAGCCAGGCTGTGCAACAGCCAACGAAGCCAGCGCCAATAACAGCAACCTTTTTTTGTTTATTAATTAAATTCAGTTGAGCGCTGCGCTTGGGATTACTTCGGCGTAGGCGCCAAAACCACTGGCAACACGGATGTAGTTCTTGCTGAGGCTATTGCCATCTTGCAAGCGTGCTGATTCGTCTAATTCCGCTAATGATTCTTTCAATGCGTTAGCTCTTTTGATTGCTTCGGCGCGATCTGCTGGCAGTAGCCGTTGGTTGATGTAGCTCATTTCACGGCTCACCTCTTGCATGGGGCCATGGATCAAATTACGGGTAAACACCCAATTCTTTTCATTCACCAAAGTTGCCAGCTCCGGCAGGCGCTCCTTAGCAGCTAGGAAACCTTTGGCCTGGCGGCCGATGGTGGCCATATCCTCAGGGCTGATCGTGGCTGCTGCCTTGGCATTAGCGCCATCACAGGCGCTTAAACCAATGCTGAGCACAAACGCAAGGCCCCATAGGGCAAGGCGACGCAGGGCAGACACCATTATTAGAAGGCTGGATGGGAGCGAGTTTACCGGCCCCTTCCCTCAGTTCTCACCGTAGATATGAAATTTGACCCCCACCATTGCTACGACGCCCTTGTGGTGGGTAGTGGTGCCACCGGTGCCGTTGCCGCCCAAACCCTGGCCCAACAGGGTTTAAGTGTGCTGGTGCTGGAGGCCGGCGCTGATAAATCCGTGGGCGATGCCCTTGGGGCAGAACCGTTAAATAGCCTGCGCCGTGTGGCACACCTCAGTGCTGGCCACCATTTGCTGCAAGGCCAGCACCCTGGCTATTGGAAAAACAACCCCAACCTCTATGTAAACGAACAGCAAAACCCATACACCACCCCCGCTGATCAGCCTTTTCTTTGGACCCGTGGCCGCCAGGTGGGCGGTAAAAGCCTTAGTTGGGGTGGCATCACCCTGCGGCTTTCCGATAATGAATTCAACCAGGCCTGGCCCTTAAACCACAGCGAACTAAGCCCCCACTACAGCGCCCTGGAGCAACAGCTGGGGGTATGGGGTGGCCGCGATGGTTTGGAACTGTTGCCCGATGGTGAATTCGCCCCGCCAGCTGCCTTCACACCGGGGGAATTGCATTTGCAAAGCGCCTGCAAGCAATTGGGTTTGCCCTTTATTGCGTCCCGCGGTTTTCCGCGCCACCAAGCCAAACGGGATGGGTGTTGGCCCCGCTACAGCGCCCAGGGTGGTGCCCTTGCTGCTGCCCTGGCCACCGGTTTAGTAACCCTGCGCAGTGGTGCGGTTGTTGCCGAGCTGTTGCTATCGCCAAGCCAAGATCAACTTGAGGGGGTGTTGTTTATTGATGCCACCAGCGGTGCCATGCATCGCGCCAAGGCAAAGCTGGTTGTGCTTTGCGCTTCCACAATCGAAAGCCTGCGCTTGCTGTTGCTTTCTCGGGATGATCGCTGCAGCAACGGTTTGATCGATCCCCATGGCCTGATCGGTTTGGGCTTGATGGATCATGTGTCTGTTGCCCGTTTTTTTGCTTTGCCAGCCCAGGCGCCAGCGCCTTTGGGAACAGGTTTATCGGGGGCTGAAAGCGCTTTCATTCCCAATACCGGCGAGGGCTATGGCCTGTGGTGTGGCGTGCAGCGCTTTGATCCACCTGCTTTATTGCGCCGTGATCCAAAGGCGGCAATTGGTTTTTTGATTGGCCATGGGGAGGTGCAGCCAAATCCCAGCAACCGCGTTTGCCTTGATCATGGCCGTTGTGATGCATGGGGTTTACCGGTGGCCCATATCGCCATGGCTTGGGGCATGGCAGAACAAACCCTGGTGAATTTGATGCTCAGCCGCATGCAAACGGTGGTGCAGGCGGCGGGCGGTGAGATCAAACCCATCGAAGATTTGTTCCGCTTGGCATTGATCGAACCATGGCTAACGGCTAGTGCCGCCGGCTCCCAGGCGGTGCCACCACCCGGCTACTACATCCATGAATTAGGTGGTGCACCCATGGGCGATAACCCTGAGCGATCAGTGCTGGATCGTTGGAATCGTTTTCACACCTGCAGCAACCTGTTGGTTACCGATGGCAGTTGTTGGCCTAGATCCGGTTGGCAAAGCCCAACGCTCACCTCAATGGCACTCACCAGGCGGGCTTGCTTGGCTGCTATCTCAAGGCAGTGATCTGTTGGTAGATCTCCAACTCCTCATTAGCGCTAATGATCGCTATCTGGGCTGTTCCTAGTAGCTGTAGCCGCCCTCTTAACCACTGCCGCAGAACCTGGTCGTGTTCACCGATGCCACCTGTTAGTGCCAACACATCAAGGCCCCCCAATAGGGCAAAGCCAGCGCCAATTGCCTTGAGCAGTTGCTGTTGGAACACGGCAATTGCCAAATTGGCATCGGCATTACCAGCCATTGCTAGTTGACGTAATTCCTGCATATCGCCGCTGCGGCCTGAAAGCCCCAGCAGTCCGCTGCGTTTTTGTAATCCCTCTTCTAATTCAGCTGCAGTTACACCTTGCGCCAATAATTCCAGCAGGATTCCCGGGTCTACGCTGCCGCTGCGGCTAGCCATCACCAAACCATCGAGGGGGGTGTAGCCCATCGTGGTGTCGATGCAGTGGCCGTTTTTAATTACAGCCAAGGAACAACCCGCCCCCAGGTGGGCACTGATCAATTTATGTTTTGGAAAACGGCGGGCAATGGCGCCATGGCTGAGGCCATGGAAACCAAAACGATGCAAACCACGTTCACGCCATTCCAGCGGTAGGGCATAGGTGCTTGCTTCTACGGGTAAGTTGCGATGAAAGCTGGTGTCGAAGGCCGCCGCTTGCCACACACCAGGCAATAGGAGTTCAAGGGCTTCAATTACATTTAAGGCGGCGCCGTTATGCAATGGCGCTAAGCGCCTTAATTGCAGCAGTTCTGTTTTTACCCTGGCATCAATAACAACGGCTCCATTGAAATTATCGCCGCCGTGAACAATCCGATGCCCCACGGCATCGATTTGGTTTATTGCTATGGGTGCTCCTAATTCTTTAGTTAATTGTTCTGCAAATAGCTTTTGCAAATCCCCAATAGTTTGGGTTTGGGGGCTCCAGTTAATTGAGCTTTTCCAAAAAGATTCAGCTTCTTGGTTGAATAACTGTAATTTAAGGCTACTGCTGCCGGCATTAACTATTAAGGTGATGTCCACTGCCAATCACTTACTAATGGATCATCCATTCCGTGTTCATAGGCATAGGCCCTTTGACGTAGAATTTGATCTTGCATACTTTGCTTTAGGTGGGCGGCGCGGCAACCTAAAATTTCAACCCTATCAATTACATCAATAACCAAATTAAAGCGATCGATCTGATTGATAATTGCTAATTCCAAAGGGGTGTTGATATTGCCATTTTCTTTGTAGCCACGCACATGAATATTTGCATGATTATGGCGCTTATAGGTGAGGCGATGAATAAGCCATGGATAGCCATGGAAGTTGAATATCACAGGGCAATCAGTGGTAAATAAATCATCAAAATCGCGGTTGTTGATACCGTGGGGATGTTCGCTTGGCAAGGTGAGGCTAAATAATTTCACTACATTGATATAACGAATTTTTAGCATCGGTAATTCCCTTCTTAGGATTTCAATCGCCGCTAGGGTTTCTTTGGTTGGCACATCACCGGCGGAAGCCATCACCACATCGGGATGGTCGATGCTGCCATTGCAATTATCGTTACATGCCCATGGCCACATCCCCATACCCCTTGACACATGGCGGCGAGCATCTTCTAAATTTAAGTATTGCAAATGTTTCTGTTTATCAGAAACAATTATATTTACCACATTTGTTTCCTGCAGGGCCTCTTCTGCCACCGCCAATAAACAATTGGCATCAGCGGGTAGGTAAACCCTGGTAACACTACCTTTCTTATTGCCTGCAAGGTCGATAAAACCTGGATCTTGGTGGGTAAATCCGTTGTGATCTTGGCGCCATACGGTGGAAGAAATCAGGCAGTTCCACGACCCTATCGGTGCTCTCCAGGGCACGGTTTGGCACACATCCAGCCATTTGCAATGCTGGTTAAACATCGATGCAATTACATGGGCAAAGGCTTCATAGGTGTGGAAAAATCCATATCTGCCGGTAAGTAGATAACCCTCCATCATTCCCACTAAAGTGTGCTCGGAAAGCATCTCCACCACAAAGCCATCACTACTTAATTCACTGCCATTTAGGTCCTCTGGAAGATATTGGCCCATCCATACTTTTTTGGTGGTTTCATATACAGCTTGCAATCGATTGGAATGGGTTTCATCGGGGCCAAATAAACGATAACGGCCTGGATTTTTTTTGATTAGATCGCGAATTAATTCACCCAGGGGATAGGTATTCTCCGCTTTCCGCTGGCCTGGGCTTTCCACCCTTACCGCTAGGGCTTCCACATTGGGCCAATGCAATTTTTTACGTAGTAAACCACCGTTGGCATTTGGATTAGATCCCATCCGCTGGTTTCCCTTTGGCGACAGCTTTCTTAATTCAGCATGCAATCTGCCGTCGTTATCAAATAACTCCTCAGGTTTATAACTTTTAAGCCAAGTTTCTAATGCTGCTAATTGTTCTGGATCTTTGCGGGGGTTATTTAGGGGCACCTGGTGGGAGCGCCAAAACCCCTCTAATTTTTGGCCGTTGAAATCAGTTGGGCCTGTCCATCCCTTGGGTGAGCGCAGCACGATCATTGGCCATAGGGGGCGGAAGGTTTCAGCGCTGCTACGTGCTTTTTCTTGGGCGGCACGTATTTGCTTAACCGACTGCTCCATCGCTTCAGCCATTGCTTGATGCATGGCCATCGGTTCACTGCCTTCAACCGTTATTGGCTCCCAGCCATAACCCCTAAGCAGATTGTCTAGCTCCCAGTGGGGAATGCGGGCCAGGATTGTGGGGTTTGCAATTTTGTAGCCGTTTAAATGCAACACCGGCAGAACGGCACCATCACGGCTTGGATTAATAAATTTATTTATGTGCCAGGCTGTTGCCAATGGACCGGTTTCAGCTTCTCCATCACCAACACAGGCAAGGGCAATCAGCTCTGGGTTATCAAAAATTGCTCCGCAGGCATGGGAGAGCACATAACCCAATTCACCGCCTTCATGGATTGACCCAGGTGTTTCAGGCGTGCAGTGGCTACCGATTTGGCCAGGGAAGGAGAATTGTTTGAAAAATCGCTGTAGGCCTTCAATATTCTCACTTTTATCTGGATAGATTTCACTATAACTACCATCTAAATAAACAGGGCCAAGCATTCC
>NZ_PXVC01000049.1 GCF_003011125.1 Synechococcus lacustris str. Tous | reverse complement strand
GGGGTAAACCCATGGAGTAATTCAGCACCCGRCTATTTAGGTTGTAGCGCAATTCACCGGCCTGCAGTAGCTGGCGGATRTAGCCCTCCAAGGCGGAACCAATCCCGCGCAGGTTGTAGTCGTTCATTGGGGTGTTGGCCGCGGCTTCCACCAGCTCAGCAAAGCGTTGCTGCACCTTGGTTAGGGGAGCAGCATCCCATTCAAATTCGTTATCTGGATCCAAATCAAGGGTGAGTTGATCGTTGGCAGCCGTGAGGATGCCGTCGCTGCCAACGGTGGCCGCAAATATCCGCACATGGCGGGTGGTGCACTTCAGCGGCGTGTCAGACACCGGCGATAAACAGCGAGAGGGTTCCTAACTCTATGGTGAGCGCTCAATTTGAACAGGGGCGCAGATGCGGGTGGCGATTGCCGGGGCAGGTCTTGCGGGCTTGTCGTGCGCCAAATACCTCAGTGATKCTGGCCACACACCAGTGGTATAYGAAGCCCGAGATGTGCTCGGCGGCAAGGTGGCCGCCTGGCAAGACGAAGACGGTGATTGGTATGAAACCGGYTTGCACATCTTTTTTGGTGCCTACCCAAACATGCTTCAGCTCTTTGCTGAACTAGGCATCGAAGAGCGGCTGCAATGGAAAAGCCATTCGATGATYTTTAACCAGCGGGAGGTGCCCGGCAGCTATAGCCGCTTTGATTTCCCTGATCTGCCGGCACCGCTCAACGGCGTGGCAGCGATCCTTGGCAATAACGAYCTACTCACCTGGCCGGAAAAARTTGCCTTTGGCTTGGGTTTGGTGCCGGCAATGCTGCGGGGGCAGGAATATGTGGAAAGCTGCGATAAATATTCMTGGACGGAGTGGTTGCGCCTCCACAACATCCCCGAACGGGTGAATGATGAGGTATTTATTGCCATGAGCAAGGCGCTTAATTTCATAGATCCAGATCAGATCTCCAGCACAGTTTTACTAACAGCCCTAAATCGCTTTTTACAAGAAAAGAATGGCTCAAAGATGGCTTTTCTTGATGGCAACCCACCGGAGCGMCTTTGTATGCCAATGGTGGAACACATCCAAGCCCGYGGCGGTGAGGTGCATCTGGAGGCGCCCCTGCGGGAGATCCAGTTGGCGGAAAMCGGCGAGGTGAATGGTTTCCGCATMGCTGGCATCAAYGGCARGGAGGGCTATCTRGCGGAAGCCGATGCCTATGTGAGCGCTCTGCCRGTGGATCCCTTCAAGTTGCTATTRCCTGAACCATGGAAGGAAATGCCATTTTTTAGTCGCCTTGATGGYTTAAGGGGCGTGCCAGTAATTAATATCCATCTGTGGTTTGATCGCAAGCTCACTGATATCGACCATCTGCTATTCAGCAGATCGCCCCTGCTTAGTGTTTACGCAGATATGAGTAATACCTGTCGCGAGTATGAAGACCCAGAGCGTTCGATGCTCGAGTTGGTTTTTGCCCCTGCCCATGATTGGATCGGCAGGCCTGATAGTGAAATTGTTGCMGCCACATTGGGTGAGCTAGAGCGATTATTTCCCCAGCATTTTGGTGGGGAAGAGCCAGCTAAATTGCGTAAAAGCAAAGTGGTTAAAACACCGCTTTCGGTATATAAAACCGTGCCCGGYTGCCAGGCCCTKCGGCCAAGCCAGGCCACACCGATCGCCAATTTCTTTTTGGCTGGCGACTACACCATGCAGCGCTATCTCGCTTCGATGGAAGGTGCCGTGCTCAGCGGTAAACTCTGCGCGGCTGCAGTGGCGAGCTAAACGATGGTGCTATGCCCCCTGCCCTCGAAATCMGTTTTGCCATCCCTTGATGAGGCCTATGAGGCCTGCCGGCTGGAAACGGAGCGGTGGGCTAAAACCTTCTACCTTGGCACCCTGTTGATGCCCCCGGCGAARCGGCGGGCAATTTGGGCCATCTATGTGTGGTGCCGCCGCACCGATGAATTGATGGATAGCCCGGAGGCGCAAAATCTGCCGGTGCAAGAATTGAGCGATCGGCTTGATTGTTGGGARCAACGCACRCGAAACCTGTTTCAAGGTGATGTGCTCGATGGCCTTGATCTGGTGATGGCAGATGTGCTCGAGCGTTAYCCCCAGCCCCTTGAACCCTATTTGGAAATGATCGAGGGCCAGCGCATGGATTTGCGCAAACATCGCTAYGCCACTTTTGCCGAATTAGAGAGCTATTGCTTTCGCGTTGCAGGCACCGTGGGTTTGATGACCCAAGAGGTGATGGGTTTAGATCCTGCCTACATCAGCGCCCCATGGAGCAATAAACCAAATACGAGCGAAGCGGCTGTGGCCCTTGGTATTGCCAACCAGCTCACCAATATCCTCCGTGATGTGGGCGAAGATCGCGGCCGCGGCCGAATTTATTTGCCCCAAGAGGATCTGCAGCGCTTTGGTTATTCAGAGGCGGAATTGATGGCTGGCACCCTGAATGAAAATTGGAATGCCTTGATGGCTTTTCAGTTGCAGCGGGCCCGCCACTGGTTTGCCCTTTCCGAATCTGGGGTGCGTTGGTTGGCAGCTGATGCCCGCTGGCCGGTGTGGGCTTCCTTGCGCATCTATCGCGGCATCCTCGATGCCATTGAAAAGCTCAACTACGACGTTTTTAACCACAGGGCCTATGTGCCTCGGGTGGGTAAGTTTCTWGATCTGCCCCTGTCTTATTTGATTGCTCAGGCCCGCTGAGCTAACCACTGGCGCAGRATTGGATTAACAATTTCCGGTGCCTCATCGTGGGGGCAATGGCCTAGCCCTGGCAATAGTTTTAGTTCCTTTACGCAGGCAAATTGCGCCGCCCAGCGGCCTGCTTCTAMGGGGKCCTCCCAGGGGTCAGCCGCACCCCAAAGCAAACGCACCGGTAGTGGCGGCTCGATCTGGGCCAAAAGTTCTGGGGCCAGGTGGTCGTTAAAGAGATTCACAAAGCCGCGGAAGCTTTCGGTGGCGCCCTCAGCAAGGCTGGGCCCGTGCAGCAGGGCCACCARCTCTTGATCCACATTGGCGCCGCTTGGATAGGCCCTGAGCAGCACGCTGCGGATAAAAGCAGGCCGGGCCAACAGCCGAAATAATGGGTTGATCACCCACCGCTGCYGCACCAGTTGCTTGATCAAAGGGCGACTGGCGCGCTCGAGGCCTGGCAGTTGGGCGGCGCGTTTGTCGTCGAGGCTGCGCTGGGCGCAATCGATCAGGATTAGTTGGGCCGGCGGCTGCCCTTGCTTTTGCATTAAGCAAGCAGCCGTTAAAACAACCATCGCACCAATTGAATTACCCACYAGYTGCACCTGCACCCCTGGTGCTGGGGCAACCACCTGCTGGATGAAATCGCTCAGCAATTGGGCCCAMAGATCAAAGCAGTAGCGCAGTGAACCTGGGCTTGCAGCCTCATTTTYAAGTTGGGAGCGGGGTTTTGCGCTAGCACCAAAACCGAGCAGATCGATGGCAAATACAGGCCTGTCTTCACTGATGGGGCCCAGGTTGAAACGCCAGTGGCCRCTGGAGGCGCCAAAGCCGTGCACCAGCACCACTGGATCAGCACCATTGGCAATTCCGGCCTGGCGGTAGGCAATTYGCTGGGAACCGCTATTCCCTTGCCAGGTCCAAAAATGAAGTGTGGTCAAAAAATAATTAYTAGGCGGTTGTTTTTTGGTTTGCCAGCAGATCTTTCAGTTTGGATAGTTCGCCGGCCCAGCGGGGGTCGGGGGCTGCTGCTGCAGGTGCATCGCTATGCACAACTTTGTCTACTGATTTACGCGCGGGTGTGGGYCCGGCGGAGCTGGGGCGGCGATCGCTGCCGCCAGCGCGCTCATTGCCGCGGCTTTCACGCTTCTCCGACACCTCCACCTTCAATTGGTTGCCGCCATATTCACGGCCGTTGAATTGTTCRATTACGGCATCTGTGAGTTTGGCGTCGTCCACATTYACAAAACCAAAACCACGGCAGGCGCCCGTATCACGGTCGAGAACAGCTTTAAATCGCACGCCAGCGCCAACGGCAGCAAACAGTTCCTCCAGTTCTTTTTGGTTAAACGACTGGGGCAGGTTGCCAACGTAGAGGCGGGTGCTCATGGGAAGAAAAAAACGTGGGGCCTTTGTTTATAACCAGATGCTCTGGAAGCTTGGGCCAGGAACAATGCAGTTAATCATGCGGCAGGGGGTCTTTGCTCAGCAAGGATCCTGGCGGCCTCCAGGTTATGGGGCCTGCCAAAGGCGCGAGCCCGGGTTAGTTGAGCCAAAAGCAGCCCCAGGGCTGGGCCCGGCTTGATCCCCAACTCCCGCTGCAATTGGGCCCCATCAATGGGGCTGCGGGGATGGAACAGGCARTCGTTTGGGTTGCGCCAGCGCTCTAGCCAGCCTTTGGTTTGCTGCGGTGCAAGCAGCACTAGGGCAGCTAGATCTAGCTCTAATTCCTGGCAAAGCAGCAATTGTTGCTCCTCGCCAAGGCYGGGGCTAGTAGCCAAAATTCGTAACCATTTACGCAAAATTGAACAGCGTTGCTGCAGCCTTTTGCTGGCCCGCAGGCGCCCCAAACCACTGGCGCCAAACAACTGGGCAAAGCGCGCCAGGGGTAAGGCAGTAGWTGCTTCAGCTGCGCTGAGGGGGCCCGCATCATTGAGCGGTTGCAAGTTATCAAGGGCCAGCTCCTCCAACCATGGCTGCAGTAAACCCAGYTCTATGGCTTGGCGTAGKCCCTGGGCCCCAAGGGGGCACCTGGCTAATTTTTCCAATTCCGCCAATACCCGYTCAGCTGAAACCTGGCTAAGCAAGGCTCCATGGCGTTGCACAAAGGCGYTGGTGCTGGCGGMYAACTGAAAATTCAGCTCCGCCGCCARGCGCGGCCCCCGCAATAAACGCAARGGATCCTCCTGGAGGTTTGCTTCGCTGATGGCAGTGAGCTGGCCCTTGGCCAGATCAGCCAGGCCGCCKAGGGGATCCAGCAGGGGGCCATCAACCCCWAGGGGGAGGGCCATGGCGTTGATGCGGTAGTCGCGCCGRTGCAGATCTTCCACCAGGCTGCTGCCGGCGCAGGCGGCTAGATCAATGGTCCAGGGGCCTAGCACCACCCTTGCCATATCCCTTGGGGCATCAAGCACCACCGCAACGCCCCTGTGGGCCTTAGCCAGCTGGCGGGCTAGGGCAATTGCCCCAGTGGGCACCACCAGGTCGAGGTCGGGGTGGGGTGGCAAACGATCCAGCAGGCCATCCCGCACGGCACCGCCCACCAGGGCGCAGCCGGGTGGCAACTGCTCGATCGCCAGCGGCCAGCTCTGCGGCGCTAGCCGCTGCCGCAACAGGYTTGCCGCCCCCTGGGTGCTGGTGGCTGTRGCTRGCAAATCCATGGCACCATCTTGACGCTGTAATTTCACGGCACAATTCAGCTATCAACCAAGCCCACCCATGTGCATTTGCCTGGATTGTTCCTGGATCCAGCGCTGCACTGCCTATCACCGGGTGGAAAAGGAGCATGGCGTGCCCCATTTGAATCAAAATCCTGATTTCATACCCTTAAATCCCCAGATTCACATTTGCGTGCAAGAGGTGGAAAACAGCTGGGGTGTGGAGTGGGATGTGCGCGGCTGCAATAGTTTTCAAGCTAARTAGCCGCCATGAGTTGTGCCCTGGCGCTCCACAGTTGCAGCAGCACCCTTGGGGTTGCCTTGCTGGATAGGGGCCAGGGCSGTTCCGCTGCTTTCCCCTTAGCCCGTGAATTGGCAAACGGCCTATTTGATGCCATTGCTGAGTTGTYGCCCGCCAGCCGCTGGCGGGAGCTCAGTTGGTTGGCGGTGGCCACCGGCCCCGGCAGTTTTACCGGCACGCGGCTCACCTTGGTGCTAGCCCGCACCCTGGCCCAGCAGTTGCAAATACCCCTTTATGGCTATGGCAGCCTGCGCCTRATTGCAGAGCGSCGCCGGCTGGAATTAGCAAGCACAGGTCCCCATTGGATTGGTCAAACCCTGCCCCGCAGGGGGGTGGTGGCTGGCTATTACGGCGTTAATGCAGCTGCTGTTGAGGAGCTTGAGCCGCCAAGCCTCAATCCAGCTGGATTAACCAGCRMCTTTTGGGAGGCGCAGATGCAACCGGAGCACGATGCCCGGCTGATGTTGCAGCTGAGTGAACCTTTGTTTGAGCAAAACATCGCTGGCCCTTGGCAGCAGGTGTTGCCCATCTACCCCACCTCCCCTGTTCAAGAATTACCTGCCMAAAAAACGTCAATCGAAAGCTGATGTGGCGTTTATTGCTGGGGGCAGGCTTAGTTGTTGGGCTRTGGAGTTGCGGGGCAAAGCTTGTGGAACCYCTGCTGCCGCCACCCCAACAAATTTTGGTTTTGGGTGGTGATCTTGAGCGGGAGGAGGTGGGCGCCCAGCTGGCCCGCAGTACCCAATTGCCCCTGCTGGTGAGCAGTGGCAGCAATGCCGAATATGCCCATTGGCTGYTAGCCCGCCATGGCCTAGATCCCAGCAAAGTTCAGCTGGATTACCGCGCCAGCGACACCCTYAGCAACTACACAAGCGTGGTGGATGARTTACAKCGCAAGGGGGTGCGCCACGTGCTTTTGGTAACCAGCAGTGACCACATGGAAAGGGCCCTGCTGGTGGGGCGCTTGGTGGCGGGCAGCAGRGGYGTTTACCTCAGCCCGGTGGMGGTGCCCTGCGGCAACAACTGCGTTCCKGAATCGCGCCGCAAGGTGTGGGGTGATGGTTTACGCGCCTTGGTTTGGGTTGTTAGCGGCAAGGATTTACGCCAACAGTTGAAGCTGAAGGCGCCTCCAGCAARGCATTGATCGCCTCCTGGCAGGCCCTAGTGGTGGCCTCCAGGTCGGGGCGACGGCGGGAGGCAGGTGGAGGGATTGGCAGCCCCACCCGCACTTCTAGGGGCACCAGCCGTGGCCAGGTTTGACCAGGCCCCAGGGCCCTGTGGGTGTTCACAAGGGCCACCGGCAGCAGCGCTGCCCCACTGCGGGCTGAAAGCAGGGCTGCCCCCAGCTGGGGGTCCTCAACCCGGCCACTGGCCTGGCGGGTGCCATCTAAAAAAATCCCCGTGGCCCAGCCCAGCTCCAAACGCCCGAGGGCAGTGCGGATCGCCTCCCGATCGCTCGCGCCGCGGCTAACGGGATAGGCGCCGAGGCTRCGGATCAACGGCCCCAAAAYAGGCACCGTAAATAATTCCGCCTTAGCCATAAAACTYACCGGCCGCGGCAGGGTGTGGCCCAATAGGGGTGGATCCAGGTGGGAACCGTGGTTTGCCACCACCACCAAGGGCCCCTGGCGGGGTACCCGTTCCATGCCRCGGCAGCGGCCACGAAATAACAAACGAAAAATTGGTGCCACCAATAGCCATTGCACCAGGCGATAGCTGGGGCTCGGTTGGGGCCTAAGGATTAGGGGGAAGTTTTGTGATGAAGGCATCTCAAGCGACACCCAGATCGTTTAGGCAGCTGATCTGGGYTRTTACCACTGCCGGCAAGCTGCGTTTTATTAAGCCGCTCAGCACTGCCCCGGGCCCCACCTCCACCACGGTGTGGATSCCAGCCAACTCAAATTGCTGCATCGTTTCGCGCCAGCGCACCCCTGAGGTCATCTGCTGCTCGAGCCTTTGCTTTAAATCGCTGCCATCACTGCAGGGGCTGGGGTTTGTGTTGCTCAGGATCGGCACGGTGCTGTTGTTAAAAGCCAGCGCAGCTAACTCCTTGGCAAAGGCCGCGGCTGGAGCTGCCATGAAGGGTGAATGGAAAGCGCCCGAAACGGCAAGGGGCACGGCCCGTTTGCAGTTAACTGCCGCTAACACGGCATCAAGGGCTGCCTGGCTGCCGGAAAGCACCACCTGGCCATCGCTGTTGTCGTTTGCGATCACCACATCAGCCGTTGCAGCTACGGCTTCCTCCAGGCTGCTGCGGTTGAATCCGATCACAGCCACCATGGCGCCCTCGGCGGCGGCGGCCATTAATTCACTCCTGCGAATTACCAACTGCAGCCCGGTTTCAAATTTAAAAACACTGCCGGCATAGAGGCCAACTAATTCACCTAAACTGTGGCCTGCCAACAGATCTGCTTGCTTTTCCTGTTGATGCAGCAGATCCACCAGCAGGCTTTCAAGCACAAATAGGGCYGGCTGGGTGTTGCGGGTGTTGTTGAGGTTGTGAAGGTCGTTTTCGATCTCGGGGYAAGTGCCTGCGCAGATCTGGGCCAGGTTGCGGCCCAACAGATCAGAKGCCAGCTCAAAGCGTTCTTTTGCTAGTGGATGCTCCAGCAAGCCAGCGRCCATGCCGATTTTTTGCGACCCCTGCCCCGGAAACACCCAAGCAATGCCCATACCAGTTGCAAGCTGCGCTAGCCATGGAGGCTACCGGCTGCCTGCCCAACGCCAAAGGGCTGCCCCCCAACTGAGCCCCGCCCCAAAACCACTGCTGGCGATCAAATCACCGGCTTGAATGCGGCCATCGCTCACGGYTTCATGGAGCATCACGGGGATCGTGGCAGCTGAGGTGTTGCCGTAGTTGGCCAGGTTGCTCAACACTTTCTCTGCCGGTAGCCCCAGCCGTTCGGCCACGGCATTAAGGATGCGTTGGTTGGCCTGGTGCAGCAGCAGCCAATCCAACTGCTCGGCGCTCGTGCCTGTGCTGCCAAGCAGTTCCATCAATATTGTTGGCACCTCCCGCACSGCAAATTTATAAACCTCCTGGCCATTCATTGCGATTGGTTCAAAGCCACCCCTCTGGCTTGTTACGCCTGGGATCAAATCCTCAAAAGCCGCCCCTTGGCGCAGGTTTAAACAATCGGCCTTACGGCCATCGGAGGCCATGCGAAACCCGATTAGGCCATCTTCCTCTGGGGTGCAGGCTTCAATTGCCAATGCCCCTGCCCCRTCACCAAAAAGCACACAGGTRCGRCGATCATTCCAATCCACCCAGCGGCTYAATTGATCGGCTCCAATCACAAGGGCCCGCCCCATGGCGCCGGTGCGCAGGTATTGGGAAGCGGTAATCAGGGCAAATAAAAAACCGCTGCAGGCGGCGGTGAGATCAAAGGCAACGGCATTGGTGGCGCCAAGTTGGGCCTGGATGCGGGGGGCGGAGCCRAATAGGTCGTCGGGGCTGGAGGTGGCCAGCAGGATTAAATCGAGGCTTGCTGGATCCCAACCGGCGGCAGCTAGGGCCTTGGCACCAGCCATAGACGCCAGCTGGGTGAGGTTTTCGCCCTCACCGGCAATGCGCCTGGCGGCGATGCCCGTGCGGCTGCGGATCCAGTCGTCGCTGGTGTCTACCCGTTGGCTGAGGGCCTCATTGCTAACACTGTTATGGGGCAGGGCTGCTCCTGTGGCGCAAAAGCGAATGCCCTTCATTGACCATCCCCTTCACTAAGGCGGTGCAGATTTTCTAACGCCCCATGGCTGGCGGCGGTGTGGGCAAGGCGCAGGGCCCCCAATACGGAAAGTGCTTTGCTGCTGCCATGGCCGATCACGCAGATCCCATCCACCCCTAAAAGCAGGGCACCGCCGTGTTCAGCGTGGTCGAGCCGTTTTTTGATGCGCCGCAAATTGTTGCGAAGGAATGCAGACCCCACCTTGCCGCGGCGACCGCGGGGTAGTTCGGCCTTGAGCACCTCCAACAGCACGCTGCCCACGGATTCCAAAAATTTGAGCAGCACATTGCCGCTGAAGCCATCGCACACCACCACATCAAAGTCACCGGAAAGAACATCGCGGCCTTCGCAATTACCGGCGAAATGGAAGCGCTTTTCAGCCGCCAACAGGGGGTAGCTGCGCAGGGCGAGATCGTTGCCCTTGCACTCCTCTTCGCCAATGTTTAAAAGGCCGATGCGGGGCTTTGCCACCGCCAACACATCACGGCTGTAGATGTTGCCCAGCAGGGCGAATTGATGCAGATAACTGGGTTTGCAATCCATATTTGCCCCCACATCAAGCACCAACACCTGACGGTTCACATCTTTGGTGGGAAAAAGGGCGCCGATGGCAGGGCGCTCGATGCCCTTCAGCCGCCCTAAACGAAAAATTGCAGAAGCCATAACGGCCCCTGAATTACCAGCTGAATAAACCGCTAGGGCGGCGCCGCTTTTCACTTGATCCATGGCCAGATTGATGCTSGCATCCCGTTTGCGGCGCACCGTGGTGGCCTCTTCCCCCATGCCCACGGAGGGGCCGGCGGGCAGTAGTTGCAGGCATCCCTGGGCCTGGGCCTGGGCAACCCGCTCCTGCAGCTTGAGGTTTTGGATGGCGGTTTGCAAGGGCGCTTCCTCAGCCACAAACAGCACCTTCAAGGCCAATTGCTCGATGGCATCAAGGCAACCCTCAAGGATGGGGCCGGGGGCATGGTCACCCCCCATGCCATCAACGGCAATTGCTATGCGGGGGCCGCGGGGGGCGTTGCTGGCGGCGGGGTTAAAGCCAAACCCAAACCTGCCGCTAAGAACGGTGCCAGCACTGCCCACAAGGCTGATTACGGGCCCGGTGCGGCGATACCAGATCACCAGCCGGCGCATGGCACGGCGGGGCCTGGGCCGCCTGCTGCGGCCCAGTAGGGAATTTGGCTCCGCCATGGAGATTTAGCCTCCGTCGCCGCTGGCGCCGTCGATGATGCGCTGAAAAAGGTAACCGGTTCCGCGGGCGGTGAGGATAAGTTCTGGATTTGCTGGGTCGTCTTCCAATTTGGAGCGCAGGCGCGAGATGTGCACATCAACCACCCGGGTATCCACATGGCGCTCTGGGGTGTAGCCCCAAACCTCCTTGAGGATTTCACCACGGCTAAAGGGTTCTCCRGAACGACCCACCAAAAGCTCYAGCAGGCTGAATTCCATGCCGGTGAGGCGGATCCGCTCATCGTTGCGAAATACCTGACGCTTATTTGTATCCACCTTCAGTTGACCCACCTGGATCACCCCTGAGTTGGGTAGGCCCGGGCCACCGAGGTTGTCTTTATCAACCCGGCGCAATACGCAACGGATGCGGGCCTCCAGCTCCTTGGGGCTAAAGGGTTTCACCACGTAGTCGTCGGCACCGAGCTCAAGGCCCGTGATGCGGTCGGCCACATCACCAAGGGCGGTGAGCATCACGATTGGCACATCCGATTCCTTGCGCAGCTCTTGGCAAACGCCATAGCCATCAAGCTTTGGCATCATCACGTCGAGCACCACCAAATCGGCTGGTTGGCGGCGRAAGGCCTCAAGGGCYTCCTCCCCATCGGCGGCYGTAACCACCTGATARCCAATCATYGTGAGGCGCGTTTCCAGGATCCGACGGATACTGGCTTCGTCGTCTACCACCAGAATTATTTCTTTTCCGTTGGGGGGAGCAGCTGTAACTGCCATAGAGGGCAAGACCGGCAACGGAGCAGTTGGACCACTCAACTGAGGTTTGGCTGCATTTATGTAGTAATTCACATCAATCTTCATAGAACGTTTTGGCAAAGAGCAGCACCAGCTACGTATGCGARAGCTGTGGCGCCCAATCGCGTCAGTTTTTCGGCCGTTGTTCCGCCTGCGGCAGCTGGAACACCATCGTTGAACAGATGGTTGGCAAAAGGGTTATTGCAGCCCATGGCCGMCGCTCTGAGCCCATCTATGCCGTTGGCGATCGGCCGTTGCAACGGCTCTGCAGTGGCTATGGGGAGTTGGATCGCGTGCTGGGTGGTGGCTTGGTGCCCGGCTCTCTGGTGCTGTTGGGGGGTGATCCCGGCATCGGCAAAAGCACGCTGTTGTTGCAGAGCGCCCAGGCGATGGCCACCCGTCATTCCGTGCTTTATGTGAGCGCTGAGGAATCAGCCCAGCAGGTGAAGCTGCGCTGGCGGCGCCTGGTGGATCAACTGGGCCAAACCAACGGCTTGGCAAACCCTGGGGCAAGCGATCCCAATGTTGAGTTGCAATTATTGGCTGAAACCGATCTGGAAATGGTGCTGCAGGAGCTGCAGGCCCTGAAGCCAGCCGTAGCCGTAATCGACAGCATCCAGGCCCTCCACGCCGCTGAACTAAGCAGTGCGCCCGGTTCCGTAGCCCAAGTGCGCGAATGTGCCGCCGCCTTGGCACGCATTGCAAAAAGCCAAAACACTGCCCTGCTGCTGGTGGGCCATGTAACTAAGGAGGGGATTTTGGCGGGTCCAAAGGTGTTGGAACACCTGGTGGATGCGGTGCTCACCTTTGAGGGCGATCGCTTTGCAAGCCATCGCCTGCTGCGGGCGGTGAAAAATCGTTTTGGTGCCACCCATGAATTGGGGGTGTTTGAAATGCGCGGCCAGGGCCTAGTGGAGGTAACCAACCCCAGTGAGTTGTTCTTAGGTGGTGATGAACCAAGCGCTGGCACCGCCACGATCGTGGCCTGCGAGGGCACCAGGGCCCTGGTGGTTGAACTGCAGGCTCTGGTGAGCACCACCAGCTACGCCAGCCCCAGGCGAACGGCCACCGGCATCGGCACCAACCGTTTGCACCAGATCCTTGCGGTATTAGAAAAACATTTRGGCCTGCCACTTTCCCGYTTTGATTGTTATTTAGCCGTGGCGGGTGGTTTGGAAGTGGAGGAGCCGGCTGCCGACCTGGGCGTGGCAGCAGCGGTGGTAGCTAGCTATCGAGATCTGATCATGCCGSSTGGCACGGTATTGATTGCTGAATTGGGCCTTGGCGGCCAATTGCGGCCTGTGGGTCAGCTGGAATTGCGCCTGCAGGAATCAGCTCGCCTTGGTTTTCGCCGGGCTGTGGTACCYAAGGGCAGTGGCCTCGGTCGCCTTGCAGCTGGTTTGGATTTGCAATTGCTAGAAGCTGGCACGATTGCAGAAGCTTTGGTGGCAGCTTTAGGGGCAGATACTGTTAGTTAGAAAAATATATCTGCGTTGCCGCGGCCTGTGGTTTTAAGCCAATTTTGAGCTTCGATGTAATTATTGGGCGCTAAACGTATGGCTTTTGTCCAATAATCAGCGGCTAGATCAAAGCAGCGATCAGCYTCATCGGTTTCACCTTGCTCTTGGGCCAWGCTGCCYAGGTGATGCTGAATAACAGCCATGTTGTTTAACACCTGGGGCATTTTTGCATTTAGGGCCAGGGCCTGTTCGTAGTGCTCTAGGGCCTTGGCGTGGTCGCCATTGCTGGCAAATACCAGGGCCATGTTGTARATGATGAAAGCGCGGTCGTTGGGGTCTTCTTCCAAACGCAGGGCTTCTTCGTAATTTTCTAAGGCCTCGGCATATTCCCCATCCCCCTGGGCACTCATGCCATCGCGGTAGTAGGCAAAGGCTTCCTTTGCCCTTTGGTTGGTGGGTAGCACCTTCAAAATTAAATCGGCCATCACCGTGAAACTTTTGTCGATGAAGTTGTCGTTGCGTTGACTGCGCGGCATGGCATTAGCTCAGTTCAACCCAGTGTGGCCCGTGGGCAGCTTTCCTACCTAACCTGGGTTATGACTTCCCAGGCTTTACTCCTCGATATCGAGGGCATGAAATGTGGTGGCTGTGTTAGCGCCGTAGAAAAACGACTGCTTGCCCAACCGGGGGTGCTAGAGGCCAGCGTCAATTTGCTTAGCCGCACCGCTTGGGTGGAGCTTGAGCCCACGGCCCAAGCTGATTACCTAGCTAACGGTTTGCTGGAAAGCCTGGCGGGGCTTGGTTTCCCTGGGCGAATTAGAAGCCAGCAAAGCGCCCTTGAGCAGTTGCGGGCAAGTAGGGCACCCCTGGGCTGGTGGCAACGCTGGCGGGAACTGGTGATTGCCCTGGTGCTTTTGGTGATCAGCAGCGCCGCCCACTTGAGTGAAACCGGCCCCCTTGCTGATATGCGGCTCCATGGCCTGGTGGCCAGCATCGCTCTGCTGGGCCCAGGGCGCTTGATCCTGGTGCGGGGTTGGCAGGGTTTGCGCTCTGGGGTGCCTGCCATGGACACCCTTGTGGGTTTAGGCGTTTTTAGCGCCTACCTAGCCAGCCTGGTGGCCTTGATTTGGCCTGGGGTGGGCTGGTCTTGTTTTTTTAATGAACCCTTGATGCTGCTGGGTTTTGTGCTGCTGGGCCGCTTCCTGGAAGACCGGGCCAAACGCCGCACCGGCGATGCCCTTGAGGCCCTTGCTGATCTGCAACCCAACACTGCCCTGCTGCTAGTTGGTGATGACTTGCCTAGGCCCGTGCGGGTTGGTGGCCTCAGGCCCGGTGATCGCTTGCGGATCTTGCCCGGTGATCGCCTACCCGTTGATGGCAAGGTGATTTCAGGTTGTTCCAGTGTGGATGAATCGGGTTTAACCGGTGAACCAATGCCCCGTTTGGTGCAGGTGGGAGCTGAACTTTCCGCCGGTGGCCTCAACCTGCAATCGCCATTGGAATTGGAGGTTTTACGCAGCGGCGCTGATTCAGCCTTGGCCCGCTTGATYGAGCTGGTGCAGCGGGCCCAGGCGAGTAAGGCGCCGATTCAGGCCCTTGCCGACCGTTGGGCAGGGCGTTTCACCTGGATAGTGCTGGCCCTTGCGGCGCTCACATTTTTGTTTTGGTGGCTTGTGGGTACCCAGTTGTTTCCTGAGGTGCTCCATGGCCTATCCCATGGCCACGGCCACCACCGCAGCCTTGGCGCTGGGGCAAATACCCCTGTGGGTTTGGCTTTGCAACTTGCCATCGCCGTATTAGTGGTGGCCTGCCCCTGTGCTTTGGGGCTTGCTACGCCAACGGCCATCAGCGTGGCCACAGGCCGCGCCGCCCGCTTGGGGCTTCTATTTAGGGGCGGGGAAGTGCTTCAGGTGGCCGCTGAAGTGCGCACCGTTTTGTTTGATAAAACAGGCACCCTCACCCGCGGCAGGCCCCTGGTGGAAGCTTGCCTGAGCCTGGCCGATGGCCTTGGGGAKCAGCGCTTGCTGCAACTAGCCGCATCCCTGGAGCARCACACCCGYCACCCCCTGGCCTGGGCCCTATTGCAGGCTGCTGAAAGCAGGGGTTTGCCGCTGCTTGCTTGCAGTGCCAGTTCCACCATTGCGGGCGCAGGCGTTGAGGGGAAAGTGGAGGGTATGGAGCAGCTCTGCCGCCTGGGCAGCCTYAATTGGCTTGAACAGCAGGGGGTTGTTCCCCTGGCGGAKGCCCTGGCTTGGCAACTGGAGCAAGGCCAGGCGGGTGCCACGGTGCTTGCCATGGCCCATGGGAAGCAACTGCTTGGTTTATTRGCGGTGCGGGATGCCCTGCGGCCCGATGCAGCAGCAGCGGTGCAAAGGCTTAAGCAGAGGGGATATGGGTTGGGAATCCTKAGCGGTGATCGCCAGGGCCCGGTGCGGCAGCTGGCTGGAGAGYTGGGTTTTGAACCGGAACAGYTGGGCTGGGGTTTGAGCCCAGCCCAGAAATTGGCCAAACTCGAGGCGGCAGCAGCACCGGTGGCGATGGTGGGGGATGGTTTAAACGATGCCCCTGCCCTGGCCGCGGCCAACCTTGGCATCGCCGTTGGCACCGGCACCCAAATCGCCCAAGACAGCGCTGATTTAGTGGTGTTGGGAGATCGCTTGATGGCKGTACCCCAGGCCTTGGAACTGGCCCAACGCTGCATGGCAAAAGTGCGGCAAAACCTGGTTTGGGCCTTTGGWTACAACCTGCTGGTGCTGCCCTTGGCGGCGGGCGTGCTGCTGCCAGGTTTTGGCCTGCTGTTAACGCCACCATTGGCGGCATTGTTGATGGCCATGAGTTCGCTCACGGTGGTTGCCAATGCCCTGTTGTTGAAATTGCCATGACTGCTAGGGGCAAATTTCTAGTGCTTGAAGGCATTGATGGTTGCGGCAAGAGCACCCAGTTGCGCCACCTAGCCACTTGGCTGCCCAGCAGTGGTTTGATGCCGCCTGGGGCTGGCCTGATCTGCAGYCGCGAACCGGGCGGCACAGCCCTGGGCCTTGCCCTAAGGCAATTGTTGTTGCATCCACCTGAGGGATTAGCMCCCCATAGCCGCACGGAATTACTGCTCTATGCCGCTGATCGAGCCCAGCATGTGCAGCAGTGCATTGAACCGGCCTTGGCGGCTGGCAATTGGGTGCTTTGCGACCGTTTTAGTGGGTCAACGGCCGCCTATCAGGGCTATGGCCGCGGCCTAGATCAAGCTTTGATCGATCAATTGGAGCAGTTGGCAACGGCTGGTTTGCGGCCTGATTTATGCCTTTGGCTTGCCCTTGATCCCCTGGAGGCAGCGCAGCGCAGGGCGGGGGAAAGGGCCGATCGCATTGAAGCGGAGGGCTTGGCATTCCTTGGGCGGGTGCATGCTGGKTTCAGCGCCTTAGCGAAACGGCCGGGGTGGCAGCAGGTGTGCGGGCAAGGTGCAGTTGATCAGGTGCAAGCGCGTTTGCAAGCTTGCTTGCAGCAATGGTTTGTGCAAAATCCATGACCGCCCCATTGTTTGCTGGGGTGGTGGGCCATGGCAGGGCCTTGCAATTGCTATGTGCAACTTTGGCTGCRGATCGCCTGGCGCCCGCCTACCTWTTTGCCGGGCCCGAGGGGGTGGGGAGATCCCTAGTGGCTCGCCGTTTTATTGAAGGTTTGAGCGGTGCTGGCCTTAATGGGGATCTGGGGCTGCGCCGCCGCCTAGAGCTTGGTAACCACCCAGATCTGCTTTGGGTGGAGCCCACCTACAGCGAAAAAAGCCAGCAAAARAAGGGGCTRCCCCAATTAAGGCTGGAGCAAATCCGAGAGGTAACCAGATTTTTGGCCCGCCCACCC
>NZ_PXVC01000048.1 GCF_003011125.1 Synechococcus lacustris str. Tous | reverse complement strand
CTGGTGGGCCCCTTGCCCGCCCCTGAACCCCTGCCGCAGCCGCCCCAGGGCCTTTCCCTGGAGGGGCCAGTTCCCACCGCCTGGCAAACCCGTTGCATCAGCGCCAACGGCGTGGTGGGCAATCCCAATGGGGCTAGCGCTGGGGAGGGCGAATTGCTGTTAAGGGGGTTAGTAGAGGGCTGGTGTGAGCTTTTCCAAAGCCTCGTTCAAAGCAGGTGGCCCCAATTACCCTCGGAGCTAAGTACAGTGCAGCGTCATACCTTTGCTACTAAGCCGTAATGGCAAGCTCCGTGCTGGTTCCCTCTATTGCAGATGGCTTGCCTGATTTCAGCAGCGAGGCATACAAATCCGCCTACAGCCGCATAAAYGCGATCGTTATCGAAGGTGAGCAGGAAGCCCACGACAACTACATCTCCTTAGGCAGCTTGATACCCACCCAGGTTGAGGAATTGGCTCAGTTGGCCCGCATGGAGCTCAAGCACATGAAGGGTTTTCAAGCCTGCGGTAAAAATTTGGGGGTTGAGGCAGACATGGCCTTTGCTAAAACGTTTTTTGCRCCATTRCACAACAACTTCAAGCAAGCCTTGGCGGCAAATCAGGTTGTTACCTGCCTGGTGATCCAGGCCCTGATGATTGAAGCATTTGCCATTGCCGCTTATCACATCTATATCCCAGTGGCCGACCCATTTGCGCGCAAAATAACCGAAGGGGTGGTGAAGGATGAATACACCCATCTCAACTATGGCCAGGAATGGCTGAAGGCAAATTTTGAAKCCAGCCGCAGTGAAATCGAGCAGGCAAATCGCACAAACCTGCCGATCATTCGCCGCATGTTGGAGCAGGTTGCAAACGATGCAGCCGAACTTCACATGGAAAAGGAAAGTTTGATTGAGGATTTCTTGATCGCTTACCAAGAAGCCTTGATGGAGATCGGTTTTAGCCCCCGCGATCTGGCCCGCATGAGTGCAGCGGCCCTTGTGTCCTAGGTGTTGCTTTCYGCCTCTTGGTGTCGTGGGACACTATTGAACAATTCAATGCCCGCACCCTGTGCTGGTGGGCAAAGGGAATAGAACATGTTTGGTTTGATCGGTCACTCAAGCAGTTTCAGTGAGGCACGCCTCAAGGCCCGCGACCTGGGCTTTGAAGACCTTGCCGATGGGGAACTTGATATTTGGTGCAGCGCACCGCCCCAGCTGCTTGAAACATTTGAAGTAACAAGTAATACCGGTAAAACAATCCAAGGCACCTACATAGATTCTTGCTTTGTGCCTGAAATGCTCAGCCGTTTTAAAACGGCCACGCGCAAGGTACAAAACGCTATGGAATTGGCTCAAAAAAGAGGTATYAATATCACYGCGTTAGGTGGATTTACCTCAATTATTTTTGAGAATTTCAACCTTGCTAAATTTCAACAAATTCGATCCACCCTTCTGCAGTGGGAGCGTTTCACCACCGGTAACACCCACACCGCCTGGGTTATCTGCCGCCAGGTAGAACAAAATGCCCCTTTGATGGGCATCGATCTAGCAAAAGCGCGGGTGGCTGTGGTGGGTGCCACCGGCGATATCGGCAGTGCGGTTTGCCGTTGGTTGAGCCGCCGCAGCGGTGTGGCTGATTTGCTTTTGGTGGCCCGCCAGCAGCAAAGGCTCAACGACCTGCGCACGGARCTCGGCGGCGGTGAAGTTCTTTCCCTGGAGGAGGCACTGCCTGAGGCTGATGTGGTGGTGTGGGTTGCTTCTCTGCCCCAAACCCTCACGATCGATTCAGCCAGTTTGCGAAAGCCTTGTTTGATGATTGATGGSGGCTACCCAAAAAATTTGGATGGCAAGGTTAACTCCCCCCATGTGAATGTGCTGAAGGGTGGGATTGTTGAATTTGCCCGAGATATTGGCTGGCAAATGATGGAAATGGCAGAAATGGCTAACCCGCGTCGCCAGTTGTTTGCCTGTTTTGCTGAGGCAATGCTGCTTGAATTTGAAGATTGGCATACTAATTTCAGCTGGGGTCGCAACAACATCACCCTCGAGGCGATGGAACAGATAGGTGCAGCATCAATCCGCCACGGATTTTCTGTATTGGGATTGGAAGCAGCATCAATTTCACCCCTGCCAATTGCAGCTTGAAGACCATGGCTGTGCGTCGTTTCCTCCTGGATTTTGAAAAGCCCTTGGTGGATTTGGAGGAACAGATTGATCAAATTCGCCAGTTAGCCCGCGATTCAGAGGTGGATGTAAGCCAGCAATTGCTGCAGCTTGAAACCCTGGCTGCCCGCCGCCGTCAAGACATCTTTGGYTCCCTCACGCCAGCCCAAAAAATCCAGGTGGCCCGCCATCCCCATCGGCCCAGTTGCCTCGATTACATCCAAGTAATTAGTGAAAAATGGATCGAACTCCACGGTGACCGTTGCGGTTCAGATGATCAGGCCCTAGTTGGCGGTTTAGGCCAACTTGGCGAACAGCCGGTGATGTTCCTTGGCCATCAAAAGGGTCGTGATACGAAAGAAAATGTGGCACGTAATTTTGGGATGGCATCCCCCGGCGGCTATCGCAAAGCGCTGAGGTTGATGCGCCATGCCGATCGCTTCAATCTGCCAGTTATTTGCTTTATCGATACCCCAGGGGCCTATGCAGGCCTCAAGGCGGAGGAATTGGGTCAAGGGGAAGCAATYGCAGTGAACTTGCGCGAGATGTTTGGTTTGCGCGTGCCTGTAATTGCCACGGTGATTGGCGAGGGCGGCTCTGGCGGGGCCTTGGGGATTGGTGTGGCAGATCGCCTAATGATGTTTGAACATTCCGTTTACACCGTTGCCAGCCCAGAGGCCTGTGCCTCAATCCTTTGGCGTGATGCCGCCAAAGCCTCTACCGCCGCTGAGGCCCTTAARATCACCGCCCGCGACTTGAGTCAGCTGGGCATTGTTGATCGCATCTTGCCGGAACCCTCAGGGGGAAACCATTGGGCTCCCTTGCAGGCRGCGGAAACACTGCGGTTGGCTTTGCTAGAGGAGCTGGAAGCGTTATTTAGCCTGGAACCAGAGCTATTGCTTGAGCAGCGCTACGCAAAATATCGGGCCATCGGCAGGGTTCTTGAGGATTCAGCCGAGCACGCAATCGACGCCATAAAGGCTTAGAATTTCTTTAGGTTTCAACTTTTGGTTGCAACCTTCCCTCCCTGCTTGTGATCACTTGCAGAAAACTGCCCTCATTACTGGGGCCTCCCGGGGCATTGGTGCCACCACTGCCAAAACATTTGCCGCTGCTGGTTGGAATCTGCAGTTGATGGCCCGCTCCGAGGCGGAGCTTRAAGCTGTTTCTCAAGATTGCCGCTCAGCTGAAGTTGATGTTTTTTSTGCCTGCGTTGATTTAACTGATCCTCACCAGGTAAATCCTGGTTTACAGCAATTGATAGGCGCCGGGGGGATACCTTCAGTGCTGATCAAYAATGCTGGMGCTGCCCTCACCGCACCATTAGCTGRMACCAGTTTGGAACAGTGGCAATGGTTGTTGCAACTGAACCTCACCAGTGTTTTTCAACTTTGCAATGCCCTGCTSCCTGGCCTTAGGGCCCAAGGCGGTGGCTTGATCATCAACATCAGTAGCCATGCCGCCCGTAAAACATTTGCCGGATGGGGTGCCTATAGCACCACTAAGGCAGCGTTAGCGGCCTTCAGCCGCTGTTTGGCTGAAGAGGAGGGCAGCCACGGCATAAGGGTATCCACGCTTACGCTTGGTTCAGTRAACACTCCGCTTTGGGATAGTCCTACCGTTCAGGCCGCCTTTGATCGCCAGGCAATGCTCACCCAAGAAATGGTGGCAAATACCTTGCTTCAAATGGCTCAAACCCCACCCCAGCTCCTGCTGGAAGATTTAACCCTCATGCCCGCCTCCGGCGCCTTTTGAGTTCCATGACAGCCCTAAACGACCTAAGCCCAATTCTTACTAACGGCTCATCCCTTGGGATTAGCAAYGCTTCATCCASCTCAATATCAGTGCTTCCCCGCACGATTAGCGAAATCATTCGGGCCCGCCTCGATGCTGCTGGTGTGCCCTAYCTTGCAAACGATAATGTTGCTGATTACCTGTTAGAGGGTGAATTAGATCTGCTCCAAAAGGAGGTGGCCGATAGGGTTAGGGATTTGTTGGTTAGCCTACTGATCGACATTGAAAACGACCACAACACGCAAGAAACGGCAGAGCGTGTGGCAAAGATGTATTTGCACGAGGTATTCAAAGGTAGATATCATCAGCAACCTAAAATAGCCAGCTTCCCAAATGTGAAGCAGCTTGATGAGATTTACACAGTGGGACCAATCAGCGTTCGTTCCGCCTGCTCCCATCACCTGGTTCCGATTTTAGGCAACTGCTGGATCGGCATAAAACCGGGTGAAAGAGTTATCGGACTCAGCAAATTTGCTCGTGTTGTTGATTGGGTGTTTTCAAGACCCCACATTCAAGAGGAAGCGGTGATGATCCTTGCCGATGAAATCGAGCGCCTCTGTAAACCCCAAGGTTTAGCAATCCTTGTGAAGGCTCAGCACTACTGCATGAAGTGGCGCGGCGTAAAGGAACCACAAACAAGCATGGTYAATTCAATTGTGAGGGGCGATTTTCGCCATKATCCAAGCTTAAAAGCTGAGTTTTTTGAACTGGTAAAACAACAGGAATCGGTTTTAGGCTAATTTTTTAATTATATCAAGCAATATTTTTATTTTTTCAATATTTTTAATGCCGGGAAAGTTCTCAACGGAACTTGAGGCGTCTATGCCATAGGGTTTTAAACCAATGCCCTCAAGATCTTTGAGGGCATTTTCTACATTGCTGGCCCCCATGCCCCCAGCTAACCACCAGGGGCATGGGGGCTTAAACCCAGCCAGCCAGTTCAGGGGCAAGCTATGGCCAGTGCCACCATATTGATCGGGCACATGGGGTTCCAAAAGTATTTTTTCAACAACGTTTGCGTAAGCACCGATTTGATTTAAATCAGCGCTGGAGCGCAAGCGCAGCGCTTTCCAAATTGGTATTTTCAGCTCGTTTTGTAATTCAGCGCAACGCTCAACCGATTCATCGCCGTGCAATTGCAGGCATTGGTGCCCCGCCTCTGGCCTGAGTTCATCAAGTTGATCGTTGCTGGGATTTACCAGCACCAAAACCCTCAACACCGAAGGGTTTGCTGTGGCTACCGCTCCCCATAGCTCCAATCGTTTAGCCGCTGGTARGAAACGGGCAGAATTTGTAGCTGCRATCACCCCTAAGGCATCAACACCCATCTCTGCCACTGCCGCCGCCTGGGCTGGGCTGGTTAAACCGCAAATTTTTAATTTCATAGCTGCCATCCCTAGGTTTCTAGGATGGCGAGATACCACGCAAGCTGCGCCAGGTGATTAGAGCCCAAGGCTGGCGTTTATTCCGCTTGGCCGGAATTCCCATCCATATCCATCCCAGTTGGTTGGTGGTGTTGGCTTTGGCCTCACTGCTTTTTCAGCAACAGTTCGCTGGCAATTTGGTTGCTGGTTTTTGCACCGCCTTGCTTTTGTTTATCTCGGTGCTGCTCCATGAATTGGGCCATTCCCTGGTGGCCCTGCAGCTGGGGGTGAAGGTGAACAGCATCACCCTCTTCATGCTTGGCGGCGTTGCCAGTGTTGAACGCGACCCACCAACGCCCATGGGTGCCTTTGCCGTGGCGGCCGCGGGGCCTCTGGTGAGCCTTGCGCTCGCCCTATTGCTGTTTCTKAGCATCCATCCCCTAAGCCATGGCCTCCAACCATTACCGGTGGCGGCCCAAATAGCTGAGGAATTGGCCCAGCTCAATTTGGTGTTGGCTTTATTCAACCTTTTGCCTGGTTTACCCCTTGATGGCGGCCAAATCATTAAGGCGCTCGTGTGGCAATTCAGCGGCAGTAGGGAAAARGGCGTGCGCATTGCCACTTTTTCCGGGCAAATATTGGCATGGACAGCAATTTTGGCTGGCGCCTATTTGTTTTTCAAGGGTGGTTCCTTTGCCAGCATTTGGCTCATGTTGTTGGGTTGGTTTGGCCTTGGCGCTTCCCGTAATCAATTGCAGCTGCTTGCTTTGCAACGGGCACTGCAGCAATTGCAGGTGAAGGATGCAGCCGGTAGGCGCTTGCGGGTGCTGGAGCCAGCTGCCAGTTTGCGCAAGCTGAGTGAGATGCGTTTAGCCAATGATTCGCCYAGGCCCGATTGGGTTTTACTTTGCGAAGCTGGTCGTTGGCAGGGTTATRTCGATGAYGAACCCCTCAAGGCAATWCCAGTACAAAGATGGGATCAGGAACGCTTGGGCGACCATCAAAAACCTTTGGCAGAGCTTGCCTCCATCGCTGAAAATGCCCCCCTGTGGCAGGCGGTGCTCGCATTAGAAAAAAGTGCCCASGGTMGGTTGTTGGTTTTAAGCCCAGCKGGTTTACCAACCGCCACCCTTGAAAGGTCGGATTTATCTGAGGCTGTATTGCGTCGCTTATCGCTGCGCTTGCCCCARCAGTTGTTGGAACAGGCCCGCCGCCAGGGTGGCTACCCAATGGGGTTGTCGCTTGCACCGATCGCCGAGAGCGTGGCCGCACTWCCTGAGGTGAGGGCAGCCTCAGGCCAGGGCAGCGCTAGGGGTTGATTTCTAAATAGCCAGCCCTGGGCCTGCTCSAATAAAGCCGCCTCTAGGGCCTCACTTGTAATTGTTTCTGGTAGTGGYGGCGGCGGWTCTTGYTGAAAGAGCTGCTGCCAAAGTTGTTTTTGGGGTCGCAACTGGATTGARCCGTGTTGCAGCAGGCTGCCCCTACGCCATAACTGGGCGCTGCCAATYCTTTTATTGCCGCCTTGATCTATCAAATCAGCGGCGGTGGCATTGGCAAAACAATGGCCTGGATTTGCGCTTTGGTTTTGCTCGCCATGGTTCAGCTCTTGCCCCAATTGCTGCAACGCTTGGCTTAGCCATTGGTTTAGGCATTCGTAACTAAGGCGCCGGCCCCGGGGTGGTCGGGCAAGGGCAATTGCGTAACAGAGATCTGATCCATGTAAAACAGAGCTGCCACCGCTGGGGCGCTGCACCACTTCTATGGCGCATTTTGAGCTTGGCCAAACTTGATGGCGYCCAATCGACAGGCAGGTTTCTTKCCAGCGATAAAAACGTACTAAGGCYTCAACACCAAGGCCATGCAATTTATTTTGGTTCATATCAACTTGATCCAACATCCAAAGATCAAGCGCCATCTGCTGTTCCCCAGGGGCGATCAAGCTGGGCATTAAGGCCCATTGGGTACCAGCAATCAGCGAGGCTGGGGGGGCAGCAGAACTCGGCCTAGGGAAATGCTCCAGTTGTTGATTTTGCTGCCACTGGGAATTTTGGCTGGTTTATTGGCTGGMTTGCTTGGCATYGGCGGYGGTTTGGTGTTTTCACCACTTTTGTTGTGGTTGGGTTTGAGCCCCCATCAGGCCCTTGCCACTAGCACCTTGGCGATTGTGCCAACCACTGCCGGTGGCAGCTGGGCCCATCTGCGGCGAGGTTTGCTGCCCTGGCCATCAGCYATGGCAATTGGATCRGGCGCCCTTGTTTTTGGAGTGTTGTTTGGGCRCCTCAGTGGTGTGCTGCAGCCGTGGCAATTATTGGCAGCTCAAGCTCTGATGTATGGAGTKTTAGCKCTACTTATAAAAGCTGGAGATTCAAACTCAAATGRGCTTGATTGCCATGGAGCTCAACCAATAGTTGGTTTATTACTGGTGGGTGCAGTGGCAGGTATGGCCGGTGGCTTAATCGGGTTRGGCGGTGGATTAGTGATGGTTCCGATAATGGTGAATGCCCTGCGATTGCCCATTCATTTGGCGATACGGCTCAGTACCTTTGCGGTGCTTTGCGCTTCCACTGCAGCCGGGTTGTTGTTTGTGCTTGCAGGACGCGGCGATTTGTCTGCAGCCCTTTTATTGGGCTTATCTGCAGCTGTTGGCGCCCGCTGGTCGGCAGCGCGCTTGCAGCGGGTAGCTCCAGCTAAACTCGCCTTAATGCTGCGTTTACTTACGTTCTTTTTAGCCATAGATAGCGCGAGAAGGGCGCTGATGCTATTSTTWKRCMCATGAACCAAACCAGCCTAAAAGTTGTTCTTGCAGTATTTTTATTGCTCGGAGCATTAGTTGCATTCACTGATMTTGAAATTGGTTTGGTTAAGTGGGTTAGCTGTGGCCCCTTCTCCACCCAATCTGAAGATCGCAGTGAGTTGTGTCGTAAATRAAAATCTAATTATTCGCCGGCATGTTTATTGATTATCTGCTGGCCAAAAACTTTGATCTAGTTCATAACCTATAACTTCAACCATTCTACTCAGATTTGGCCTGATCAAATAGCCATGCATCTGGCTCCAGTGATCCAATAGAAATAAACGATGACTCACCCAAAGGCTTAGGGCATCATCATTGAATTTTATGCCCTCTGTTTTGCTGAAACTATGGGGTATWAGCATGGCTATGTGTCTGCTGAGTTGGCCGCTACTGCGTTCAAGTAKKAGTGGTAGCCATGGGCAAAGGGCATCTGCCCTCAGGCTCCAAAGCCTGCATTCAGGTATTTCACTAAGTTCCCTTGGGTCATCTTCACGGSTGGGCCATTTRAGATTGAGGCATAGTTTTGCTTCYAGCTTCAAKAGATCAGCCACCGGTAGATTCCAAATGGATTCAAGGCTGCTTAGATCAAGTTTTTCTATTTGTRTCGCCGRGATCTCTAAACTAGTTGTTTCATTCATGCGCTTACCCTCGCCACCCTTTGGCTCACATTAACGGCATGGTCTGCCATTCTTTCAATACATCTCAGCACTAAAACCAGTAATAGTGATGCTTCAAAGCTGGCTGMAGTTGTTGGCACTGGATCCATTAATTGCTCGAGCAACAGCTCGTAATCAGAATCAACCAAATCATCAAAATTCTGCAACCTGGCCCCTGCGCTGCCATCATCCTCGCTTACGCAATCAAGGGCTAGGGCCAAMAGGGAGCGGCAGCGATCRAGCATTGTAAGAATGGCATCCCGCTGCGGTAGTGGTTGGGAAGGAAGCAATCTTTCACCCAATTCAGCTAATTCTTTGCAGTAATCACCAATACGTTCAAGGTCGCGCACACAATGGATATAGCTCAAAACCTCCCGTACCTGTTGCTGCGGAAGAACTTTGGCTGTTAATAATTGAGTGCAATTATTTTCAAGTTCATGGTAGAGAATATCAATTTGATCATCACCTCGGCGTATTTGAGGCGCCGCCTCCATATCGGCAACAGCAAGCACAGATCGAGCTAGCACAGCGGATTCCTCCACCATGGAGCCAAGCCTCAATAGCTTTTGCTTCAAGCTGTTCAAAGCAAGGTATTCGGGCCCWGGGGMGCTATGGCCAGCCCGTTGCAGGCGCCTCCAGGCGGTGATGCTCAAGGCACAAAAGCTTTATATGAAAGGATTTTATGGCACCAACGGCGCTAAGAGCTGTTACGGGGCCAACCTTTTGGCAATTGATTAGGCAAGAATGGAATGGTTTGCTGGAGCTCCGTGGTTACTGCTGTTTCCCAGGCCGAGATCTACATCGCCTTAATTGTGGCCCTGCACGGTGCGGTGCTCGCCATGCGCCTCTGCGTAAGCCTTTACAGGTCTTGATTCAGTTGCTAAAAGCGGGGGGTGTGGATTTTTTAGGTGCGTTCCGGCTCCCATTTGCGCCCCCTGGCTGATCAGGCYGCTCCAGTTGTGCTCCCCTCCAGCGCTTCGATTGCGAGGGAAGAGCTGATGTTCGCCAGCTTGGGGCTGTTTTTAAAAACAGCAGGTATTTTGCTGGCGGTTGTTACCTTGGCCAAACTGGCCCTTGCCCATCAGCACCGCCTAGACCGCCACGGCGAAATCCAAGCTGTTTTACAGCTGCAGCTTGATCGCTTGCAAAAACAACAGGTGCAACTCGATCGGCTCTTTTCCAGTGATGGCCAACAGGTGGTGTTTCAGCAGGAACAACAATGGATTGCCCCTAACCGTCGYCGCATTGTTTGGTCGCCGGCCCCCTGAATTTTCTTAATTACCTTTTTTAATGACTAGCACCGCTGCCGCCAATTCCGATGACCGGCTAGCCATTGTTACCGGTGCCTCATCTGGGGTGGGCCTATGGGCAACAAGAGCKTTGCTTGAGCATGGCTTCACGGTTGTTATGGCCGTTAGGGATACAACAAAAGCTCAGGTGTCTGCAGCGGCTTTGGGTTTGCCTGCTAGGCGGCTTATCCACCTGCCACTGGAATTAGCTGATCTAGATAAAGTTAGGGAATTYGTTCAAGCTTTTCGGGSATTAGATMGACCCCTTAGTGCTCTTGTTATTAATGCAGCTGTTTATAAGCCACTATTGAAGCAGCCGGAATGGAGYGCCCAGGGTTATGAATTAACAATGGCCACCAAYCATTTGGGCCATTTTTTACTTACTCGCTTATTGCTAGAAGATTTAGCTAAGCATTCAWTAGCCGATCGCCGTGTGGTAACYCTCGGCACRGTKACGGCTAATTCCAGTGAGCTTGGAGGCAAGATACCAATTCCTGCCCCTGCYGATTTGGGTGATCTWAGTGGATTTGAGCAGGGCTTTAAGGATCCGATCGCCATGGCAAGYGGTAAGGAATTTAAGCCAGGCAAGGCCTATAAAGATAGTAAATTGTGCAACATGATCACCAGYTTGGAATTGCATAGGCGWTTCCATCAAACCACTGGYATTACCTTTAGCTCCCTCTATCCAGGTTGCGTTGCTGATAGCCCCTTATTTCGCCATAGCTTCCCTGCGTTTCAGCGAATATTTCCATGGTTTCAGAAAAATATCACCGGTGGTTATGTAAGCCAAGAGCTGGCTGGTGAACGRGTGGCAAAGGTGGTGACAGGTTTRGATTTCAGCGCCTCAGGTGTTCATTGGAGTTGGGGCAATAGGCAAAAAAAAGATCGGCTTCAATTTGAGCAGGAATTATCAAATAAAGTTACTGATTCCGCTACGGCAGAAAGGGTTTGGCAACTTTCCAGTGCCTTAGTGGGTTTGGATTAATAACTAACTAACTAATTAACTAACTGCCTGGTAAAGCCCTTAAGGCTTCGTTTGAGCCCATCACCACAAGCAATTCATTCGCCTCTAAAATGTGGGAAGCGGGTGGATTAACTAATAAATTACCAGTGGGCCCTGCAGCCAGCACGTTTACATTGTAATGCTTGCGCATATTTATTTCCCGCAGGGATTTACCAACAAAAACGTTTGGAATTTTAATTTCTTCAATGCTGTTGCGATCGTCGAGCCTGAGTTGCTCTAGCAGGTTTGGCCTCACCAGTTCCATTCCTAGGCGCCTGCCTTGCATTTTCGATGGAAAAACAACACGATCTGCACCAACTCGCTCCAACATTTTTTGGTGTAGATCACTGGTGGCGCGGGCGATCACTTGTTTTACCTTTGTGCCAGGGGAGTCTTTACAGATCAAAGYGGCAGTAATACTTGCTTCTATTGGTTCGCTAATGGCAACAACAACCGTTGCTAGTTCAAGCACTCCMGCAGCYCKCATGGCTTCCTCATCGGTGCAATCMACMACKCGGCTTTCGATCGAGGMATCGARCTGRCGYAATTCATCGATTGCCYTTTGGCTTGAATCAATGGCTAAAACCTCTGCMCCTGAGCGCAGCAGTTCAGCGCAAACGGAGGAACCAAACCGTCCCACACCCACCACAGCAAAGGCSCCRGGYTCGCCGCTTGCGCTCCACTGCCACCAAGTACCCATGTTTGAAGATTGAGCTKYCATATATCTACTCTAAAAGCTCACACATAAAGATCTTCTTTGGGATAACCCACCCTGCTTTCAGCTTGGCTGCCGTAGATGGCAGTTAGTAAAAGCAGAATSCCAATTCTGCCAACAAACATGCCAACCATYAGCACCAGCTGGCCCCAGCGGCTTAAATTTGCCGTAACTCCAAGATCYAARCCAACCGTGCCGAAGGCGGAAACACAGGTAAAAAGYTTTTCAAGAAAACTGTAATTCTGGTGCCCCGGAAGCCCCAAGGAGGTGGGAGCAATACCCAATAATAATGCCATCATCACTACAAATAATAATGAGGCTATCGTTGCACCCACTGCCCTAAATACCGTGCGATCTGGTATCAAGCGGCGATGGATTAACACATTTTCTCTACCTTGAAGTGTGGAGCGGGTAGTAGCCATTAAAATGGCAAAAGTAGTGGTTTTAATGCCGCCACCTGTGCCTCCTGGGCTGGCACCAATAAACATTAAAACAATCATTAATAGCAGCCCAGCATCGGTGATTGTTTCGGCAGATAATGGAATTGTGTTAAAGCCAGCTGTGCGAGTGGTGATTGATTGAAATAAACTTATTTGAATCTTTTGTAAAAATGAAAAYTKTGAAATRGCTCCAGCCTCTAGGCCAAAATGTTCTGTAAARATCAAGCCTAAGCAGCCCAMAAYTATTAAAGCAACTGTGGTGCGCAGCACTAAACGGGTGTGCAAACTTAAGTGCCTATGGCTTGAAAACCGCTTGCGGTTTACCCAGATGTCGTTGCTAACCCACCAGCCAATACCTCCGATTACAATCATCAAAGCGATCACAACATTCACCACAGTGTTATCGCGATAGGCYTCAAGATTTTTAGCCCATAGGCCAAAGCCTGCATTGTTATAGGCGCTAATYACATGAAATATTGATGCCCAWAGGCGGGCRGCTGGATTTTGGATATCATTAAAACCAAAGAAATAAAGCACCGCAGCACCCAAACCCATCACCCATGCRGCGCAGATCAAAATTCCCTTAAAGGTGGGGCCRATGCCACCAACGCCAAATTCATCCAAGGCGCGACCTTTATCTAAACGCTGCCTTAGGCCTGAACGGCCTTGCACAAAACCCTGCAAAAAAGTTGTTATGGCCATTAAACCTAGGCCGCCAGTAAGAATTAAACCCGCYAAYACAATTTGGCCAATTAAGGTGAGATCACGATCCACAACTATTATTGATAAGCCTGTAACTGTTATTGCCGAAGTTACAGTGAATAAAGCCTGCCATAGGCCCACTTCATCRCTKGAACACCARGGTGATGCCAGTAGAAATGTTCCAATCACAATCACWATWAAGCCCGTTATYAYWGTGAATTGGGGCACCGTTAAACGATCGCGCCAGTGAGCAAGCACTGAAAGGAATTTGGCGTTCACTATTGTGGAKGRGAAGCGCAAATTTGWTTTGTCTCGCCCCCAAAGCTTAAGCAGCCACAGTCTCACCCCTGAGCAGTGTTTTSAGGAGCTCGGYAGCTCCAGTAGCGGGCTTAGCACTGCCGAGGCGGCCCGCCGTTTTGCTGATGCTGGGCCCAATCGCTTGGAACTTGCCAAGGGGCGCAGCACTWTGCAGATCCTTTGGGATCAGTTCAGCAATGTGATGCTTTTGATGCTGCTGGCTGTGGCTGCGGTGTCGGCGGCGGTGGCTATCCATAAAGGCGTTTTTCCCAAAGATGCAATTGCGATCTTGGTGATAGTTGGCCTCAATGGGCTGCTCGGTTATTTGCARGAAAGCAAAGCGCAACAGGCATTGCTTGCCCTTAGAAAYATGGCCCAACCCATGGTGCAGGTGCGCCGCAATGCCGAGTGGCAGCGTTTGCCCAGTGAGGAATTGGTGCTGGGTGATTTGATTCGCCTTGAAGCAGGTGATCGGGTGCCTGCAGATGCWCGGCTGGTGGAAGTGGCGGAGCTTGGYGTTCGAGAAGCGGCCCTCACTGGTGARGCGGARGCGGTTTTCAAGCARGCAAACCTGATYCTTGATGCMTCCACCCCTTTGCTGGAGCGTCAAAACTGCTTATTTCAGGGCACCGAAGTGGTGCGCGGCCGCGGGGTTGCGGTGGTTACAGCCACGGCAATGGCCACTGAACTGGGCCAAATAGCAGAACTGATCAACACCGCAGGTGGAGAGAGCACTCCCTTGCAGGAACGATTGGATGGTTTGGCAAAAGTGCTTGTTATCAGCGCCCTSGCATTGGTGGCGGTGGTGATGTTGCTTGGCCTTTTGTTGGGCCAATCGCTGCTCAATTTGCTTGAGGTGTCTTTGTCGATGGCAGTGGCGATCGTGCCTGAGGGCCTTCCCGCTGTGATCACGGTMACCCTTGCCATCGGCACYCARCGGATGGTTAAACGAGCCGCTTTGATCCGGCGTTTGCCAGCAGTGGAGGCGCTTGGATCWGTAACTGTGATCTGTTCCGATAAAACCGGAACCCTCACCCAAAACCGYCAAGTGGTGCAGGAATTGCGCTTGGGCACCGAATGCATCGCTGTTGCGGGCCTGGGCTATTCCCCCCAAGGTGMATTAAMCAGCCAMCTGCTAGCACCACCCCCAGGCGCTACCCCTGGCAGCTTCGTTGGTGCACGCCAATTGCTGTTAAAAGCCGGTGTGTTGTGCAGTGATGCGGAATTGAAACAGAATTCCGATGGCAACTGGGAAATCCTTGGCGATCCCACTGAGGGGGCTYTAGTTGTTGTTGCYGCTAAAGACGGCATTGATGGCTTTGCCTTACGCAGCCATTTCAATAGATTTGCAGAAATACCCTTTAGTTCTGAACGGCAGTTGATGGCCGTTTGGATCAACGACCCCAGCGGTAAYTTGCAAGCTCCCCTCGGTGCTGCCGCTGATGGCTCAACCCAACTATTAATTAGTAAAGGTGCCCCTGAGGTGATCATCTCCAACTGCAGCCGTTGGATTGATGGTTCTGGTGCGCTTCCCCTTAGCCAAGAGCAGCAGCAATGGTGGCTTGAGCAGGCTCGCGCCCTAGCGGCCCAGGGCCTGCGGGTGCTTGCTTTTGCCTGTGCCCCCCACCATCAAAGCCCTGATCATCCTTTAGATGAACAGGTTTTGTTGGGGCTTATGGCCCAGCTGGATCCGGCCCGGCCGGAGGTGATTAAGGCGATCGCCACCTGCAAACATGCCGGCATCCGTCCCGTGATGATCACTGGCGACCATCCCCTCACGGCAAAAGCGATTGGTTCGGGTATTGGCCTTTGTGAGCCTGATGGCCAAGTGGTTTTAGGCCGTGAGCTGGAAGCGGCCAGCGACGAAAAGCTGCGTGAATTGGTTATGCAATGCAGTGTTTATGCCCGGGTGCCGCCTGAGCAGAAATTGCGCATCGTTAAAGCGCTGCAGGCCAATGGTCAAGTGGTGGCGATGACAGGTGATGGTGTGAACGACGCCCCAGCYTTAAAGCAGGCCCACATCGGTGTGGCAATGGGTATTACTGGCACTGAAGTTAGTAAGGAAGCAGCCGATATGGTTCTGCTMGACGACAACTTCGCCACCATTGTTAGCGCTGTTGAGGAAGGTCGCCTTGTTTATGCAAATATCCGCCGGTTTGTTAAATACATTCTCGGCAGCAATGTGGGGGAGCTGATCACWATTGCTTCTGCCCCCCTGCTGGGTTTGGTKGGRGTTCCCCTCACGCCCCTGCAGATCCTTTGGATGAATTTGGTTACCGATGGCGTGCCAGCCCTTGCCCTTGCCCTTGAGCCTGGGGAAAAGGGCTTGATGGATAGGGCCCCAGCGGAACCGGGTGAATCGATTTTTGCCCGTGGCATCGGTYGCTACATCCTGCGGGTTGGTGTGATTTTTGCCTTGATTGTGATCGCTTTGATGTTCTATGCGGCTCGCCATGACGCGCCATGGGAAACGATGGTTTTCACCACGCTCTGCCTAGCTCAAATGGGCCACGCCCTCTCTGCCCGCAGTGATCTACCGCTTTTCCAAGTTSCGCCTTTCTCCAACCCTTGGTTGATMTGGGCAGTGCTTCTTACATCCGGGTTGCAACTTCTATTGCTTTATGTGCCATGGCTTTCGAATTTCTTTGGCACCACAGCCCTAAGTGGCCATGATCTACTGATCTGCGTGGGCTTTAGTTTTCTGTTCTTCCTGTATTTAGAACTGGAAAAGATTTGGAAGCAATGGCGCCAAAAAGTTGCAGCCCATAGTTAATTAGGCGATTCATATGGCATGGCATCCGCATCTCTGGCACCCCACCACCCAGGTGGCCACCAGCCAGGAACCTCTGAGGGTKCAGTCGGCACGCGGCAGTGAGCTGGAGCTCAGCGATGGGAGAAGGCTGATCGACGCCATCAGCAGCTGGTGGGTAACACTTCATGGCCATGGGGAACCAACAATTGCCGCAGCAATTGCCCGCCAGGCCCATGTGTTGGAGCAGGTGATCTTCGCCAATTTCAGCCACGAACCCGCCGAGCAGCTGGCCACTCGGCTCAGCGCCCTCACCGGGCTGCAGCGCCTGTTTTTCTCAGATAATGGCTCCACTGCCGTGGAGGTGGCCCTCAAGATCGCCTGGCAGTGGTGGCGTAATCAAGGCAGTGATCGCCATCAACTAATCGCCTTTGAGGGTGCCTATCACGGCGACACCTTTGGTGCCATGGCCCTTGGTGATCGCTCCCTATTTACCCAGCCCTATGGCGAATTACTTTTTGATGTTGCCCGTGTGGCTTGGCCCCACAGCCACTGGCACAACGACAGCGTTGAAGAGCGGGAACAGCAGGCCCTTGGCCAGCTTGAGCTGGCACTGGAGACACCCACAGTAGCGGTGATTTTTGAGCCCCTGATCCAGGGGGCAAGTGGCATGCGCGTTGTGCGTCCAGCCTTCTTGCGGGCAGTGGCGGACAGGGTCCAGGCTGCTGGCGCGCTGCTGATCGCCGATGAGGTTTTCACCGGTTTCGGCCGCACCGGAGCCCTGTTTGCCTGCCAGAAAGCCGGTATCCAGCCCGACCTGATGGCCCTCTCTAAAGGGCTCAC
>NZ_PXVC01000047.1 GCF_003011125.1 Synechococcus lacustris str. Tous | reverse complement strand
GTTTATAATAAAGGATGTGTAACACATGGATTTTCCAAAGCAGCAGTCAACTCATGATGAGGAGTACTCCCTTGAAGGTCCTCATGCTAATCCGTTTGAACCTTTTTCCTATGAGGAGGCTTGTGATTATGCTGAGACCCATGACTTATCAGATGAGGACTGCGATTTGATAAATTTTTACTTTACCCTGCTTGAAGATTGATGTTAGTTACTTACGATTTCTATTACACAAAAGCCATTTAAATACGAGTCTTAAGTCTTAGCATGAGTAGGCTATATTGCTGTGCCAGATGTACATCTGGCACAGCAATATAGCGGAGCGCAGGGTGTCATGCTATAATAGCTTTACAGCGAAAGACGCTCCAGCAGGGTTAGCGACCGCTTAATACAAATTAAATACTTTTTATTTCATTCACTCGCACAACTGTGCTTCTATTCCCTGTAGGTATTATTTGCCTTATCAGGTGATACATTAAAGCTTATTTTTATAAGTTATGACGACCGCAAACCGTCTGTAACCCCCTGCGTCGAAAACAGGGAGATTGCGTGGACTCATATTATTTTGCTTTTAATGACCTTTTCGCCTAATACAATGATTTCAATTACAGATATTACTCGTGGATTTAAAATATTTGATCGTGATATTGACACCTGGGTTTCAGAGGGATGGCTCCCTGAATATGTATGGTTCAATGGTCGCAGATATTGGGATAGCGATAAGTTCCTCGAATTCATGAGTCAATGAGCAGTACTTATTTAACCTACCCTTTTTTGTCATGCCTAGTTATTGCTCAAACTCACTTCAAATTTCCAATCTCACTGCGGAGCAAAAAAATCTTATTTCAAATACATTTATAAAGAAGCAGGAAACCTCTTCCCCTGAATGGGAAAGCCATTTCCTTGCTACTTTTTGCCCTGAACCAGATTACTCTGTTGTTCCTGTTGCTAAATGCTTTCCAGACCTTAATGCACAGTTTGCTGAAACACCAGAAGAAGCAATCACTGCATTGGTGAACAAGCCAGAAATTCATGAAGATTCTTGGTACGAATGGCGCTTACAGAATTGGGGTACCAAATGGGAGTTTTGTGATGTTACCTTGAATCCTGACACAGATGCATCAGAATTCAACTGTTCATTCTTAACTGCCTGGTCGCCTCCAATAGAAGGATTATTCAAGATTTCTACAAGGTTTCCAAATGCCTTATTTACTCTCTTCTACACGGAAGATGGTTGTGATTTTACTGGGGTTACTTTTCTAAAAGATGGTAAGGCATTTGACCAGGAGTTTCCTATCAGTAAAATTAGAAAATACTGGCTGAAGCAATTTCATCTAGATTTGTTTGAGCGCTCTCAAGCAGACGAAGCAGAAGAGGACGGTGATTTAATTGATGAACTAAATGATCTCTGGTGTGACCATGATTCTGATGCTATTGATAGCATATTAGATCCAGTTGCAGGCTGCCTTAAGCAATTGATTCTTTCTAGCAATCCACCATCTGAGCCGATTCAATTAATGATTGGATCTCAGCTGATTGAAGTTGGAATTGAGCCATGGGTTCCACCTGTGATTAGGTCGATGTCATTGGAGGATGCAACTAAACTTGTGCAGGAAACCTTCCAATCCATATCTAAGCCAGTTGCTCTTACTGCTTCATAGAGAGCAGCATCTAATCGCAGCTTGTAGCACTAGCGACCCAGGAGATACCTTCTGGGTCGCTTTTTATATCTTTGCCCTTTTGGCTTGTTGTGCCCGTATCGCCCGGGTTTTTACCCTGCAAAGTAAACTGGTCTTAATCCAGCTCACCAGGTCATTTGGGTATGACAATAATTGGAACAAGTGCTGGAACAGGACACCAAACCCACTGCTGGAACTGAGTTATGGCAACCTTCGAGATCTTCATGCCGGCCCTCAGTTCCACGATGACTGAGGGAAAAATCGTCGAATGGCTTAAGCAGCCTGGCGATCGGGTGGAACGGGGTGAATCGGTGCTGGTGGTGGAATCGGATAAGGCCGATATGGATGTGGAGTCGTTTGAGGCGGGTTTCCTTGGGGCAGTGCTACTGCCTGCTGGTAGCACCGCCCCGGTGGGTGAAACGATCGGCTTGGTGGTGGAAACAGAGGCGGAATTAGAAAATTTGCGGGCTAACGGCACCGCAACTCCATCTCCAACAGCCACTCCAACAGCAACAGCACCACCAGCTGCAGTTCCACCCCCTACACCGGCACCAGAAGTAAAAGTTGAACCCATAGCAGAGGTTGCCGCTGTGGGGGGCAACCGTGTAATTGCTAGCCCCAGGGCCCGCAAGCTGGCCCAACAGCTTGGTGTGAAGCTTGAGGGCTTGCAAGGTAGTGGTCCCCATGGCCGTTTGGTGGCGGCAGATGTGGAAAAAGCAGCCGGCAAGGTGCCAAGCATTGCTCCAGCATCAGCAGCTCCAGCAGCTCCAGCAGCAGCAGTTGTGCCCCTGCCCGCAGTTGTTGTGGCTGCTCCAGGTGAAACAAAACCCTTCAGCACGCTGCAGCAGGCGGTAAATCGCAACATGATGGCCAGCTTGGCCACCCCAAGCTTCCGGGTTGGTTACACAATTACCACTACTAAACTTGACGCTTTCTATAAACAAGTAAAGCCAAAAGGCGTAACCATGACTGCCCTTTTAGCAAAGGCAGTGGCCCTCACCCTGGTGCGCCATCCCCAGCTGAATGCCGCCTACAGCGACGCTGGCACCAGCTTCCCAACAGCGATAAATGTGGCGGTTGCGGTGGCCATGGAAGGTGGCGGGCTGCTTACGCCCGTGTTAGCCCAAGCGGATCGAGTTGATCTCTATAGCCTTTCGCGCAACTGGGCTGATCTTGTAGCTAGGGCCCGCACAAAACAACTCAAGCCAGAGGAATACAGCAGCGGCACTTTCACCCTTTCCAACCTGGGGATGTTTGGAGTTGATCGATTTGATGCAATCTTGCCCCCGGGCACTGGTGCGATCTTGGCGGTGGGAGCATCCAGGCCTGTGGTGGTGGCAAACAGCGACGGTTCAATTGCAGTTAAAGCTCAAATGCAGGTAAACATCACCGCTGATCACCGGGTGATCTATGGGGCAGATGCTGCTGCCTTCCTTAAAGATCTAGCCCTATTAATTGAAAACGATCCAGAAAGCCTGGCCCTTTAAAGGAGTGCTGATTTGATTTTACGTTTGCTGCAAACACTTGTTGGTAAGCCACTAGAGCGCCATCAAACGGAGGCAGCAACCCTGCCCAATTTTGAGGCACTTGCAATCCTTTCGTCCGATGCATTGTCATCGGTGGCCTATGGAACGGAAGCTGCCCTAGGGGTATTGGTGCTGGCGGGCAGTGGCGCTTTAAAACTGTCGATACCAATCACCTTGGCAATCATTGCCTTGGTGGCAATTGTGGTGCTCTCCTATCGCCAAACGATTGAGGCCTACCCCCAAGGCGGTGGCTCCTATGTGGTTGCGAGGGAAAACCTTGGCACCACAGCTTCTCTGGTGGCAGCGGCCTCGCTACTTATCGACTACGTGCTCACCGCCGCTGTGAGCCTGATGGCAGGCACCCAAGCGCTCAGTTCCCTGGTGCCCCAACTGTTGCCCCATGAGGTGAGCTTTTCATTGATATTGCTGGTGTTGGTGGGTTGGGCAAATCTGCGGGGCGTTAAGGATGCAGGCCGCTTATTTGCTTATCCCACCTATGCCTTTGTTGTGATGGTGGCACTTATGGCCATAGCGGGTGTGCTGAATTTGGCCTTTGGCCATGGTTTCCATGCTGATCCACCGCCACCGATAAAAGCATTGGAGCCATTGGGTTTGTTTTTGATACTGAGGGCCTTTAGTTCTGGCTGTTCTGCCATGACTGGCATTGAGGCCATCTCCAATGGGGTGAAGTTATTTAGGGCACCGGCTGCTGCCAATGCACGGCTCACGATGGTGGTGATGGGGGTGATACTTTCGCTGATGTTTTTCAGCGTTAGCGCCTTGGGTTATGCCTATGGCATTGCCCCAAATCCCAACCAAACTGTGATGGCCCAAATCGGCGGCCGCGTATTTGGAGAGGGCAGTATTTTGTTGTGGGCTTTGCAAATAGCTACGTTATTGATACTTGCCCTTGCTGCTAATACTTCATTTGCTGATTTTCCTCGGTTGGCAGCATTGCTGGCAAAGGATAGATTTTTGCCTAGGCAGATGGGCTGGGTTGGTGATCGATTGGTATTTCAAAATGGCATTTTATTTTTATTGTTAGCAGCTGGCCTTGTGATTGTTATTTGCCAAGGTGATACAAATATGGCGGTTAATCTATATGCCCTTGGTGTATTCACGGCGTTTACATTATCCCAGGCGGGTATGGTGCGCCATTGGTGGCGCTTAAAGGGTGAAGCATGGCTACAGCATTCACTGATGAATGCCCTTGGCGCATTAACAACATTCCTCGTTTTACTGGTGATTATTGTTAGTAAATTCAATGAAGGAGCGTGGTCTGTTGTAGTTGCTGTGCCACTAATTGTGTTGCTTTTAGCTGGGGTTAGGCGCCGCTATCGGGAGGTTTACGGGGCGATGGCACTGCCCGAGGGCTATAGGTCGAATTTGTGTTTACCAAAACGCACGGAACCAATCGGTAATCGCTCCATAGTTTGGGTGCCTTCGATCACAGAACCAACCCTTGATGCCTTGCGCTATGCCGCAGCTATTTCTGACCATGTGCTTGGAGTGTGGGTTAAATCAGACGAGGAGGATACAGCTGAGATAGAGGCGGCCTGGATTGCGGCTGTTGGCATTAACCCTGGCTTGGAATTACGCATTATGGAAAGCCCTGGTTCCTCTTTAGTTTCACCATTTGTGGATTGCGTTGAAGCCGAGGAAGACGCCTATCCAGAGCTGTTGCAAACGATTGTGATGCCCATGGCCATCCCCCGTAAACCATTTGATGGCCTGCTTTTAAATCAACGGGCCATCAATATGCGCCAGGCACTTGTTGATCAGCGCAATCGTGTATTTACGGTTGTTCGATATTATTTAAATAAATAGATTTTATTTGTTTGATCCAGTAATTAAGTTGATGCAGCAATTAAATCAAGACCAATTGCTCTCGGGTTATAACTTTGAATTGCCTGTTGAAGCGATCGCCCAGCGGCCCCTGGAGCCCCGCCATCGGGCCAGGATGCTGAAGGTGGAGGGCGGCGGCCAGGGTTGTAGCCATTTGCAGGTGTGGGATTTGGCGCAACAATTGCGTAAAGGTGATTTATTAGTTGTTAACAACACAAGGGTTTTGCGGGCCCGCCTTAAGGCGCGCCGTGCCACTGGTGGTTTGGTGGAACTTTTGGTGTTGGAGCCGGCAGCATTAGGCGGCGGCCAGTGGATATGCCTTGCTAAACCGGCCAAAAAATTAAAAGCCGGTGATTGGCTGGAGTTGGAGGCACCAGATCAGCCGCCCCAACGCTTGCAGGTGCTGGGCTGCAACGAGGCAAGTGGTGGGCGGATTTTGCAATTTCCAAGCGAATGCATTGATGCTGCTGCCTTAGAGCCGTTGCTGGTGCGATATGGATCGATGCCATTGCCCCCTTACATCCATCAACAGGATGCCAGCGATGATGAGCGGTATCAAACCCGTTTCGCATCCAGGCCTGGGGCGGTGGCGGCCCCAACCGCTGGTTTACATTTAAGTGATGAATTATTAGATGCTATTAGAGCTGGCGGTGTGGAAATTGCCAGCATTACTTTGCATGTGGGCCTTGGAACATTTAGGCCCCTTGAGATAGAAAACCTTAGTGGGCTGCAATTACACAGCGAATGGGTTGAGGTAACAGCGGATTTGGTGGCTGCCGTTGCGGCTTGCCGGGCTCGAGGCGGCAGGTTGATAGCTGTTGGCACCACTAGTGTGCGCAGCCTTGAAGCAGTAGCTCAATTGAATGGAGGGTTGCTGAAATCCCACTGCGGACCGGTGGATTTAGTAATCCAACCGGGATATAAATTTAAAGTTGTTGAAGGGTTACTCACGAATTTTCATTTGCCAAAAAGTTCGCTGTTGTTATTAGTTAGTGCCCTGATTGGCCGCGAGCGGTTAATGGCATTGTATCTAGAAGCAATTGAAAAAAAGTACCGCTTCTTTTCCTATGGTGATGCCATGTGGATCCCACCAGAAGCGGTACTTAATTCAGCTAAAAGTGAGGCCTGTTAAGCAGCTGCTAAATTAGCGGCAACAAAATCCCAGTTAACTAGCTTATCAAGGAAAGTTGCCATGTAATCAGGGCGACGATTTTGATAATCAAGGTAATAGGCGTGCTCCCACACATCCATGGTTAGAAGTGCTTTTTGGCCGTGGGCTAAAGGCAGATCTGCATTGGCGGTTTTAGTTACTTTCAAGCTGCCTGCATCCAATACCAGCCAGGCCCAGCCACTGCCGAATTGAGTGGCACCGGCGGTTTTAAATTGTTCAGAAAAGCTCTCAAAGCTACCGAAATCAGCATTGATCTTTTCGGCTAGGGCCCCGCTTGGCATGCCGCCACCTGCTGGCTTAATGCACTGCCAATAGAAGCTGTGGTTCCAAACTTGAGCGGCGTTATTAAACACACCAGCCTTGCTGGCATCACCAGCTACGGCAGTGATGGTTTCTTCCAGGCTTTTATCTGCGAGCTCAGTGCCCTCAACCAATTTATTCAGGTTGGTTACGTAGCCGGCATGGTGTTTGCCATGGTGAAATTCAAGGGTGCTCCTTGAAATATGGGGCTCGAGGGCATCGAGGCCGTAGGGCAGTGCGGGAAGACTGTGGGCCATGTTTAAAGCTGGGGGAAGACGTTTAGATCTTAACGATCGGGTTTGGTTTCTTTACGTGCCTAAGGGGCTACCTTCACCAGTTCCACTTCAAAAATCAGAGTGGCATTGGGGGGGATCACGCCGCCGGCACCCCTTTCGCCGTAGCCCAGATCTGGGGGGATTACAAGCTTGCGTTTGCCACCCACTTTCATGCCAGCAACCCCTTCATCCCAACCGCGGATAACCCGGCCAGCTCCGAGGGGGAAGTTAAAGGCTTCGTTGCGGCTGTAGCTGCTATCGAACTCTTTGCCATTGGTGAGGGTGCCGCGATAGTTCACCGAAACCTTGTCGCCACTTTTGGCCTCAGGGCCACTGCCAACAACTAGGTCGGTGATTTTTAAGCCTGAAGGGGTGGTGCGTTCCTTGGCGGCCACAAGGTCGTCCCCACCAAGGAGATCGGCGGCTTTGCCTTTGGCAATTTCAGTGTTGTCCGGTGCCATGGCAAAAAGAAGGGGGTTTGGGTCGTTTGGATCCAATTCAAAGGCAGCACGGCTTTGGGCCATAGGAGCTGCTGCGTTAACCATGGGAGTGGGGGCTATCAACTGGCTTGCTAGGGCCACCAATAGGCAGGCAACACACACGGCTGAACTGATCAAGATCTCGCGCATAACTTGGGGTGATCTGTGGGGATTCTGTCAGGCCTGTTGGCGCAGCTGCTGCTCTAGGCGATCGATGCGACCGCGCAGTTCATCAAGTTCCTTTTGGCGGGCTAGGCCCACATCTTGGAGGAAATTATCGAAATTACGTTCCAGTTGCCGTTCCGCTTGTTTTTCCACATCGGGATTTTCACCCCGCATGGCCGCTGTTACTTCATCTACTAGGGCTGTGGCTTGGTTTGGATCCAGGCGGCCGCTCAGCACCCAGTTTTGGGTAACGGCCCGCAGGCGCTCAACCACCAAATTGGTGGTGCCAAGGCCCCGCACTAAAAGTTGTTGCAGGGGATTTGCTGGGTCCATGGGGCTGGCGCTTCTCTAAGCGGTTTAGCGGGCTTTGCTCTTAACCACCAGAAAACGACCGGGTTCCATCAACAACCAACCCTCATCGCGCAACTGACCCATGAAGCGGGTAACGGTTACCCGGGTGGTGCCAAGGCTGCTGGCTAGTTCCTGATGGGTTAAACGCAGGCCAATGCGGCTGCCACCTTCACAGGGTTGGCCGTAGTCGTGGGCGAGCAACTCCAGGAAACCCCGCAGGCGATCATCAACCCGCCGTAAACCCATCAAGGCCAGCAGGGCTTCACTCTGGCGATAGCGACGGGCCATGGCCAGCAGCATCGCCCTGCTTAGGTTTGGATCATCGAGTAATTCATCCCAACGCAGGCAGAGCAGATCGGATTCGCTGAGGGTGATGGCTTCGTAGGGGGTAACTGCACTGAGGGGTTCGCCGAATGGTTCGTTGGGCCCCACTAAACCCAAGAGGGCTTCATCGCCACTCATATAAGAGGTAACTAGTTTGGTCATGCCGCGCACCACGAGCCATACGTGATCTTTCAGCAGGGGTATGGGGCTACCTGCCGGCATTGGCACTAGGTTGCGTTTACTGAAACTGCTTTCCAGCAATTCCCTGAGGCCTAAGTTGTCGCGACTGGCAACCATGCTCAGATGCATCGGAGAACACCGGCAAATGTATGAAGCAATACCTCGATAGCGGGCTAAGGAATGGGGGCAATCTGCTTAAGGATTGGCTAATAATTTCAAAATGGTGGGGATGGCTACCCCTAGGGGCGGGTGCATTGGCTGGTGTTGCCCTGCCACCACTGGGTTGGCCCTGGTTGTTGTGGATTGCGCTGCTGCCGCTTTGGCGTTTCGGGCCCAGGGGTGGTGCCGTTTGGGGTGCTGCGGCGGTGCTGGTGAGTCATCGCTGGCTACTGGCCTTGCATCCACTTACCTGGTTGGGGGTGCCTGCTGTTTTGAGTTTGCCTTTGGTGCTGCTGCTGTTGTTGATCTGTGCAGCAGCGGCAGCTTTATTGGTGGCGATGTGGTGCGGGGTGGTGCAATGGCTGGGGCCACGGCACTTGTACAGCGCTTGTTTTGCGGCCTTGTTGTGGGGGCTAACGGAAGTGCTACTTGCCAAGGGCCCATTGTTTTGGCTTGGTTTGGGTGCTGCTGCACTACCAGGAGATAGGCCCCTGGCTGGCTTGGCGGCATTTGGCGGGGCTGGATTAGTTGCTGCTGTGCAGTTGTTAATCAGTTGGTTGCTGTGGCGGCAAGCCTGGCCCTTGCTGCTGTTTGTGGTGCTTACAGCCCATGGCCTTGGTGCTGCTGCCCTTGCTCTTAATAGTGATGTGGGTAGCAGCCAAAAATTGCAGCTGGAGCTGGTGCAACCGGCATTACCAACCCGTCAAAAATTTGAGTGGCAACAACAACAACAACAACGGCAACTTGTAGAAAAAGGCTTTCGCCAGGCGGAGCGAGATGGCTCAGTGGCGGTGTTATTGCCAGAGGGGGCACTGCTTGAGGCAGATAAACCGGAAGAAGCTAAAACTGAGCTTGAAATTGGTTTGTTAAGTGGTGGATTTAGGCGCGAAGATTTAGAAGATCGCAGCAGTTTGTTGTGGTTTCCCGCTGGGGCAGCAACAGCACAAAATTGGTTGGATAAACATCGGCTAGTGCCCTTGGGTGAATGGGTGCCGGGGGGGCAGTGGAGTGGCCTTTCGGCGGTGGGGGGGCTACAGCCAGGTGCTGCTTCAAGGCTATTGGTTTTACCAGAACCGATCGGACGATTAGCAGCAGCAATCTGTTATGAAATTAGCGATGGAGAAGCATTAGCAAGGGCTACAAGCTTAGGCGCTGAATGGTTATTAACAGTGGCTAATCTTGATCCATATCCAATACAATTACAAAAACAATTTATTTCCTTGGCCCAATTAAGGGCAATTGAAACAGGTCGCTGGCTTGTGAGTGTTGCTAATACTGGGCCCACGGCTGCTGTGGATCCAAGTGGCGGGGTAATAAAGGTATTGCCAAGCCAAAAGGCTGGGGTTGGTAGCATCAAAATAGAGCGTATATCAAAACAAACTTTATACGTTATATTTACTGAAAAGCCATTATTAATGCTATTGGTTATTAGCGCTTTGTGCTGCTTACGATTTAATAAATCGTTGCGGAGCGACCCTCTTTGAAGCCATAGAGTATGAAATGTTCGGCAGCGCTATCACGGAAAAGGTAAGACTGCGCAACGCCAGGATTTGCAGCGAGGTAGGCAGCATCATTAAAACGATCGATTGACCTTCCTTCTTTAAAACCAAACAGGAAGAAATGTTTAGAAGCTAATTCTAAATTGTTACCGATTATTTGAGTGAGATCGGCATGGGATGCGAGGTAATCGTAGCTGATTTGAGTTTTACGCTTTGCTTGAGCTTCTGGTGCAATAATATTTGAATTTGAATTTAGGCCTGTGATTGGATCTGCCAGATCAAGAAAAGCCTTTTTCGCATCAAAGTTAGTTGAAGATATGCCTGAAAGAAGGGTGCTGTTGCCATTTGCATAGGTTATTAATAAACCATCAGCGGAATCTACTAAGCTGCGTTGCGAAGTTGAAGTTTCAATCAGTTTATCACCTTCGGCTGTATTGAAGTCGGTAATTATGTCTTTACCAGCTGAGAGGAGAAAAGTGTCGGCACCTAAGCCACCAACCAGTAGATCATTATTAATGCTGCCGTTAAGAATATCGTTACCAGCCGCTGCAAGGATTGCACCTCCTTTTGGGCCAATGCTGAGTTGATCATCACTATCTAAACCTTTTAGATCAGGTTCTTGGCTGCTGGAACTTTCTTGATAGGCCTTAAGTGTGGCTGCAGGTACACCAAATTGAATGGCGCTAAGCCTTTCGGAGGCTGTGCTGTTTGTTCTACCAAGAACTTCAACCTGGAAATTAAGGGGGCTATTGGCTGGAATTGAGCTAGGGGGATTGCTGCCATAGGCTTGATCTGCAGGGATGCTAAGCATCACTACATCACCAACATTCACGCCCAATAAACCAGTATCCCAGCCTTTGATTACTGTGCCGGCACCAAGCTGAAAACTAAATTCAGGTTTGAGCCCATCGGCATTGCTATCGAATACGGTGCCATGTAGCAGTTTGCCGGTGTAGCGCACCGAAATGGTGTCACCCACCTGGCTTGCCACACCGTTGAGATCGCGGAGGTATGTGCGTTCTACTCCGCCGCTTAAGTTTTCAGCCATTGGTTGAAATATGTATGTAATAGAAATAGCTTACATTCTTTCTGAGAAGCGTGCAGGGCATTTCAGGTTTGTTTTTGAACGCAAACTAATTGCGAATAGCAACTAGTTTCGGCATTTGCATTGTGGCCATCACTGTTGAAATCCACTTCAAACCAATAGCTAAGGCCATCGGGGCTGCGTTTTTGCACCCTAAAAGCAAGCATGCCTTTTGGTTCTAGGGCGAGTTTTAGGGCATCAGCACTGCAGCCGGGGCAATCAAGCGTTAGTGGATCGCATCCTTCTGCACTGATTATGTATTTAGGCATTTTTTGTGTTTACCAAACTTCAGGGCAAACTTTTGCCATTGCAGCCGACAAACCACTAAAAAAAGACTGAGATGGTTTTTCGGTGCCAACGCCAGCTTGGAATCTGAGTTTAGTTATTTTTTCAACATAGGCATTATTAAATTTGGATAAACCCTTGTTGTTTTCGGCTTTACCTACTGCGCAACGCTGTTCAAGGTTTGATTTTTCTTCAAGAAATTCATCCCTATACTGCTGCCAGGCTTGTTGTGTGGGTTGAGCAAAAGCGATTGAACCATTAAAGCAATACAAGCAAATTGTAACAAGAAAGAAATTGATTTTATGCATTTTTACCATGATGACTTGCTGGAACCATAATTATAGCAGCCGTGGCGATCGCAATTTGGTGTTGGAGTGTTGTTAAATTCATCCACCCAATTCTTTTTAACCGATTCCAGATCTGTGGTTTCTATTCTATTCTCATCGGCCAGCACTGGGTGAATCAAAAAAAGCGCTGCAGAAATACAAATAATCCTGAGGGGGTTAGCTATAGTATCCAAAAGGATGTGCATTAATATTATCCAAACGGCATATATATGATATATATGCAAAATCTCTTTGCAATGGGTTTTTTAAATGGAGCCAAGCGGATTCGAACCGCTGACCCCTCACACTATGCAAATTTTTTTGTCTTCATACTGGTTGCACCGCAGCTATTTTGCCTGTTTTCCCAAAGTACAATGCGCTAAAAGATGCGCCAAACTCCAGCAAATGATTCCATCAAGATTGGCTCCATTAGCTCTCTTGGGTTATGTGCTATTGCGCGGCTGTGATGCCAGTGTCCTGAAGTGGCTGCAGGAAAGGGGGGCCGCCACGCTGCTTCGAACAGCAGGAGGAGAGGATCCAATCAGTTTTGGCAATGTCTTTTTCTTTTCCAATCTGGCCACGGGACTGGTTGTGTTGCTGCTGGATCGGAGGCGCCTGCAGCATCAATTGCCACAACTTGTGCTCCGCGATCGAAGCCTTTTGTGTTTGCGTAGTGCGCTGGGTAGCTTGATTGGTCCGATCTGTTATTTCCTGGTGCTTCAAAGATTGACCGTTATCAGCCAGACGTTGCTTTTCACGTTGATTCTCCCCGTCACTGCCCTGCTTGCACATCTGCTCCTGCGAGAACCTCTGCCCAAGCGATTCGGGTTCAGTTTCGCGTTGCTGCCGTTGGGATTGCTGATCACTCGTAATGTTGATCCCTCGTTATCTTCCGCTGCGCCCTGGAGTGGCCTGGATCCTGTCGGTCTTGCCTTGGGCTTTCTCAGCGTGTTGGCCTTTTCTGCTTCCGGGGTTCTGAATCGGGTAGTGGTGGTAAAGGGTTGGGGTGCAGGCCTGACTATTGGCCTGACAAATCTGTTGGCAGCGTTGGTCTTTGGGACGATCACACTTGTTTTTTTCGGTCCAGAGCAGTTTCTTCATCTGCACTGGTGGTGGTTGCTTGGTCTCCTTTTGGTATACACAGCTTGCATTAATCTCGGCGGTGAACTTCTGCTATTAATGAGTTATCGCGGGCTGGGCGCCATCACGGTAGCTCTGTGGGGAAATGCAGGAATATTCGTGTCGTTAGTGAGTGCCTATCTGCTGCTTGGCGAAGCACTCAATGCGCGCACCTTGATGGGGGCTTTATTGATTTTGGCGGCATTACTTATGGCAGGCGCGAAGCCAGTTAGCAATCCTGAGGTGGCCTAGCGCACATACCCGTAGCTACGCATTAGTTTTTGCGCTGCGTCGGAGATTAGATATTGAATGAAAGATGAGGCTTGTGGATCCGCAGATGACGACAGAGCAATATTTAGATCTCTCCAAATACTGCGATTACTCGAGATGGGTATTGCCTGGAGCACCTTGGGATTGTCAATGGCCCATTCAGGCCAGGTGATCCAGGCATCGGCATCAAGCTCCTTGAATGCCTTAAAGCTGGCACCAGAACCCGTTGAAAAGGCCACGATATTGCGGCGAAAGCGCTTTACATCCTCCAGATTTCCAAGGCGCCCGGCGATGTCTTCCCAAGTGCCTGTGCCCGATGTGTTTGCAATACCAGATCCTTCGGTAACAACGATGCGGATGCCTGGCTGGAGCAAATCCGCAAACTTTTGAATACGGCGTGGATTTCCATTTTTAACGGCAATGATGGCAGGACGTAGATAAATTGGGACAACACTTTTCGATGGGAAGCTGGGAAACGATTGTAGAAATGCGGTCATTGATTGTTCTGAAGTTCCCCAGATGATGTCTGCATCGACCTGTGCTTGTTTGGACCAGGATGGTTCTGTTCCGCAGACGATCTTGACCTTTGCACCCTTGCCCCTTTCCCATGCATCTGCCACTTTGCGCAAGGCATTTTGCGGGCCGCAGGCACCATAAAGTCTGATTACACCATCTAGGGATTGGTTGCGGTTTACTTCTGTGGGAGATGGCTGGCTTTGAGCCATAGACGCAGAAGGCACCAGGATGGCGGTGAACGCCAGAAGGGTGTAAAGGATTCGGTGCATAGCAACTCCAGCTTGGTAGGTAGATTTATTCAGTAAGTTGTGTAAGGAATTAGTCATTTATATAAGTCCGTCTTTTACAATTAAAATAAGGCTCTTTGGCTTTGCGTTGCAGGAGACATTACTGCTTGAAGCACAATCTTTATCGTTTTTTCTAACTTGAATCAGAGAATCGCCGAGTTCAAAAGTTTTGAAACCAACCGGAAAGGATAGTGAGAGGACGGCCGTTTGAGCGCCGACAGTTTCGGTCCAATGGGTCATCCCGGCAGGGAGAAAAGCAACCATCCCTGGCGTTAGAACTTCTACATGAACTTGACCTTTTTCGTCAATTAGGTATGTCTTTGCTTTCCCGGAGATAAGAATTTGCTGTTCCCAGGTGTCATGCCAGTGTGGTGCACGGGCTGCCCCAGACTTGATTTCTATTAACGCTGAATCGGTGTTAGAAACTTCCAGATCCTTTTTTTTGCAATATGCAACCGTGCCGCCTTCATATTGGCTGACGCCAACACTACTGGGATCGCAAGCAAACCTAAGCGCTCCAGCTGGCTTTGAAGACGATCCAGAGTATTTAAGTTGTGAAATATTCGGGGCAAGAGCCTCGGCAACTTTCGCAAATTCTTTGCCGCTGGCGGAGCTTTTCGAGACCCCATTGTGCTGCTGCTCCCGAGCATTTACAGGGGATAAACCGTTGCAAGAAATTAATAATACAAAACTTAAAACTAACGCAATAATACTTAGTTTTTTGATTTTCATTGAATCATGTTTTAAACACTAAGCGTAACAAATACTCCAGCCATTGCAGTGAGTGAGACATTAAAAACCAGACCTGGATTTTTAAAAATGGAGCCAAGCGGATTCGAACCGCTGACCCCCTGCATGCCATGCAGGTGCTCTACCAGCTGAGCTATGGCCCCGTGTGATTGAGCTTACACCTCAGACCTGCCTCCACACAGCCACCAGTTTTCCTTGCACTGTTACCTGTTCTGCCGGCAAGGTAATGGGCGAATAACGCTGGTTGGCGGCCTCTAGCCGCACTTGATCACCATCGAGGTGGAAATACTTGAGGGTGGTGCCAGTGCCTGCCACCAAGGCGCTAACGATGGTGCCAGCCTTCAGCCGGTTCAGCTCCTTCACGGGTTCCATCAACACCACATCACCATCGGCGATATGGGCATCTTCCATGCTGTCGCCATTCACGGTGAGCGCAAATAAACCGCGACGTTCCAGGAGGGGCTGTAGGTGGAGGTGTTCTTCCACATCATGGAAGGTTTCCACTAGGCCGCCCGCGGCAACACTGCCAAGCACTGGAATCCCCAAGCTCTGTTGAGCCTCGCCAAGCAGTTGCAGGGTGCGGGCCTGGCCTTCATTCCAGGTGATCCAACCCTTTTGCTGCAGATGCCGCAGGCGGCTTTGCACAGGGGCAGGGGAACGCAAGCCCATGGCAGCCATCATCTGCCGTATTGATGGGCTGTGGCGGTGCTCATTGATGAAGCCACTCAACCAGTCGTAGAGCTCCTGCTGGGCGGTGGTGAGCTCCTGTGGTGCCGAATTAGCCAAGCCATGCGTTGTAGCTAATACAGATGTACCGTGCCGCAGGCGATTTGTCTAGCCTCCCAGCAGTGCCGCCAGTAGGGCCTGTTGGGCGTGTAAGCGATTTTCGGCTTGATCAAAAATTCGGCTGGCCTTACATTCCATCGCTTCTGCGCTGATTTCAAGCCCCCGGTAGGCAGGTAGGCAATGGAGCACTATTGCCTCTGGATTTGCAAGTGCAAGTAATTCTTTATTCAGGCACCAACCACTAAAAGCTTGTTCCCGTTCTTCTTTTTCTTCCTCTTGACCCATCGATGCCCACACATCGGTGTAAATAGCATCTGCCCCTTGCACAGTTGCATCGGGTTCGTGTAGCACCTCAATGGAACACTTGCCGGCTGCCAGTTGTTGAGCATGCTCAAGCACCCCTGGCTCCGGTTCAAATCCTTCAGGGCAGCCAATTCTTACGTTTACACCTAACAGTGCACCACAGAGCATTAATGAATGGGCCACATTATTGCCATCACCCACATAACTAAGCGTTTTTCCATCTAACGGTCCGCAGTTTTCCTGCAGGGTTTGGTAATCAGCTAGGGCTTGGCAGGGATGTTCGAGATCCGTTAGGGCATTGATCACTGGAATAGATGCCCAATGGGCATATTCCTCAAGTTCAGCTTGGCCGAAGGTGCGCACGGCAAGTGCATCCACATAACGGCTTAAAACCCGAGCCGTATCAGCCACCGGTTCGCCCCTACCCACCTGGCTTACCGATGGATTTAGGTCGATTGTTTGCCCCCCCAGCCGTGCCATAGCAACCGTGAAGCTCACCCGGGTGCGGGTGGAGGCCTTGCTAAAAATTAAACCGAGTGTGCGGCCTTGGAGGTTGATCTTTAATTCACCAGTTTTTAATGCCGCCGCCAGCTGCAGCAATTCACTGGTTTGCTCCGCAGTGATTTGGGCTGATGAAAGAAAATCCTTACCTTGAAGCTCCCCAAGGGTGGGGTAGCGCTGGCTGATCAACATCAGCTGAGCCCAAAGAACCCTTATGCGGGATTAAGGGCCCCAACGTCAAGGGGTAGGGAGCTACTGGCCAATAGTTCTTTGAGCTCATCACCTTCAATTACTTCTTTTTCAAGAATTCGTTGGGCAATATTTTCGAGTAGATCACGGTTGGAATTAAGGATATCCAGGGCGGTGTTGTGTCCCCTATCCACCAGGGCCCGCACTTCCTTATCAATTGCTAAGGCGGTTGCATCACTCACCACGCGGCGGGGGTTATTGCCTTGGCCAAGGAAACGGTTACCGCCCTGTTTGTCGTAGGCAAGGGGGCCGAGGGTGTCGCTCATGCCGTAGGTGCCCACCATTTGTTCAGCGATATCTGTGGCCCGCTGCAGGTCGTTGGCGGCGCCTGTTGTGATCTTGCCAAATACCACTTCTTCGGCGGAACGGCCCCCCAGGAGGGTGGCGATTTGGCCTTGTAGGTCCTCGCGGGAATTGAGGAAGCGATCTTCAGTTGGTAGTTGCAAGGTGTAGCCGAGGGCGCTCATACCCCTTGGCACAATTGAAATCTTGGCAACTTTGCTGCCACCTGGCATCAGGTGGCCAACAATTGCATGGCCCACTTCGTGGTAAGCCACAACTCGCTTTTCGTCGTCTTGTAGAACACGGCTGCGTTTCTCAAGCCCCGCCACCACCCGTTCAATCGCTTCATTTAAATCAGCTTGTTCAACGGTGGTGCGATAGGCGCGGGCTGCAAGCAGGGCCCCTTCATTAACTAGATTTGCTAAATCAGCACCTGCAAATCCACTGGTGGCAGCAGCGATTTTTTGAAGATCAACGGATTCTGAAAGTTTTACTTTATTTGCATAGATCTGCAAAATTGTTAGCCTTCCAGATAGATCAGGGCGATCAACTAATACCTGGCGATCAAATCTACCTGGCCTTAGTAAAGCGGCATCAAGGGTTTCTGGTTGGTTTGTTGCTGCGATAACAATTACTGGTTTGTCTTTAGAGGCAAAGCCATCCATTTCTGTGAGCAGTTGATTAAGGGTTTGTTCCCGTTCGTCGTTACCACCCACAACGCCCATTGAACCGGAACGGCTTTTGCCGATTGCATCCAATTCATCAATAAAGATTATGCAGGGTGCTTTCTTCTTGGCCTGTTCAAATAAATCCCTCACCCTTGCGGCACCGGCCCCCACAAACAGTTCAACAAATTCTGAGCCTGAAATAATAAAGAAGGGCACATCTGCTTCGCCAGCAACCGCTTTTGAGAGCAGTGTTTTGCCAGTTCCTGGAGGGCCCACCAGCAGCACACCTTTTGGAATCCGTGCACCAATTTCGGTGTAGCGTTCAGGTTTTTTAAGGAAATCAACTATTTCGGTTAGTTCGGCTTTTGCTTCATCCACACCA
>NZ_PXVC01000046.1 GCF_003011125.1 Synechococcus lacustris str. Tous | reverse complement strand
ATTAGCTGTAGATATGGATCCAATTTTGGCGGCAACGGCGGTAGATTTAATCGCCCGTTTGCCTTGGTCACGGCAGGGTTTGAAGGCATTAGCAGCTAAAAATTTGGATCCATTGGTGCAGCAACGGCTGGTTCGGCGCCGCGCGGCGGCTCCCCCCTCCGATCTCCTACTCGTGGTGCATGGCCGCTCCGGCGGTGAAGTGCCAAGTGAATTTGAGCTGCTTGCAGCTGAATTGCGGCGGCAGAGGGGTTGCAGGGTGATTTTGCAGTGTTTAACCGCCGCCACTAGCGCTGACCAGGCCCAGCACCTAGAGCCAGCACCACTCACCCTGGTGCCCCTTTTTCAATTGCCAGGCCACCATGTGCGGGTTGATCTACCCGCCATCGCAATGCATTGGCGCAGCWGCGGTTGGCCCCTGCGGCGGCTGCCCTTCCTCGGTGCTTGGCCCCAATGGCAGGGGGCCTTGGCCCAGGCTTTAAGTGAAGCCAAAGGCCAGGGATTACAACCCCAGCTACTGCACCATCCCCTCAGTGGTGCTTTGGCAATGCGTTATCCCCAATATTTGCAGCAACGCCTCGGTGCACCCTGCAGCCCCTGGACTGCTTACACTCAACCAAGCCAAAATCTTTTGCTGGTGCCCTTAGCTGTGGCAGCTAATCGGCTTAGTGAGGCACTCAATGCAATTGATTGGCCCCCTGGTTTGCAGCTGTGGCCRCCCCTATTGCAACAAAGCCGTTTTCGTTTGGTGCTGATGGAGCAGCTTCTTTCCCTGCCATGACCGYCACTTCCCCACCTGGCATCGTTTATYTRGTTGGTGCTGGCCCCGGTGATCCGGAATTGTTAACGATGAAGGCCCATCGGCTACTTAAGCGTTGTGATGCTTTGGTGCACGACTCCCTAGTRCCCCTGGAACTATTGGAAATGGTGCCAGAAACCTGTGTTGTGCATGGTGTTGGTAAACGTCGCGGTTATCACTCCGTGCCGCAACCCACCACAAATGAATTGTTGGTGCAATTAGCGGGCCGCCACCGWTGTGTGGTGCGGCTTAAGGGCGGTGATCCCTTCYTGTTTGGCCGTGGTGGCGAGGAAGCTGCCTACCTGGCAAGCCAAGGGGTAGCGGTGGAGGTGGTGCCAGGGGTAACMGCTGGYATCGCAGCGCCTGCCTATGTGGGCATACCAATTACCCATCGCGAGGCCGGCTCCTCCGTTACCTTCGTTACGGGCCATGAGGAGATTGATAAGGTTCGACCCGGCGTTGATTGGCGTGGGCTAGCCCGTTGCAGTGAYGGCTTAGTTATCTATATGGGCCTCCATAACCTGCAACGGATTTGTGATGAATTGCAGGCTGGTGGTTTAGCTGCTTCCACCCCAGCGGCGATCATTCAGCAGGGCACCGTGAATGGTCAAAAGCAACTGATAGCCACATTGGCGGATTTAGCTTGCAGCGCAGAAGAACAAAATTTTGCGGCGCCAGCAATTGTTGTAATCGGCGCTGTGGTTGCCCAACGGGTGGCCGCCTGCGCCCCATCGCCGGCACCGGTAACAATGCCCCAACCGATTAATTACGCACCACCCGAAATGTGAGATTTAGCCTGGCGGTTTGCACCCGCAACCGTTTTGGTAAGGCATGGAGCCAACCATCTTGGGTGGGGGGATCCATCAGCAACAGGTCGCCATGGTGCAATTCCAAGCTGAAATTAATTTTGCTATTTGTTTTGGCCTTAAAGCGAAAGCTGCGGCTGGCACCAAGGCTTAAGGATGCAATCGATGCATYTGGATCTAATTCGGGTTCATCATCGRCATGCCAACCCATGGCATCAACACCAGTGCGGTAGTAGTTGAGCAACAATGAATTGAAAGGGCTTGCGGCGGYTTTTGTTACCTGCTCACGGATGGTTTGGGCAGTGGGCGTCCAGCTTTCAACCACATTTTGCAGGCCGGAATAGCAATAGCCACAACCTGGATCCGCCATCCAGCAGGTGAGCCTCGGTAGYGGGTGTTGGCGGCCAAATAGCTTGATCTGCTCCTGTTTCCACGGCACTTCCTTGAGCAGTTGTTCTAGGTAGGYGTTTGCCTTTTCAGCACCTAACCAGCCGGGCCAATGGCGTAGGGCAAGCCCCTCTGGGTAGATATCGCTGCTCACTTCCTAACCAATGGCTAGGGGCAGCATAAAAAAGGCGACCCCAGAAGGAGCCGCCTGCCTTTCCCATGCCCCAACCTTTTCAGGCTGGACCACAAGTGTGCGGCTAGCGGTTGCTGGCTGTGGTGATTAAAAGCACCAAATCCGTAACAACGCACCCAACAGCAAATTGCTTTTTTTGGCTTACTGGCTCATCCCGCATTTATCCCCATGGCCACTGTGCCGATGTTTGAATTGGTGCCCTATGAACGTTTTCGCGATACCCCCGCGGTGCGTTTCTTTGATATCACCGTTGCTGCCTCTAATGCCCGCGATCTGGTAATCCATAGCGGCCCAGCGGTTAGTCCCCCCAATGAGGAAACCACAGGGGCATGGCAGTTTTATTTGCATCCCCACCAGGAAGACAACCTCCTGGCCCTGCACGGGGGCCGCACTTTTTATTTAGTGAACCTCGGCTGGAATTATCCTTATCACATAGTTCGTTTAGATACCGGCGGCGATATCTTGCGCATYCCACCGGGTACTTTCCATCGYTCAGTTTCAGATCCCGATGGTTCGGTGGTTTTAAACCAAGCGATACGCGAACCAGGGGCCACCGTGGCCCGTGAATTTCGCGTTTATAACAGCCGCCTGATACCACGTTTATTTGGTATTACCTTCAAAACAGCTCCGCTACCAAAGCTCCATGGGGTTAGTTGGTAGTTATGTGGGGAGCCGTAGATCCACACAGAGCTCATCCGGTTGCCAACTAACTAASGYTTGCTCATTAATCGGATGGGCCATTTGCACYGTTTGAAATGCTTGATCTAATTCCTKCCACTGATAACTAATTACCTGGGTATCTTTTTCAATATCAAGGCAGAGGGGCCAATGGCTGGGCAAGCTTGGATGYAGGCAGGGAAATAAACGCCCCTGGCGCAACCTGGCCCCCAGCACCGCTTCTTTAAGGGCTARTTTTCTTCCCTGCAGCCGCAATTGATAGTGTTKGCGAAATGATTCGTTTGTACAAATTTCRATTCTTTGCAAAGAGGTATCTACAAATCGGCTGGTRATTGCCCCCAGTTCAGGCATGTCTGATAGCAGCGGCCATGGCTCAAGGGCACGGCGCAGCACTAATTCCGCATCCCCTGCGCTCCAATGCAACAACACTGGAAAGCGCCACTGCCATAGCTGGCGGTAATAAGTGGCATCAAGSGCTAAACCCTGGCGGTTTAATTGCTGCAGTATCTGTTCAAAATCACTCCAAAGCAGGCTTGGCARCAGGTGGCGATCATGTAAGCAACCGCCATGGCTGATTACACCAATGGGCCGTTGCTCGGGTTCCAGCAGCATTGCCCCTAAACAACTCCAAAGCAGGGCTACCGCCGCCATCCATTCGGCTTTTGGCAGGGTTTCAATAGCGCGAAATTCCACTAATCCCTGGCAGCCGGCCAGGGAGCCTGGATTCCAAAATTTATCGAAGCTRATTTCACTGCGGTGGGGRTTACCACTGCGATCTACCTGTAGATGACGCATGGTTTCAGCTATTGCTTGRCGTTGGTCGCCAGCTGGTAGTTGCTCTAGGGCGAACARTGCCATTTCAAGATCTAGTAGCGGCGCGCCGATTTCATCGGAGCGGGGTGCTTGGCTTGCTGCACCCACAGGATCGGCAATAAAYAGGTAAGAAAGGCAGGGATGGGCTTGCCAATAGCGCAGCACCGCCCCCAGCCAGGCGGGTTGTTGRAATAGTGGATTGCGCTCCAGGGTGGGCCCACCCCACAACAGGTGGTTGCCGCCGCCAGTGCCWGCGCTTTGGCTGGAACTTGCTTGTTTCCAGGAGCGCAAACCAACAGCAGCCGTTGCTTTTTCCAASGCCMCTAGCCATTCGGCATACACCTGCCAGGTTTCACACACCGGTAAGTTCACCTCCAGCACACCAGGATCAGCYGTGATACCSAGCACCAGCCAGCGCTGCTCTTGATCGATTGGCACCACACCACTCAGTTGTGGTGCCATCAATTCGTTTTCGTGTAATAGCTGGGCGATCGCTGCCAGTAGTTGTTCAAAGCCATCTGGTGCCAATGGCGGCAGAAATAAACCCCAGCCATTGGCATTGCAATCAAGGGTTAACACCTGGCGTGGCACATCCTCTGGCAGCTTGTTCAAGGGCAARCGCAGCCCCGGCGGACCATCACTACTTACCAGTAGCCGTTCTTCTTCTGCTAACGGCCAAGTTGAAGTTTGCCAGCCATCSGCATYTMGGGTGATGGGCACTGCCCACACCTGYTGATCSGGGGCGAGGGGATCGCTGAATTCACTKGGTTCYAGCTCAAGCCCCAGGCGCTTWCCAATCGCCTTAAGCACTTGGYTTGCTGATTGCTGGAGTGGTCCGGCGGYTGGCCACGGCACCAGTGGTTTGCGGTTGTGTTTACACAGCAACCGCAGGGCCCAGCGGGGRTTTGTTTCGCCYGGATAGTGCTTACCGGGGCAAAAAAAGCAAATACTGCCAGGCARCACATCGCTTTCTAGTTGCTTTGCYAAGGCCCTGGCRTAGCTGAGTTTGCTTGGGCCATCGGCGGCCACACTCCATTCCGCTCCWTTGGGTTCAAGGGGCACATAGGTGGGTTCACCCCCCAAGGTGAGTTCCATGGCGGCGCTTTGAAACCGCTTTCKGGCTTCCTGYCCCGCCGYCARCATCCATGSMGGTARGGARYACARCAATGYTTGGCTCAYGGYTGCTTCAKGCTTAGTTCCGCTGCCTCGATCTGCCAGCTGAATTCACTAACAACCCCAGGYGGGCCACTAAAACTGCCGCTTACGGCTGCTGTTAATTCGGGATTTGATGAACTGGCGAGGGGTATGTAGCGCTCATCTACGGCGCCAATGCCGCTGGGGTCGAAACCACGCCAGCCGGCGCCGGGTAGGTATACCTCAGCCCAGGCATGGAGGTCGTAGCGATCGGGCTTTGGCTCCACYAGGTGGTAACCACTCACAAAGCGAGCTGGTAAACCAATGCATCTACAACATTCGATCATCAACACTGCAAGGTCGCGGCAGGAACCAACCCGTTCCCGCAAGGTGCGCCCCGCCGGCCAAGGGGGGCCATGGTGGCGTTGGGTGTAGTTCACCCGCTCTTGAATCATCTCCAGCAGTTGTTGCAGGAAGGTGAGGCARTGTTGGTCGCTGCCGATAATCGCCTCCTGGGCTAAGGCAACGGCGGCTGGATCATGCTGACCATTGGGCAGCCAGCCCTGCAGATTACTTAAAAGATCAGCATTTAGCCTGCCGATTGGATAGGGCAARCGCGGTTCCTGTTCATCYAAACAAAGTGAAAGTAGGGGGGGCGGGCTAGTGATCAACTCAGCTTCTGAAATGATTTCAAAGCGATCGGTGCTACCAACAAAACGCGCCCGCAGGATTTGATCGCCACCAGCTGCTAATAATTCAAATTTATGGCATGGCTCTGGATTAAAACTGATTTTATGTTGGATTAGTTTTTGAAATCCAATGCTGCGGGGCATCAAACACAGTCGATGGGGGCCGAGCTGCACTGGCTTTGAGTAGCTATAAACAAAGCGATGGCTAATTTTTACGTGCATTGGTTTGARGTGAAGTAGCGGATTTCCAATAGTGTGTGGAGTTCATTGATTTGTAGTTGCAATTGATCAATAACTTGATGAAGACCTTGATCGATTACATCGCCCACTTGGGAATAGTTCCAMGTGGCCTGRAGGCGCCCCAGGCTGCGGCTGAGGGAATGGCCGCTTTGCAGTAGTGGTTGTTGATCAATACTTGCAATTGCCTCGGCAATRCCATTAAGGCAATAGCGCACGGAACGKGGAAAATCTGGATCCARTAATAGAAATTCCGCCACACCACTGGGGGTGATTGGYTGTTGGGTGTGTTGGCGATACATTTGATATGCACTGGCGGAGCGCAATAGGGCAATCCAYTGCAATTCATCTAAGGCACCTCCCACATCCTCAGGGCTTGGCAGCAGTAGAAAATATTTCACATCGAGGATCCTTGCMGTTTTTTCCGCCCTTTCAATCAACCTGCCAAGATTGGCAAAATGCCAGCTGATATCCCTGCGCATACTTGAATCTGCTATGCCATAGAGCTGTTGGCAGCCGCGCCTGATCAGTTGCAGTTGTTCAGGTAGGGCCTGCTGCCAAAAACTTTCACCYGGTTGTAAATCAAGATGTAAAGCATTTAGTTCTTCAAATAATTCATTGGGGATTACCTCACGGATTTGGCGRGCATTTTCGCGGGCGATGGCAATGCAATTACAAATGGCGTTTGGATTTTGTGCTTGGGCAAGCAGAAACCATTCCACCGCTGCAGCACCACCTTCAGGGTGTAATTCTTTAAATAAGTTGCTTTCTGCGCAAGCTTCAATCAGCGGCAGCCACACCGCATCACCCCCTGCCGGTGAATCCAGCGCCATCGACATACTCACATCTAAGAAACGGGCTAAATTCTCGGCCCGTTCCACATACCGGAAGATCCAGTAGAGCTGTTCTGCTACACGGCTGAGCATGAAACCACCCAGGTGTCTTTACTGCCGCCGCCCTGGGAGGAATTAACYACGAGGGAACCGCGTTTTAAAGCAACTCTTGTGAGTCCYCCCGCCGTTACCCAACTCTGTTTACCCCGTARTATGTAGGGCCTTAAATCCACRTGGCATGGGTAGAGCTCCCCTTCGCTGAGGGAGGGAACCGTTGAGAGMTGCAGCGTTGGTTGGGCGATGTAATTGCGGGGATTAGCTTGAATTAAYTCACTGAAATGTTTCAGTTCTTCGCTGCTGGCATGGGGGCCTATCAGCATTCCATAGCCCCCTGCTTCCGACACCGCTTTTACTACTAGCTCAGGCAAATGTTCCAACACATAACTGCATTCYTTTGGCCGGGAGCAAAGAAAAGTTGTTACGTTTGGAATAATCGTTTCTTCATCTAGGTAGTAGCGGATCATCTGGGGCACATAGGCATAGATGAGCTTGTCGTCGGCAATGCCGGTGCCAGGGGCATTAGCAATGGCTACTTGGCCTTGGCGGAACGCATCCATCAGGCCRCTTACGCCGAGCATTGAATCTTTGCGGAAACAGGTGGGGTCTAGAAAATCGTCGTCGATGCGGCGGTAGATCACATCTACCCGTTCAAGGCCATTGGTACTGCGCATCCACACCCGGTTGTCTTCACAGATCAAATCTGTGCCCTCCACCAGCTGGATGCCCATCAAGCGGGCCAGGTAGCTGTGTTCGAAATAGGCGCTGTTATGTACTCCAGGGGTGAGAAGTACCACTTGGGGGCTGTCGGTCCAGGGGGCCATTTCCTGCAGGGTTTGCAGTAGTTGGGAGGCGTAGTTATCGATGGGGGTGATGCGTTGGCTTTGAAATAAACCGCCAAAAAGTTGCTTCATCACCCGGCGATTTTCGAGGAAATAGGCAACTCCTGAAGGGCAGCGCAGGTTGTCTTCCAGCACCCGCCAGGTGCCATCGCCATCACGCACTAGGTCGAGGCCTGAGATGTGGCACCAGCGGCCGAGGGGAGGGATTAATCCCTGCATMTGGGGCCGCCAACCCTGGCTACTGGTTATTTCTTCTGCGGAGATAATTCCATCTTTGATTATTTTCTGGGSWCCATAGATATCGGCAAGAAACAGGTCGATCGCCTCAAGCCTTTGGATTAACCCCGCCTCCAGCACTGCCCAATCCTGGTGATCGATCAGCCGTGGCAAGGGATCGAAGGGCAAAATTCGTTCGCTGGCCTCTGAATTGCTGTTGTAGAGCCTGAAGGTGGCACCTAGCCGTTTGAGTAGTTGTTCAGCCGCCCGATGATTTTCATTCAGTTGGCTAAGGCCAAGGGCCCCCAGTTGATCCATCAGGGCCCCCATCGCTTTACGGGGTGTGTGGCTGGGGCTCATGTATTCATCGAAGCCACCCATTGGCACATAGGTTTCAAACATCGGCTTCAGCTGTTTCAACCTTCCTATGGTGCGGAATCAAGCCGCCCGCCCATGGTTCCCATTGCTACAYAATCARCATGCGGCTAGTAATTAGCGWTSGAATTGTGTAMTTTGATACTTATTGGCTCTTATTRAGCTGCGGCGCTGAGTTGTTCTAATTGATTATGTATCAATAKCTGGATTAATTAAAGCAAGAAATAAAGCTGCGCCATCGGTAATTCRTCAGCTGGTTCGCAKSTGAGCAGTTCACCATCGGCATACACCTCATAGGTTTCTGGATTAACGCTGATATCTGGCAGGGCATTGTTGTTKTGCATGGCTGCCTTGCCGATATCCCTGGTGTTTTGYACMGGTAGGCAGGGGCGYGCTAAGCCCAATTGCCGCGGCAAATCAGCATCCAGGGCAGCTTGGCTCATGAATGTGAGGCAGCAAATTGTTAAGAAGTTTAAATGAGATTCGCAATTTTGTGGCACCGAATGAAATCATGTACTTGCGTAAATTGAAATTTTCGATTTGGATGACTTATTTTATAAATCTAGCTATTAAGTATTCTTTCGCTTTTCTATTGAAAAACCCTTCCGCAGAGTTTAACTGTGGAAGGGTTGGACGATTTAGGTTTACAAAAATTTATATGGCTATGTAATCTTTAAATTAAAATATAGAAGCAGCTCTCATTAGGTTGTTGGTGAAGGCTGCATTGTAATCAAGCGTTACTTCATTTCCTACGTAATTTGTGCGCATATCACTGTAGCTTTCAGTGGCATAGTCCGTTGGACCACCCACTAAGGCACCGATAATATCGTATTTGTTATCCGTACCGTCATAGGGAGCTATGGAGTTTCCATAACCAAGCAGATCAGTTATTCCTGAGGCATCTCGATGGTGAGGCTCCTGGGGGAAATCTCCATAACCAACAACAAAAGATTGATTATTGGGAGATGTGATGCCCAAGGAGTAGTTGAGAGTTGCTTTGATGAATGCTTCGGTATCTGCCTTTGTGATTGTTTTAGTGATTGAGTTACCGTTAACATAGTCATATTGAAAAGTGGTGCTTGATCCAATTACTCCTTCGTCAATGGCCCAGCCTGCAATGAAAGAAGCATTATTTGCTAAGCGCAAAGAGCCCCATTGGGATATATTTGAATTACCACCTGACCAACGCAAGCCGGTTGAGGGAGTTATTTGCACGTAATCACTAGGAGCTCCATTTGGATACAGATTTGTATCATTTATGGGGCTTCCATATACCCAATCATAAACACATTTTAAAACTTGATTTTTCATTGTTGCATAGGAATTAAAGTAAGTATCCGTGCTGTTGTAGTTATTGGTTCTAGACCAATCTGCCATTGTTTGAATACCTAATATATTACAAAGGAGTGCATTATTGTCCCATGTAAAAGCTACTGGTTGATAAGGATATTTGAGATTACTTCCGTCATTTGTGTATTCGAATGATGTGCCAGTATTGTTCCAATATCCATGGCTGTTAGGGTCAGTTATGCCATCGTATTGGGAGATCCCAAGTGAGCTATTGTTTTGATAGCCATAAAGAGTGCTCATTGCGTTATTAAGATAGTCAACTTTTGTGTAATCGTTTAGGCCATCGTTACCGGTACCGCTAATAGTTTTCTCCGCGTTAAATAATGCAACGCTAGACATGAATAAGTCATCATAAACAAATCTTGAGACATATACGGTGTTGCCACCTTTGTTTTCTCCAGTTAGAACGTCAGGATAGTTATACAGAGTTGTAGCGGCACCGCCAACTTGATCTGAAATATTTAACTGATATTGACCCGTTTGGTTATTTCCCTTGCCGTCAGCAGTTGTGGAAGCAGGGTACAAAGCGTTCACCTCCCATGCCATTTGATCAAGATTCTTTGCCGTACTTAATAGCTTTAAGGCATAGGCTTGAAAGTTAGCGGTAGAGGAAGTATCATTTGTTCCATCTTTTACTGGAGCAAATTGGGGGTACTTGTAGAACAGTTTTGCAATGTTTGCTAGGGCAGCAGCGTTTGCCGCGAGCACATCAATGCCATTTGCAGCCACATACCCAGGTTGGCCGAACGAGGTACCCGATTTAGAGTATAAAGGAGCATCAATTCCAACTGCATATGAATATCTCGGGGTTGAACCATCGCTGGACTCTACCCATGAAGATTTCCATGAATCATGGTCATATGTTGTCTCGCCAGTTTGCGCAATGTAATAACCTCTTACTGGAGCGCTTGTGTTAGTTAAATCTACCGTAACATTTGCGGCGCATTTTAGATAATAATCGGCTTGTTGCTTAAGGGTTATGAATAAACTTTCGCCGAGCTCTGGAGTGTAAGCGCCCGTAGTAGTGCTATAAGGTGTGGTTGCTGATTTTGAGAGATTTGATCTATTGTACTCAGATAAATCATTCCATGCGCCAATTGCCAGTGTAGACATTGCGGTGGCGCCAGGTAAGTTATATTTAACATGGTCGCCGGCATCAAAAAGTCCCCCTGCTAAAGATGTACTCCAAGGGCCAACTGAATTGGGAGCATTGCCAAGAATTTGGTCGTTGTCGGCAAAAACTACACCAAGATTGGTCCCGTTGTACGACACTCCATCATCAGTAAAGTTGTCGTTAGTCCATCCAAGTGGCTGATAAGTAGCATCGTAAACTACCCTATTCGTGTTAGTACTAAGATCTCCTGATTGCTGTGCTTCATAAAATTGAAAGCTCTTATCAATAAGACTAATAAAATCAGTACTTACTAAAGCTGTTGGTGATGAGTCAGCCTTTACAGTGCCAACATTTATGTTTGCTAACGTGCTTGAAGGGGAACTGGTATATGGCATAGTTACTTTAAAGCTGTAACTTTTGTCTGCTGCGGAATTGATTTTTCCTGGATTTACTCTTAGTACGTCGGTAACTTTTAGCGGTGATCCGTCTACATAGTTACCCCATGTAGAGGTTGCTGGTGCTGTGCTAGTTGAATTTGGGCTCGCAGAACCTTGGTTGGTATTTGCATCAATTTTTGATGAACTCAATTTTTGCAGTATTCCAGAAGTTCCGGAGATACTAAATACTTCTGAGGCAAGTGCAGAGATTGATTCTTTTATATTTGCAGCACTTGAAAAAAGATCTGTTCCAGAAACCTGGAATTTACTTTTAAATAAGCTCCCAAGGGTAAATTCTTCTGTTTTGTTGACAGGGATTTGGCCAAGGTTGAAATTATTGTCCTTTTGGAGAATAGTTTTTAACCCTGAGATACCATTAAGACTAATTATATCTAGTGCAGGTAGTGATGGAGTTGTGACAGGAGTTGAACGGTTTTGAGCATTTTGAGCGTTTATTATATTTAAAAACTGAAGCAATAAACCTACATTATTTTTAAAGATTCCAAGTTGGAAAAGTTGAACTACGAATGAAAAATCCATTGAAATAATTTTTCTTTACAATACTAATWGTTTTACTACCTAAGCCTAAAAAAAGCCACTTTCTTTTTCGTCCATGCGCTACTATGCTTTGGGTTGGTGATTGGTTTTAATTTTCTTTCACGCTTCATATTCCTGGCTAGTAATAGGCTGCTTCATTATTTTTTGACGTTATTTATCAGTTAGTGCATTCGGTAGCTGTCAGGAAGGATGACGTTTCTATTGCCGATTAGGCTGTCAGTGTCAACGTAGCTGTTTGAGCAACGAAATTATTAGTTGGCGGGTTGATCCACACCACTTGTGGTTGGCGCCAACAGCGTTGGACTAGGGCCTTAATCGTCCTAATCAGGCCACAGTGCCCTTGAGCTTGAAGTTAAAGCTCAAGATGTTGTCATCGAAGTCTTGGTCACCGCCACCATTTAGATCCTCCAGACCAATAACACCAGATCCCAACACCCGGAAGTGGTTGAGATTGTCGCTATTGGCGGAGCGGAAGGAGAAGAAGGTGTCGCCGGTTTGGGCGACGGTGGCATAAGGAGCCAGCAGGCCAGATTCGTTGAATGCCGCGATGGGGTCGGTGCGGGTGGCGCCGTTGGCTACCGCCAGGGTGCCAAAGCCATTAAACAGATTGGTGCTGGTTAAAGCGGCGGCCTTGTAACCGGCGGAGCCGGGGGCGATCAAGGTGTTTGTGATGGGATCGAGCACGGCGCCATCGGCCCGCTGGATGCGGTAGAAACCAATGGTGGTGTCGTAATTGGCCTCACGGGCAAGGGAAACGGTGGAACCCTCGAGGCGTCGCCCTGCCAAGCCGGTGAAATCAAGGATGGGAGTGTCTGCCATCTCGCTGAAGATCAGATCGCCAAGGCCGGCGATGGCGCTCTCATTCAAAAGGCTGAGGGCAACGGTGTTGCCTCCCTTGGATGCTGTGGCAGCGGTGTCGGTGGATTTGGTGAGATCGAGGGTGCGGAAGCTGGTGCCAAAGCCCTGGAGGGTTGTGTTTTTAGCTAAAAGACTTTCCAGGGTGTTGTCTACCACTTCAAAGAAGACCAGCTTTTGACCATTGATGAGGTTGATGTCCCGCTGGAATTTCATCGCCGCCACGTTGGGGGTGTCGCTGCTTTCCAGGTTGGCCAGCAGGATGGTGCCGCGATCGCGCACCAGCTCATAGGTGAGGGTGTCGGCTTCATTGGCATTTAGGGCCACATAGCCGATTTGATTCACGGAAGCGGCCTTAGCGGTGAGGGTGGCGCGCACCGTTAAGGCGGCAGGGGAGGTGCTGTCGGTGGGGTCTGCAACGGTGAGGGCGGTGGCGGTGGCGGTGAAGATTGCGTTAAGGCTCACCACCCCGGCGGTGGAGGGATCAACCACCACGCCATTTTTTCTCCCATCCTTGTCGCCATAGCCGCCATCAACGAACTGAAGATCGACCGTATCGGCGGAGCCATTGCCATCGAGGTCATAGAAGCGGGCACCGGCCTTTTTGGTGGGGTCGTAGGTGAAGGGTGTGGCCACGGGTGCTGCTCCAACCAAGGGAGAGTCGTAGACGAAGTAGGCCAAGCGCTTGTTGGTGGTGTTGAGGCCATCAAATAGGGGCGCCAGATCTACGGCGGTTTTAGCTGTATTGCTATTGCGGGATTGATCAAGTTTCAACGAGAAATTAATGCCGGTTTGACCGATCACCAAGCCCGCTTTCTGGTTAGTAAAGGTGGGTGCTGCCGCGAGGCGATTGAAACTCACATCACCTTCAATGCTGCCTGAAGAAGGAGTCATTCGGGTGGTAATTACTTGACCACTCGTTGACACATAGATGGTGTTACGGATTCGAACAGAGCTATCTAAAGTGCTGAAAACTACCCACCCGTTCACAAAAGGCTGATTTTCATCAACGGTGTCGTAACATGGCGCTGCAAAAAACTCCGCAAGATCAGCGTTGGTGTAATTGCCATTCCTGATTCGCATCAACATCCCGCCTTGCAGTTCGCTGCTGTTACCGTTGTAAAGAAGGAAGCCCTTTTGTCGCTGACCATCAGGTGAAACGATGGGGGGGTAAACAGGTCGCTCCTCAATTTGGTAGCCAGAAGCGGTCATTGCCGCTTCGTAAACATCCGGCGAGGTCGTAAAATACACGTAGTAAAAGTCATCATCGCTACCCAACTGCTTGATATCGTGCGCAGACACACCGTAGTCCCAAGTGTTCTCTTGTATGGTCTGAATGTTAGACGGCAATGAGCCTTGACTAACAGTATGGAAACCGATGCTGATATAGTTTGCGGGAGAATATAATGGCACTATCTTGTCGAGATACGGATCAAAGACGCGGTCGATCAAGGATTTATCCACTTTGACCTGAATCGAGGTATATGGGGCCAAAAGGTCATTATCCGGGATCCCATTCCAATCAAGGTTCGCCTGAGTGTCTTTAGTAGCGGTTACCCCAAGCAAATATGAAATATTACAACCGTCTTCGTCTTTTGAACCACTGAGGAAAGTCGAACTGGACGTTGCTTCGTCTATTTTAAAAGTGCTTCCGTTTTGCGCAGAATCGGTAGGGACCAAGGAATAAAAATTGTTAACATTAACAGAAGGTTTTTGGCTTTTGAGGAGGCCGTAGGACTTTAACGAGCGATTACCAGGCTCGAGTGGATAGTTTGCAATATCTTGGCCGTTTTCATCCTGAAAGACGAAATAGTCCCCTCCGCTGAACGTAGGCTGAGCACCACTAGGTGTGGAAAAAATTTGCCATTCCAAAAAGACAACATCGGAAGGTAGATCGATCGCGATTGTGTCCTTGTCTCCGGAGTATTTAAACCTGATGTACGTTGCGTTAATATCAAAACCCGCCCCATCGTAACCGCCGGAGCTACTGGTGTTTTCGTTGAATTGAAGAGAAGGTGAACTGACGCCCTGAGCTTGAAGCGCGTCGACGATCGCCATGGCCTCTGCTTTGGTCAGTACCCTGTTGTATTGCAGTCGCAGGACAAAATTCGGTCCGTTCTTCGACAGCTCTTGCAATCCAACGCATTTCAACGTTACGGTTCCGTACTCGCTTGTATTTGGATCGGTGCCAATTCCAGCCGATTTACCAATCCTGGGATCAAGATCGAGAGGGTCATTTTCAATCAATGAGCTAACAGACATGATGGTTAAATCATCAGCTGGCGAGTTTATCCATATCATATCAAGTTGTTTCCAGAAACGAATTGATGTGCTGCAGCGTTTCGGATTTGCSAWGCGGGCCAGCTCATAAAGATCAGTTCGCTTTTTGCAAATTGCTATAGCCCCGCCGCTATGGCGGTGTTGGTGGTTATACCAATCCACAAAAGAGGAAACCCATTGGCAGGCTTCTTCTATGTTGCTGAATGGCCGGTTTGGATAGTAGGGCCGGTACTTAATAGCGCGGAATGGAGATTCAGAATAAGGATTGTCGTTGCTCACCCTTAGCCTAGAAAAGGATCTGAGTACCCCCAGCTCTTCTAAACGCACCTCAAGGGTTGTCCCGCGCAATCGCTGCGCGGAAGCCTGCGGCTAGATTTCCTTTTGATCCTGTTGGTGGCGTTTCTCTAAATCCCGCTGCTTCGCCATGGTTAGCACTGCATTTGCATCAAGTGCCGTTTGGCTCCAGCGGTCTACCTGTTCAAGGAACAGACCACGTTCTCTGCAGTAGCTACTCAGCTCAGTGGCATTAAATCCCAGCTGTTTCAAGCACCACCGTGAATTTATCTGCAGCACTCCAGCTATCTGGGTCTTTCTCAGATGCTGGCACCGCCTCACCAATTAAACGCCAGTTGCTACGCCATTTATAAAGCGTTGAACAATGAATACTTACTTCCTTATAAATTTGAGATACATCCTGCCTGTCTGGCGGGCTCATCCTTTTACGCACATCATCTTGAACAGCACTTCAAGATGAACAGCCAGCTGCAAGCAGTCATTAAATTGCTCCGTTAAGCCCCCAGGTGATTTAAATAAAAAGGCGTCAATTTACTGGCATAGTGAGCATTCTGCAAGTTCTATTTGTAATGTGACCACTTTCTTCTCGTATATTCGTACACAGGTTTTGTTGAGGCTTTATCATCATTTGTTGCCAGATATTTTTGTAAGCTCGAAAGTTCATGTAAAGGATTTTGGTGTATTCAGGGTGATTACCAAAACTAGCTTTTACATGGTCTGGAAAGTTTTCTTTTCGGATTTGTGTCTCCATGCTGCTTAGCCCTAAAGCAAGAAATAAAGCTGCGCCATCGGTAATTCATCAGCKGGTTCGCAGCTGAGTAGTTCGCCATCGGCAAAAACCTCATAGGTTTCTGGATTAACGCTGATATCTGGCAGGGCATTGTTGTTTTGCATKGCTGCCTTGCCGATATCCCTGGTGTTTTGYACMGGTAGGCAGGGGCGYGCTAAGCCCAATTGCCGCGGTAAATCAGCATCCAGGGCAGCTTGGCTCATGAATGTGAGGCAGCTTGGTGCCAGCGCCTTGCCGTAGCTGGCAAACATCGGCCGGCCATGCACTGGCCCTGGGGTGGGAATTGAAGCGTTGGCATCACCCATCTGGGCCCATGCAATGCTGCCGGCCTTCAGCACCAGTTCTGGTTTAACGCCAAAAAAGCYAGGTTTCCACAGCACTAAATCAGCAAGCTTGCCCACYTCCACAGAACCCACCTGGCTGTTGATGCCATGGGCAATCGCTGGATTGATGCCAACCTTGGCTATGTAGCGCTTGATGCGGTTGTTGTCGTTGCGGGAGCTATCACCTTCAAGGGGGCCCCGCTGCACTTTCATCTTGTGGGCCGTTTGAAATGTGCGGGTGATCACCTCCCCCACCCTGCCCATCGCTTGGGAGTCGCTGGCGATTATTGAAAAGGCGCCCAGGTCGTGGAGGATGTCTTCTGCCGCAATCGTTTCGCGCCGAATCCGYGATTCAGCAAAGGCCACATCTTCTGGTATGCCYGCATCCAGGTGGTGACACACCATCAACATGTCGAGATGTTCTTCGAGGGTGTTGCGGGTGTAAGGCCTGGTGGGATTTGTGGAGCTGGGCAGCACATTGGCCTGGCCGCAGATCTTGATGATGTCGGGGGCGTGGCCGCCGCCAGCTCCCTCAGTGTGGAAGGTGTGGATGGTGCGGCCAGCGATCGCTCGGATTGTGTCTTCCACAAAACCGGCTTCATTCAAGGTGTCTGTGTGGATGCACACCTGSAYATCAAAGCGATCGGCTACCCCWAGGCAGCAATCGATGGCGGCGGGGGTTGTGCCCCAGTCTTCATGCAATTTGAGGCCGCAGGCCCCAGCTCGAATTTGCTCTTCTAAAGCCTCTGGAGTGCTGGCATTGCCTTTGCCAAAGAAGCCCAGGTTCACCGGTAAACCTTCAGCCGCCTGCAACATCCGGGCTAGGTGAAAAGCCCCCGGCGTGCAGGTGGTGGCATTAGTGCCGGTGGCAGGGCCTGTGCCGCCCCCCAACATCGTGGTAACTCCGCTAGCTAAGGCGGTTTCAATCTGCTGGGGACAGATGAAATGAATATGGGTATCTATGGCACCAGCGGTGAGGRTATGGCCCTCGCCGGCGATTGCTTCGGTGCCAGGGCCGATCACGATATCGATGTTGTTGCTGATATCTGGATTGCCGGCTTTACCGATGGCGCAAATGCGGCCATCCCTGATGCCGATATCCGCCTTCACAATGCCCCACCAATCAAGGATCAGCGCATTGGTAATCACCGTGTCTACGGCGCCGGCGGCGCGGCTGCTTTGGCCTTGACCCCTTGACC